>DSAB01000057.1 GCA_011388275.1 bacterium | reverse complement strand
GGGTTTTCAGTTCCCTGCACCCAGCCTCGAATCCATCGGATTCGGGGCTTTTTTTTGGGGTGGTATGGGGGTTGCTAATAGAATCAAACGCGACAGACAGCCGGGAGCGTTTGATGAGAGGGTTGGATCGTGTCAAAGGATATCCCGGCTGTCTGAACGGCCATGTGTTATATCTGGGGGAATTACAATCCGCGTCTTGAAAATCCGGAAGCTGTATGCTGCATCCGCATCACATTCTATACAGGTTAATAGATAGTACAATTTTAAAAATCATTCAAACAATACAATCTAATGGGGAGAGTCATCATGAAAGCCAGATCTTTCACTGTGTCCTGCTTCTTGTTCGTTTTATTCATCGTGTCCGGGCAGGCCCTCATGGCACAGGACAGTCTGAACGTGACGTTAAATGGACATCGGTGGGCCTATGGGCCGGTCAAGGCGACGGCCATGAGCGGTGATTCCATTCTTTGCGTGGCCTATGGAGGCTATTTACAGCTGTATGATGTCACCGCGCCGGCGAGTCCCGTTGAAGCAGGAAAGATAGCTCTGCCGCGGCCTCTTCATTCCATGGTCAATTATTCGACGGGTTCCGCGGGTTATATCATTGGAGTCGATGGGTGGGGTGTGCAGATCATCGATGTAACGGACCCAAGCGCCCCAAAACTGGAGAAGCCGGTCAAAACAGACGGTTACAGCTTTGATGTCGACACGCTCGGCAGTTACTGCATGGTGGCCGACGGGACCAACGGACTGATTGTCATTGACCTTTCAGATCCGGCCAACGCGTCTGCCACAGGGGCGAAATTAGAGTCGTCGAAGATTACACGGTCTGTCGCGGTCTATCGGGATACGGTCTATGCGGCTTGTATTGATCCGGACTTTATCGGAACCAATAACCAAATTCAGATAGTGACACATGCCCCTTTGGATCCGAGCCCCCTCAATCGAATTGCTATTTTTAAAGGGGTAAACTTTCCCCTGGATATCGCCGCAGGCGCCACCACTTTCGACGGGTCCCCGGCTACCGGCCTTTTTATCGCGGACAGCACCCGGCTGCTTGTTGTGGATGTGGCGGATCTGTCCGGAGTGAAGGGGAGCAAAACAGTACATGGAATCGCGGATGTCATCGCCATGAACGGGACGGATGTATATGTCGGAACCCGGGGTACAGACTATAACCTCAAAATGTTCGATGTGTCCGCACCCGCCGCCATTCCGGATCCGGATTCGGTATCGCATTCGGGCATACTCAAACACATCACTTTTTTCGATGACGGAGCCAACGGGCATCTCTACCTTTCGTTGCAATACGGAGGCGCCCTGTACTGTGCGGACGATCTGACCGGTGACTCCTATTTTGTGGATAAAGAAGATGCCGGTCATCTGCAGGCCGTGGCTGTGGCCGGGAATTTTGTGTTTGTCGCCGACAGTAATGACGGAGTGCGGCGGCTCGACATCAGTGATCAGACCAGTATTTTCCAGACCCATGTGACGAATTCGGTTGATTACAATGATTGTCAGGCCAATGATTTGAAAGTATCGGATGACACGCTCTATGTGGCCAGCGGTTCCGGCGGGTTGAAACGGTTCCATGCCGCTGATTTGAGTTTCATCGATGAAATAAGCACATCCGGAAAGGCTTATGCCGTAGACTTGCTCGATGGCCTGGCCTACATCGCCGACGGAAATGAGGGACTGTATATTGTTGAAATCGCGAATCCTTTGACGAAGAAGGGTTCGTGGGGTTTTGCGGATGTATCCCACAAGGCAGTGGATGTGAAGGTGTGGCGCAATCAAATACTGTCAAAGACATACGTCTTTATCGCGGTTGAACACGCCGGTTTGTGGATTGTCGATGTGAGCAATCCTGCTTCTCCGGTAAAAGTTAACAGTCTCCCATTAACCGGAGTTTTATCCTTAGATGTGGATGTACTGGGTCATTACGCCTACATCGCCAGTGGCGCCACGGGCTTTCATGTCATCGACATACGCAATCTTTCGAATCCTCAAATCGCCTCCACGATGAGCACCCGGAGTGCCGCACACGACATCGAGGTCAGGAGCAGTTATGTCTATGTGGCCGATGGAACCGGAGGTTTGAGTGTGTACCTGATCGATGATAAGAACAATCCCGTAGAAATCGGCTATTACGATACGGGATTTCTGGCTAATGGAATCTCGGTTCTGGATGATGAGAATATATTTTTGACGGATGGCGATGACGGATTGTACATTTTTGACAATGTCCTGGGCCACCTGAACTATTTCAATGAAACCTATGATGACCTGACCGGCGATGACGACTATATACTGCCTTCGGGCCGGTCCGTACCCGTTGTGGTTCAGTCGGCGAAAATCGTTCGTTACAATGCCGCCGGGCAGGCGGTCATCAATGACCTGGCGGCCGGCGATGAATTCGCCATATTTGACAATCAGGGAGGACCCAATGAGATGAAAATGGTGGGTCGGAAAAAATATCACGGGATCTACCCCTTTACCGTTACCGTATGGATGCAGTATCAGGAGAGCACGACCGGCACCACCGTGCCGGGCGCCATCCAGGGCCATCCCATGATATTCAAAGTCTGGGATGCCAGCGAGAACAGGGAGCTGGGGGCCTATCCGGTTTTCACCTACGGGTCGGGTGAATTCGATGAAACCTCCATGATGACGATTGTGAATCCGCTGACCGCGGTCAACCTGGAATTTTTTAATGTGACGATGCCCACCGGGGATTATATTACGGTTCACATCAGCAATGATATCAAATACAACAACAATCCCATTGAAACCGGCGATGAAATCGTCATTCTGGACGCCCAGCAGAACCGTGTGGTCGGGGGGGCTGTATATGAAGGCACGTCCTTTTCGGTGCCGGTCTGGATGGAGCGGGACAACGGGCTGCCGGGTGCCAGGCCCGCCAACAGACTGGCTTTCAAGGCCTATCTGAGGACCTATGGAAAGATGTTCGTGGCCATTCCGACCTATGCCGGCGGGGCGAGCGAGGCGAACTTCACGGATGATGTCTGGGTCAGCGCACTCAGGATGTACGAGACGGATAAAAACCAGCAGATCCGCCTGGAAGAGGACAAAATCAATCTGATCTCTTTTTATGTCAATCCGGAAATAAACGGCCAGCCCGATATCAGTACAATGCTGAACCAAGTCGTTTATCAGAACACGGCGCTGTGTCAGGATGACAGGGGGAATACCTATATCATCGGATCGGGAATCAACGAGATCGGGCCTGTGGATTTTAAAAAGGGCTATCAGGTGTATTTCGACGACGAGGGCACTCCTGCCACTTCTCAGGTCATCGGTATTGAAGGATACGGCGTCAACGCGGCGGATTACACCCACAGCCTGCAGGACCTTCAGATGATCGGATATCCATATGAGAAGCGGTACTGGGCCCAGGATGTATTTTCCGCGATCGTTACGGCCCAGAGTCTTTTCGTGATTCAGGGCGATTCCGAAGGGGAGGTTTGGATCAAGGACACGGCCAATGGAATCAACATCAACTATTTCGATTCCTACGGAGGCACGGGCCTGGCGCCCGGGAACGGCTACCTGGTTTATGTGAATACCCCCATGAGCTACACCTATCCGGCCGCGGCCGGCATGACCGGTTCCATGGGCAAGGCCGGTCCGGTAAAAGAACAGCCTCCGGTGGTCCGGCTTCTGAGCAGCCACTTCAGCTATACGGAAACGGGCATGCAGTATCCGGTCGTGATTACCGCGTCCCAGACAGACCTGAACAACGGGGATGAGGTGGCCCTGTTTGACGGAGATATCTGTGTCGGTGCCGGTGTGTTTCAGGAGGCTTTTCCCCTCCTGGTGTCGGCATGGAAGCGGGTTGAGACGGAAAAAATTTCTCTGCCCGGATACCAGGACGGCCATGAGATCGGCATCCGCATCTGGGATTCGCTTCAGGGAGAAGAGAAGATCATGGAGGTGCTGGGCGAGGGAAGCGAACAGCCGAAATTCGGCGAGGGTCTCTATGCCGCCTGCCGGATCGGCCAGATCCGAACACATATCGATGATGCGGAATTGCCTGAAGAGTTCAGACTGGACAGGAATTATCCCAATCCCTTTAACCCCGATACATGGATTCAGTATCAGCTGCCTGAACAGATGGAAGTCAGCCTGGTCATCTATAACAGCAAGGGTCAGCGGGTTCGGGTTCTTGTCGATGAAATCAAGAATGCCGGAAGACACCGTGTCAAGTGGGATGCCAGGGACAGCCGCGGCCGGCGCGTGACATCCGGGGTTTATATTATGAAAATCAATGCAGGCAAATACCGGAGCGCGCAGAAAATGCTGCTGATTCAGTGACATTCGATGGGAAGCCGCCGTTTCTTTTCGATTAAAAACCGGCGGTTTTTACCTGATTGCGCGGTTCATAGACAATCGTCGGACATTTGACCAACGAGGGAAGGAATCCATTTGAAAGCGAGAATCATTGGTTGCCTGGGCGGTCTTTTTCTGATCGGCTGGTGCAGTTACATCTCGCCGGCTTCGGCTCAGGATGAGCCGGCACATTTCATACCGGTACGGACGCAGGGAGTTTTCCGGGTAGCGCGGATTGACAGCGCGTATATCCAGTACGGCACAAATCGTGTTAAACTGGAAGAAGGTGATGAGATCGCCATTTTCGACGGCGATATGTGCGTCGGAGCCGAGATTATTCGTAGAAATCAGGACGAGAAATTATTCCCCCTCAGTGTGTCGGCGATATTGCGGTATGTGCCCGTGCCCGGCGATACGTTGCCCGGCGCCGATCCGGCCCATGAAATGACGTTTCGCATGTGGGACAAGAGCACCCGGAGCGAGCTGGCGGCCAAAACAGCGGGTATGAGCGGTGGAACCTTCGGAGACGACTACACACGGATCGATGAGTTATACGGGGATGTCTGCAAGATCACCATGAATACCGCGCCTTCGGATACGGCGTTTACCTTTTATATAGACCATGGCCACAACATCGATACGCTTTCCAACATCGGTACCGGAGAGTATTACTTTTCTAAAGGACAAAACCTGAAAATATGGTTCGAAAGAGACCTTTTTTATGGAGAAGGCGGAACGCGCTACACACTGGATACATTCAAGACCAGCGGACCCTCGGTGCCCAATGACACCCTGACGTACCTTGTGCCTGATGATATGCTGCAGCTGACACTGGATGTGGCCTTCAAACTTCAGCACAGACTTGCTCTGGGGTATGGGCCTGTGGACACTTCGAATATTTCCGGGGCCGGATGGTATGATGCCGACAGCACGGCCCATGTGGCGGTTTTCGAGGATACCGTATACGCACAGAGTGAGGGGAAGCGATGGGTCTTTACAGAATGGGCTGGAGGTCATACGGGAACGGAAACCGAATTCGATATCGTTATGGATACCTCCTATACTATTATATCTGAATGGAAGAAACAATTTGAACTTTCTTCGGCTGTCAGCCCGGATCCGGCTTTTGGCAGCCTATTACCTCCACCGCCCGGAGCCTGGTATGACGAGGGAATGAACGCCGTTATCACCGCCAGGCCGAATCCGGGTTTTCTGTTCACGAAATTGGAAATCGGTTCGGCCGGCGAGGTCACTGTATATGATGACACACTGCGAACAATACAGATGGACACGGCAAAAACAGCCGTTGCCCATTTTGCGGTGGAGATTCTAGTGACCGTCACCACAAGCCCGTCCGATTTGGCTTTTGAAGTCGATGGGGTGCCATACAGCGGGACGACGGTTTTCAGCTGGATCGAGGGACAGGAACATGAATTCTGGATTCCGGATTCTATTCAGAATAACGGTGCAGGAATACGATACGCCTTTGATCAGTGGAGCGATGGCGGGGCCAGACGGCATGGTTACAGGGTGCCCGGCACCAATGAGACGGTTATGGCAGATTTTAGAAACCAGTACAAGGTGGTTCTCAGTGTTTCTCCGGGTGAAGCCTCGGGTTCCGGATGGTACGATGCGGGTACGGCGGTTACTTGTTCTCTTCACAATAATCTGGTATCTCTTGAAACAGGGAAGAGAGTGCGTTTCAATGGATGGTCTGGCCCCTGCAGCGACAGCGGAAGCGTATTTCTTATCACTTCGATAAACGCGCCTTTTACCGAAACGGCCGTCTGGAAGACCCAGTTTGTGCTGGGGATCGAGGAATCGCCCGCCGAAGGCGGCAGCATAAGGCTCACGCCCGCGCCCCAGGGAGATGACAGCATCAGTATAGAGCCCTATGGCGTCTGGTATGACAGCAGTACGGTTGTGTCGGTTCGGGCTGATTCAGCCGACGGATGGGCATTTACAGGCTGGGGCGGTGATTTGTCGGGCATTGACAATCCGGAATCGCTTACTGTGTACGAATCCCGAAGCGTGGCCGCCTATTTTAAGAAACGGGTGCCGATAACCCTGTCGAGCGATCCGCCGGGCCGAACGATCCTTGTTGACGGAAAGACGCTGAACCATGATTCGACCTTCATCTGGCTGGAGGGTTCGGCGCACACACTGTCCGTTTCAGATACGCTGCAGGACACCGAGGAGGCCGGCAAACGTTATCAATTCAATCGATGGAGCATCGGACAGGCCCGAACCCATGAGTATACAGTTCCATTCGACCCTGAAACCGTTACGGCTTTCTTTAATACACAGTATGAATTGCTTCTGAACACTTCGCCGGGTACGGCCACGGGCGCGGGCTGGTATCATGCCGGTACCTCCGCGTCATTTCATATCGATTCCAAAACCGTTCCCGACGTCCAGGGAAAAAGGCAAGTTTTTACCGGCTGGGAAGGAAACGGATACAACGGGACGGACAGTTCGGTTACGGTGATTATGAATCAGGCTCTTACCGAAACGGCCCGGTGGCGGAGCCAGTACTATCTGATGGTGGATTCCGATCACGGAGAAGTGAGCGGAGAAGGCTGGTACGATGAGGCTGAGGAAGCTGAATTTTCAGTGAGCCCGGATACGGTTTATGACATACCCGAAATCCGCCATCTATTTGCCGGCTGGGTCGGAACAGGCGGCGGATCCTATACGGGGCCGGAGAATTCCGCCAGTGTGACCATGAACCAGCCTGTCATCGAAACCGCTCAATGGAAGACGCAGTATTGGCTGGAAACGGCGACTGAACCCAAAGACAGGGGTAATATCACGCCGCCATCACCGGGAGAGTGGTGCAACAAGGACACTACCGTAACCGTCTGCACAGAACCGGTGTCTCCCGAAACATTCTATGGTTACAGCGGCGACCTTTCGGGGATGGAATTGTGCCGGGATATTTTCATGGACGGTCCCAAATCGGTGACGGCTCACTACAAGAGGTTTATTAAAGTAGATGTGACATCCAATGTTCCGGATGCCAGTTTCCTTGTTGACGGAGAGGAACGAAAAATTCCCTATACATTTGCCTGGGATGAGGGTTCCGTGCACACGCTGTCTGTCCCTGAACAGCAAGTGGTGAACGGATGCTCCCGATACACGTTTCTAAGCTGGAACAACGGAGGCGGACGTGAACAGGATTATACCGTACCGTCCAGTGACGCGGTACTCTCTGTCACCTTCGGGATCGAATATTATCTGGCTGTAGAGTCGGAAAGGGATACGCCGCTGGGCGAAGGCTGGCATGAAAAAGACACCATGGCTTTCTTTTCGGTCAGGGATTCCACGGTAACCGCGGGGAACACGCGCTATACGTTTCAGGGCTGGAACGGCGATTTCAGCGGCTCTGTACTGCAGGGCAGTTTGATGATGGATGGATGCAAAAGCGTGTCTGCCGCCTGGCAGACCGAATACCGTCTGACTCTGAATTCGGAATACGATACCCCATCGGGTGCTGATTGGTATCCGGCCGGATCCGTCGCCGTCTTCGGACTGGCCGACACCGTGGTTGATCTCGGAAACGGAGAGAGGCGTGAGTTTATCGGATGGCAGGGTAGCGGCAGCGGTCATTATAGCGGTCCAAGGGCGGATACGTCGGTCGTGATGAACAATCCCATCGAAGAGACTGCGCAGTGGAGAGCAAAGTATAGGATCGAGCTTATCAGCAATCCCCTGTCCGGCGGCTGGGTTGTATTGGATCCTCCGGATGGATGGTATGCTGCCGGGACGCCGGTAGAGGCTGAAGCGCATCCGGCATCCGGATACCGGTTCTCGGGATGGTCCGGTGACATCGAAAACAAAACGAATCCCATAACCCTTGTCATGAACGGACCGAAAACGATAACAGCCGAGTATGAACCGGTTATCAGGATTTCTGTGGGCACGGAACCCGAAGGGCTTTCGTTTGAAGTCAACAGCAGGCTGTTCAGTCAGGACACCGCTTTCTCATGGCTGGAGGGCGAAGAACACTTTTTCAAGGCTCTATCTCCCGACAACCGGGGTGACACGACGCGGTATTTCTTTGAGCGGTGGAGCGATGGAAATACGAATCCCGGACGATGGTTTACCGTGCCTGCTCAGGAGATGACAATCAAAGCCAGGTACAGAACCGAACATCGATTGCGCGTTCTTTCAGGTCATGACACGCCTTATGGCGGAGGCTGGATTCATGCGGGAAACGCCGCCGATTTCGGAATCAGAGACACGCTGGTTTACAATGGCCAGCGGGAAAAGTATCGATTCAACCGCTGGGAAAGTCCCAGCCGAAACGGTTATAATGGCGATGAACCCGGCGCAAGGGTAACGATGAACAATCCGGTCACACAAATTGCCGTTTGGGATACGCTGTATCGCTTGACCGTGCGTGTCTCGGGAAGGGGATCAGTAATGATCGGTCCGGACAAGGAGTGGCATAAAAAGGGTGAATCCATCAAGCTGATAGCGGTGCAATCGGATGTTTCCTATCCGTTTGTAGGCTGGTCCGGCGATGCATCGGCCGAATCCGACACGCTTGAACTGATTATGGATCGCCCGATCAGCGTCAACGCGAATTTCGATCTCGTCAATTATCTTCTGAGCCGGACTGTTAAGTTTATTGACCCTGACGGTCTGGTTTGGCCGGATTCAGGAGGCGTTGTGGTCAGTACGCCGAATCTGGCGGAGTATCCACGCGGGTCCAGAATCATATGCACCTCGGTTCCCGGAAGCGGCAATAAATTTGCCGGATGGGAGGGAGCACTCTCAGGCATGGCTCTTTCGGATTCCTTCTATATTATGTCCGATACCAGTGTCACGGCTTTTTTCAGATTCGATGACCGGGATCCTCCCTACGTGGCCTATGTCTCAGCGCCTGATGGAGCCAGCAACGTTCCGGTCAACACGGCAATCATTCTGGAATTAGGAGATGATATTTATGGAGTCGATAAACATTCCATCAACCTGTTCGTACAGGGGGTGCAGATCGTGAATAACGGGGTTCCTTCAGGTGATGAGGTCGTCCTCCGCTCCCGCAACAGGGGATATCAAATTCGATATAAACCCTCGGCCTCTTTTGAACCGTTGAGTACGGTGCTGTCCCGTATTTCATGCCGGGATCTTGCCGTGCCGCCGAACACATTAAGTAATTTTTCTATGAGTTTTCAGACCGGCCGGGCTTTGGTGACATCCATTTTCGAAAGCGTTGTTCCGTCAACGGGGGCGTCAGTCACTCTGGATTCAGGATTCCAGATGATTATTCCCGCCGGAGCGCTGGATGATTCAACCTATATCTATATCGGTCATATCGATGATATTCCAGCCCTGCCCGATTCGGCCGGTAAAAACCAACTGGGTCTGTCTTACTACCTGGGTCCTGAAGGGCTGCATTTTTCACATCCGATTACCATTACGCTTCCATTCCCCAAAGAAGATCTGGAACGTCTTCATCTGCAAAGCGGGGAAGTCATCCGTGTTTACTGTTATTCCTGTCTGAATGGTGTCTGGGAAGTAATACCGAATGTAGAAATCGACATGGACAGCTGTTGGGTTACCTTCGCTGTCGATCATTTCAGTGTTTTTACCATGACGGCCTGGACTCCGGACATTCAGCCGGGGCAGATCATTAATTATCCCAATCCCTTTGATCCCAATTCAGGGACCACCACTATCAAATACATGCTTCCCAAGAACGGGGAAGTCTCGATGAAAATATTCGACGTGAGCAGCAGCCTAGTGGCGGTTCTGGAATCAGGGGGGGCGCAGAAATCCGCCAACATGGAATACGCGGTCGAATGGGACGGCAGGAACGACGCGGGCCGCATGGTAAGCAATAACGTCTATTTCTGTGTTCTTTCCGCGGGCGGTCAGGTCTATGTTCGAAAGATTGTGGTGTTGCGATAATCGGAAGGTAAAAGACCCATGAAACAACCTGCTGCATCCAGAATACGATTGACAGCCATAATCGTCCTGTTCATTTTAACAGCCTTTCGGTTAATGGCGCAGACCGGTGACGGTGGACAGGCCGGAGCTTTCCTGCGAAGAGGCGTCGGTTCACGAGCTCTGGGTATGGGCGGGGCTTTTACGGCATTGGCCGATGATCCCAGCGCGGGTTATTGGAACCCCGCCGGACTCTTCCGCATTCAATTCCCCGAGATTGTCGGAACGTATACGATCCTTTCATTGGACAGACAGTATAACTATATTTCAGGGGCCGTGCCAATGGGTCGTCACGGGGCTCTGGGTGCGAGTCTCATCAATTTTGGAGTCAGTGATATAGAGGGCAGAAATGCGCAGGGAGCGATCACCGGATCGCTGACAAATTCAGAAAACGCCTTCTATCTTTCATACGCCTATGGGCTGAACTCCAGTCTGTCGGCCGGGATCAGCGCCAAGTATCTGGTTCACACGCTGGCCGATTATCAGTCGTCCGGCGTTGGGTTTGATGTCGGTTTTCTATACATGTTGTCGTCCGGTATCGCTCTCGGCGCTACTGTGCAGGATATCTATACACAAGTTGCCTGGAACACGTTATCCGGCTTGAAAGAGACCTATCCCATGACAGTTCGCGGAGGTGTCTGTTTCCGCCCTTTTAAGAACGAATCGAAAATTACTTTAGATTATGTAATGGTGCAGAATCAGAAGGGCAGGATTCGTGCGGGTGCCGAACTGCCCATTGTCCATCATTTCGGTCTGAGAGCCGGGTATGACGGCGAGCGGCCGGTCGGAGGGGCGTATTTCGGGATGCCGGTGAATCGTCTGCTGGTTCAGGCGGATCTCGGTTTCGGTCAGGATCCTATGGACTTGAGCTACGCCTATCGAATCACCATACGTGTTAAATTCGGCCGAACGGCGTTTGATTTTGACTCGAATAATGGAAAAAACAATTTTTCAGATTTAAAGGGAAGTGATAAAGATCTTTTTGCGGGTTTTACCGGTCGGGTCGTCAGGCTTGTGGCCCAGTATCCCAATTATGGATTAATCAATGCCGGTGAGAGCAGTGGACTGCGTGCCGGCGTTTTACTCAATGTGTATCGAAGTCAGGAAGATACCGGCGGAGTCAATGGGCAGAAAATTTTTGTGGGCCAGGTGAAAATTGTTGAAGTAAGGGGCGATATGTCGGCCGTGACCGCGTTCCGTTTGCGTGAAGGTTTTTCTTTAAAACTGGGTGATTTTGTTTTTAAATAGAGACTGTTGAGGCATCGCTTACCGGTTTGGGTATAAAGCATCATTTTGTATTTGAACGTTCGCGTCAATCTAAGGATATTTTGAAATCACACAGCCTGAATGCGGATGGATTTTGGTTTCATTCAGGCAACATTAACACACTTTCCCCTTGCATTTTACCGTTCTTTTCCCCAATATTCCTTCACGTTCTTCTGACACGCAATCCGGAAGACGGACACCGGAGTTCGAGTGAGCGGGACTGTCCGGGGAGAAACGGGTGGCGGACCGAACTCGCGATTCCCTGTCAGTTTATTTGAAAGCCGGGTCATGGCGGAGCCGTGTACTGAACCGACCGGTTCTTTATGTTTCGTGATCCATAATCAGGGGCTTCATGAAAAAACACATCACCATTCTCGGATTGGCGGCCGCTCTGGCCCTGCCCGGTTTCGGCAGGACGTTTACCGTCACCCTGGACGGTGATTCTCTGAACCGTCACGGCATAGAACTCCGCGACGTCGTGGGCCTTCCCTGGATATTGATGCCGTCTCCCGAACCAGGTCTGAATCCCAACATGGGACGGTTTTTCGGATTCGACGCGGGATGGCTGATGACACAGGATCAAGATCGCCGAAGTCTATACCGGTTCATCGACGGAAGGTGGAACCGTGTGCGTGTGCCGTTTCCCGGAAAGCAGTGGGGGAAAGCCTTTTACCCTCCGGATTCCGGATCCGTGTGGGTGTCCGTGCAAACGGAGATCCCCTACAAGGAAGATCTGGCAAGGTTTGACGGAAAATCCTGGCAGTATTTCCAGACACCCAACACCGACGGAATCCGGACGCTGTGGATGATCTCGGCGAACGAGGGATGGGCGGGCTGCGAATGGGGTCAGATCATGCGCTGGGACGGACGGTCGTGGACCCTGCAGCACTGCCCGACCACCCTTCACATCGAAAATCTGTTTTTTACGGACTCCGGTCAGGGATGGGCCGGTACGGATGCCCCGTTTTCCGCCCTGCGCTTTCAAGACGGTATGTGGGAGCCGGTTTCAGCCGATTCACTGGATTGGATCGCGTATCAGCTTGTTTCTCGTGATAATTTTCTGAATGCAGCGGATCATCCGGCTCTTCTAAAAAGCGGTTTCAGACAAGCCGGTCTTTCCGCCGGCGCCGACACCCTTCGTATTGAAACGGCCGTACCGGTCAGGCACTTTTTCTGGGTTTCTGAAAGCGGAGTCTCCTTTTTCAAAAGCGATTATTTGTCCATGGTTTCATATGCCGATTCCGCGGGCCGCGGGGAAAATGTTCTGGTCCAGCTTGAGGATATGAAACTCATGGAAAAAGGCCGTTCGCAGTGGAAGTACGTATTTTTTACCCGGGAAGGCCCGTCAGCGCGGCTGGTTGTCGAGATCCGGCCTTCGGAAGGATGGATTAGAAGCCGTGTTTATAGGAGTGGCAGTCAAGTGTTCTATTTCGGGCGCGGAATCGGCATTCTGGACGCGGACAAAGACGGCTTTGAAGATATCTATGTTGTGGTCACGGATGGGCAGAACCGGATTGCACTGGCTGATGGCGGGAAAACCACTTTTCGTCAACGGTCCGCCGCTGACATGGGCGCCCGTGATCCGGTCTATATGCCGAATGGAAGGATGTTTTATGACGAGGGGGTTTCCTGCGCCGACGCGGACAATGACGGGGACGATGACATCTTCGTGACTTCGCTGTACGGCCCCAATCTGTTTTTCCGGAACCGGTCCGGCCGCGGGTTTTTCAATGATTCCAAAGTGTCCGGACTGGGCCGTCACATCGGCCGGTCCACATCGGGCATCTGGGGGGATGTGAACAGGAACGGTTTCCTCGATCTTCTGGTGTCCAACGAAGACTCGACCAACCGTCTGTACCTGAACAACGGCGCCGGCGTTTTCAAAGACGCGACTGAGGATGTGAACCTGTGTATGGACCGGGGGGGATCCGGATCGGTTTTCGGCGATGTGGACGGAAACGGCAGACTGGATCTCTTTATTCCCAGACGCGGAGCGCGGAACCTGCTCTTTCTCAATACTCATGGAAACCGACCGGACCGGCCCCGTTTCATCGAAACCGGAGCCGAACGGGGCGTGAGCGGGGCAGACACACTCGCGCATTCCTGCGCCGCGCTGCTCTTCGATATGGACAATGACGGCGATCCCGATCTGTTCGTAGCGAATCTGACCGGGCCCGACTGGCTGTACCGGAACGATGGCGGGGGACATTTTACGGATGTCACGGAATCGTCGGGTCTGACCGATTCGTTCATGACCACCATGGCCCTGGCCGCTGACGTGAACCACGACGGAAATCAGGATCTGATTCTGGGCACCCGGTCCGGCATTTATTTTTATGAAAACACGGGAAGCGGACGGTTCTTGCGGAAATCCGTTCCCGCATTCGAATCGTTCGATGGGCATTGGGTGACCGGTCTGGCCGCTTTGGATATCGAAGATGACGGAGACCCGGATCTGATTGTCGCCTTTCTATCCAATTATGTCGTTGTTTTTCATAACGAAACCAATGATGACGGCTATCTCAAACTGCGCGTCTCGGGCACCCGGTCGAACCGCGACGCCATCGGCGCCAAAGTGTTTCTCTATTCCGCCGGTCGTTCGGGAGACGCGGAGTGTTTGCTCGGTTTTCGTGAAATCAGCGGAGGCTCCGGATACAATTCCATGAGTAGCCGGATCGTTCACTTCGGCGTGCCGGACGGATTGCCGAAAGACGTGGTTGTCCGGTTCCCTTTCGGAATCGAACGCGTGTACCCGGGTCTGACACCCGGCCGGACTCATGACCTGGCGGAAGAGACCGGTTTCAGGGCGTTCAACACACGCATTCGAAAATGGACCCATCGAATCCTGCGGTATCCCCGGAATCATGAGAATGTTTTCATTCTGTTCATCGCCGGCGTGCTTCTCTCGGCCGGATTTCTGATACTGGAAAAGGCGGGATATTCCATGGCCGCGCGACAGGCGCTCTACGCCGGCATTTTCGGTGCGGTGCTGGTCCTTCTGCTGACGGCCGGATCATCCTTTTTCATCAGGGCCTTTCTGGCCTGCGCGGGGGGGCTGGTCACGGCCCTGGTGGGTATCCTGGCCGGACACGGCTTGAATGAGCAGCCATCGATACGGGATGAATTGCTTGAAAGGCTGTTTCTCTCCATCTCGAATTTCTATCACGGGGAGTGGGGCGCGCGCAAGCTCGGCCGAATCGAGCTTTTCGCGGCCAATCTCGAGCCGGGAAAACGTCCCCCGGCTGACATGCAAAATCAGATTTCCGGTGCCGCCAATGACTATTTCCGTCTGGTAGTCCCCGAAATCCGAAAGATTCTGGAATACGCCCGAAAAGTCGGGATTCCAAAAAATCTGATCAAAGAAGCGGAAAGCAGGATGGAACAGCTCGCCAGGGCCGTCAACGCGATCCGCGTGGAGAGCCGGCTGGAAGGACCCGACAAAGTCCAGATCAGGGCGGTCAGGGAAACAATCGAAGCGCTGAGGCAGAGCCTGTCGGCCATTCGGCGCAATGTGTACAGACATTTCTGCGCGGATATCGTGGAACTGACGAGGCAAATCCGATCCCAATACGAATCGGGCCGGAATACCGTGAAATTCGATTGTCGGGTCGAGGCACCGGTCATGGTGCGGATACGTTCCAGCGAGGTTTCCCAGATTCTGGAGAATCTGATAGACAACGCACTCGATGCCGCGCGAAAAACAGACGGTCCACACGTATCCGTGATTCTGTGGGCCAACGCGGACCTGGCGTTCGTGGAAGTGAGAGACAGGGGAACCGGGGTGGAGCCGGGAATCACGGGACGCCTGTTCCGGGAACGCGTGAGCACGAAACAGGGCAATCACGGTTCGGGCCTTCACCGGGCCGCAAGAACCCTGCGCCGGTACGGAGGAGACATCTTTCTGACACAAACCGGGAACGGTCAGGAGACCGTGTTCCGGATTCAGCTCAAGAGGGTATACGATGCCTGAAAGACTGACGATTCTGGTGGTGGATGACGATCAGGATTTTCTCGGGGATTTCGAAGTCATCGGCCGCGATTTTTTCGAACTGCACACCGCCGATTCCGGTGAGAAGGCGCTGGAGATGCTGAAGGAGGAAGAACCGGACGCCGTGGTTCTCGACCTCCGTCTCGGGAGCGGCATCGACGGGCTGGAGACGCTGAAACGGATTCGGGAGACCTGGCCCGATCTGCCCGTGATCATGGTGACCGAGCACGCGGACGTGGATACCGCCGTTAAAGCGATGAAGCAGGGCGCTTTCCACTACATGTCCAAACACCCCAACATCAAGACGCTGCACGCCATTATCCAGAAAGAACTGGGCAGTGTCCGGTGGAAGAATCTGTGCCTGGAAGAAATCCGCAAACAGTACGGTGAGATGATCGGCCGTTCCGCTCCGATGAAGGAGATCTACCGCCTTATCGCGCGCGTGGCGACTGTTCCCCTGAATGTGCTTGTTTTGGGTGAGAGCGGCACGGGCAAGGAACTGGTGGCCCGGGAGATACACGCGCGCTCCGGACGGGCCGGGCATCCTTTTGTGGCCATCAACTGCGCGGCTATCCCGCCCGCTTTGTTCGAGAGTGAAGTATTCGGTCACGAAAGGGGCGCCTTTACACATGCCGTCAGCCGGAAAACGGGAAAGATCGAAATGGCGGACAAGGGAACGCTCTTTCTGGATGAGATCAACTCTCTGGATCCGGATCTGCAGGCCAAGCTGCTGCGGGTACTGGACGACAAGGCGATTACCCGCGTGGGCGGAAACGAGGTAAAGCGGGTGGATGTCCGCGTGATCTGCGCCTCCAATCAGGATCTGGAAAAGAGCGTGGCCGAAGGTTCATTCCGTGAGGATCTTTTCCACCGTGTCAACGGTATTCAGATTGTGGTGCCTCCTCTCAGGGAGCGCGCGGAGGACATTCCGGAACTGACCCGCTATTTTTCCAGGCGGATTCAAATGAAAACCGGCCGGGCCGGGCCGGTATTTTCCGGTGAGGCCATCGAGGCCCTGCAAACGTATCATTGGCCGGGCAATGTTCGTGAGCTGATGAATGTGGTCGAGAGAGCGTCGGTTATGGCAGCCGGCCGTGAGGTTACGGTTCAGGATTTGAAGCTGGCGTCCCGTTCCGGTAAAAGCCAGGGATTTTTTCAGGAACTCCTTTTTCTTCCATACAAAGAGGCCAGGCAGAAACTCTTCAGCCGGTTCAAATCCGTTTATCTTTCCGAATTGATTCAAAGGAATCAGGGAAATATCTCAAAAGCCGCCCGGCAGGCCGGAATCTCACGGCCGGGGCTGTACCGGATGATGGAAAACACGGACGAATGAATCGCGATTCGTGAATTCGGGCGCGCGCGTGGTTTGAGTGTCGTATTATCTTTACTGGTCTAAAACCAGGTAAATCAGAAATTAAGAGCTCTGTTCCGTTTTGGGTGTGTCATGTGTTTACGACATATCGGGTTGAAAAAGGCTTGTCTCAGAATCTTCGAATATGATCATAAGACATTAAAGAGACAGAGTTTAGGTCTTCTTTCTTCGAGGAGCTTGTTGGCACTCAATTTGTATGAATCCTTAAAGTCCGTTTTGTAATAATCCGGGATTCTATGGCCAGAGTGCTTGTGCTGGATGATGATCCCGCTTTTCTCATGAAGGTCCAGGAAAAACTGCCTGAAGACACGGAATGTCTGGCAACCATGAACGCGGGGAAAGCGGTTGATCTTCTTCGCGGCCGGACATTTGATTCCATTCTCGTGCGCCGCCGGAACCGGCGTTTCCTCGCCGAATTATGGGCTTCGCCATCCCTTTCCGCGGACGCGGTCCGTGCTTTGAAAAAGAAAGTTATCGTGCTGAAGCGGTGGGGGTGGGGGAGATGCAGGCAAATCTTACTTCTCTGATCTCCGGTCCAGCAAGGCGATCCGGCAGATCTTTTGAAGCCACTTGTTAGGGTTCCCGTTGGACGCATCCACACGTATAAATTGAGCGAGCAGCGTGTAGCCGGTCATTAACAGGCCGATAAGGACCACTACGAATTCAAAGACAAACAACATTGGCCTTTTTTTTCTTATTGCATTAATCCCGCCTGTTTTCTATATTGTTTCAGAACTTCGAATTTCCGGTCCGAAGAGAAATGATTCGAGGAGGGTGCCGTGCGTGGAACCGTGACAATAAAGATGCTGATGGTTTCAGCGATGATTCTGTTCTCCAGCCAGGCTTTCTGCCGGGTCATGGGGACGGTGGATGATTCCGAAAACCAGGCCTCAGCGGGAATCGGATTCAGGCGTTTCGGGATCGGAATCCAGGCGGGGGGGCCTACCCTGATCTCTTCGGTCCAGGCCGACTGTTTTTTGAATCGCCGGATCAATGTCGAGGCCGGTGCGGGCATTTTCGGTTTTTTCGGCGGTCTGAAATACTATTTCGGGAAAACCGACTGGACACCCTATATCGGTGCCTGCGCCGCGCTGATTCCGCAATTGTTCGGAACCCCGCATGAACTCACGTTCTATTTGCCCGCCGGAGTGATGTACCGGGCGAAAAGCGGTTTCATGTTAGCCTTTGAGACCGCCGTATTGGTTTCTGATAATCTTGAAACGCCGGTACATCCTTTTTGGGGGGGACTGAAGGTCGGATACCGGTTTTGAGATAGCGGAAGAAGCGAGGAGAAAGGAGCAGGGACCAAGGGGTCTTATGCTGAAATGGGTTGACACCAATTTTAAAATTATTTTATCTTTTTCCTGCGATAGAAAGGTTCTAAAAGACAGACATGAAGTGGGGGTGGGGGAGGTATTCAAAATGGTTCAGGAGAAGGGAGTTCTGATATGAGCGCTCAGCCGCTCGGACGGGTTCAATCCGGAAGAACGCGAAAGTCTTATGAAGTGAAGTGGAATCAGTCCAACCGGGATGTGTATATAAGCTATGCGGGGTGGAGTTATGCTGGAAAGGCGTCTTCAGCCGGTGAGGCCATGAACAGGGCCGAGGCGTGGTTGTATGACAAGTGAGGACAGGAAATACTCTAAACGTTTGTTGATAAATGGTTGAGCGTATATAAGGAAATTGCGAAGATTACCCGACAAGTTCGACTCTTTCCCGTCTCTGTTTTTACTTGATTCCAAAACGTATATTTCGTATACTTCTTTATAAAAGGGAAAAAGTCTTTCCTGTATTTCTGTTATGGAATTCATTGTCTCAACCGGTATGAGGTTGCCCGGGCACGGATCAAATCTTTTTATTCATCAGCCTGCCGGGGCGGGTGAGCCTTACTTTAACAGACCGAAGGAATTATTTTGAGAGAATGGTATGTTAATCAGAAAGCGGGGTTCAACCTGGTATCGGACGAATGGGAAAAAGCTTGTGCAACAAAAAAAGATGATGATAAAAAAGGGGGCCATCGTGAGCCGGCTTTGAAACCGGGTGACTGGAGTTTGGGCTGGCAATCCATTTTGTGAATTGCACCATTAACAAGGGAGTGTGTCATGGAAAATCAAAATCCGCTCAGAATGCTTCTTGATCTGTCGTTTACGGAGTTTATTACCATCCGCGTTATCAAATTCCTGTACATCATCGGGGTTATTATCGCCGCAATCGCCACGATAGGGCTGATTGCGGGCGGATTCACCGCGGGTGCCGGCAGAGGGATCCTGTTTCTTCTGTTATCTCCGATTGTTTTTATTCTGTATGTGCTTCTCGCGAGAATCTGGTGCGAGATTATCATTGTTCTGTTTCGTATAGCCGAAAACACGAGCAAGATCGCCGAGAAAAAATAACAGTCCTGTTCTGTTTTACGAATCTGGAGTCCGGGCGTCACAATCATCCGCACCCGGACTCCTGATGTTTACAGGGTTATCCTTCGCGGAGCGGGAAGCGGAAAAGCATTTCGTATTTCGAATCGCGGATTGCGGATCGGAAAGACGCCAAGCGCTGAGCGCAGAGCGCAAGAAAAAGACAGTTTTGTTTTTTTCCGGCCTCAGAAAAATGGCCGTCTCGCGAACGCCCTGTTATTAGACCATAGACGATGGACGGCGGACGATGTTCTGACGATAGACGATAGACCATTGCTGTCCAAAATAGAAATTGATTGAACTAAAAAACAGGTACTTATATGGGATTTTCCCCATTTTTTTAAAACAGGTCCCATATGCTGTCCAAGATATCATAACGCTAGTCTTTCTTG
>DSAB01000133.1 GCA_011388275.1 bacterium | reverse complement strand
TCAGCAGCAGGAGCAGAGCGAGGGCCCATCGATTTGTTTTCCAGTGTTCCATACAGCCCCTCCTTGTATCAAATGGAAGCGTTTGGGTACCTTTCCAAATTATTGCGGACCCGTACGGAATAAGATTGTCATTCTGAAAAATTTACAAACAGAATATCAGGTTAAATCCCGGTCTTTTTTGATACCAATTATGACATCCGGTTGGACAAGACGGTTTGGTAATATATCAGTATAAATCGAATAAATGCAAATCGCAAGAGATTTATTGACTGAAAATTAGTTGGTTTGTTGCCGCCGCTTTCACCGGTTTTCCTGTTTTTTGGTTCGGCGCCCGGCAGGCGCTTCGCATGTTGGATTTCGATCATCGCAACGCTTTTCACAGAAAAACCGCAGAGTAAAAATATTCAATAAATTTCATAAATAACCTTGACAATGCATATAAAATGAATTATATTGGTAAAAATATTCCATTCCGATCAAGAGGTAAGAACCCATGATTGACCGAGCCTGTCCTTTTTCAATGATGTACCGAATGGATTGTTATACCGGCCCTCCTGTGGGGAGAGGATTTCGCGGCAGGCCCTGATCGGCGAACGGCAATGACTCGACCCACTCAAAAGAAATCTGAGTGGGTTTTTTTATGGGAAAAAGCGAATGGACACAATCCGCTGCAGCCGCTTTCTGATCGACTGTGTGGATCGGACAATGGTTCGGCTGCTGTATTTACGGATGCGGCTCGTTCGGCATGTGGGCCGAATCAAGCAGGCTCGGGGACTTCCGGTTCATGACAACATTCGGGAGACTTCGGTTTTGAACCGTATTCGATGCCGGATACGCCCTCCGCTGGAAGCCGGCCAGGTGAAGGCGGTCTTTGAAGAGATATTCCGAATATCCAGAGAGTTGCAGAAGACTCTTTGCGTACAGCCTGAGGAAGAGACCGATGATTGTGGTCATGAAACATGACTCCACGCCTGAACAGATTCATCGGGTGACCGAAAAAATAGAACACTTAAAATGCCGGGTACAGCCCATTCATGGTGAGGGCCGCATTCTGCTGGGGCTGCTGGGCCCGGTTCAAAGTGTGGACCCCGGGAAGCTGCGTCTTGAACCCGGCGTGGAGGATATCGTGCGTGTGTTGTCCGAGCCCTATAAACTCGCGGGCAGGCCTTTCCATCCTCAAAAGACCGAGATTCACCTGAAGGGTGTGACCATCGGCGGCCACGGGCTGGCTGTCATGGCAGGACCCTGCGCCGTGGAAAATGAAAAACAGATACATGAGATCGCCTCCCTCGTCCGTGCGGCGGGCGCCCGAATTCTTCGCGGAGGCGCATTCAAACCCCGCACTTCACCCTACAGCTTTCAGGGACTGGGTGAAGAGGGACTGCGTTTTCTCCGGCAGGCTTCTGATTTGAATCAAATGCTTGCCATTTCCGAAATCATGGATACCGGTCACGTGGAACTCATGTATCCCTGGGTGGACATCTTTCAGATCGGGGCTCGGAACATGCAGAACTTTACCCTGCTCAAGGCGGTCGGCTGCACCGACAAACCCGTGATGCTCAAACGCGGCATGGCCGCCACCATCGAAGAGTGGCTCATGGCCGCGGAGTACATCATGTCGCAGGGAAATGAACAGGTGATTCTGTGTGAGCGGGGTATCCGGACCTTTGAAACGTATACCCGCAACACGCTGGACATTTCGGCCATTCCCGTGGTCACGGAACGCAGTCAT
This sequence comes from bacterium, assembly GCA_011388275.1. Classification (GTDB taxonomy): domain Bacteria; phylum Zhuqueibacterota; class QNDG01; order QNDG01; family DSAB01; genus DSAB01. Next base: position 18,410 of record DSAB01000133.1, on the reverse strand, counting down.
CTGCCGGTGATCGCGGACCCAAGCCACGGAACGGGCCGCAGGGATAAGGTGGCTCCCATGGCCCGGGCGGCTGTGGCCGCCGGAGCCGACGGATTGATGATCGAAGTGCATAATCATCCTGAAGAGGCATTGTCCGACGGAGCTCAGTCGCTGCTGCCTCATCAGTTCCTGAGCCTGATGGAAGAACTGCAGGTGATTGCCTGGGCCATCGGCCGGTCCCTGGATGAATGAGCAGCAAGGAGCTGAATATGCCGCTTGAACGAATCACACTTATCGGTTTGGGACTCATGGGCGGTTCCATGGCGTCCGCCCTGAGAAGGAAGCGACCCGATCTGCGTCTGACCGGTGTGGACCGGCCCGAGATCGTGGAATCCGCCCTGAACCAGGGCATGGTACACACCGGTTTTGCCTCGGATCAAATGGAACAGGCGCTGGACGCGGACCTGATTTTCCTGTGCACACCCATCGATCAGATTCTGGCTCTGCTGCCCCGGCTCGATGAAAAAGTGAATCCGGGTGTGCTGATCTCGGATATGGGCAGCACCAAGGGGGAGATCGTCCGGCGGGCGGATGAATGTCTCAGACAGGGCATCCATTTTCTCGGCGGCCATCCCATGGCCGGAGGACATACAGGAGGATTGGAGGCCGCAGACCCTCTGCTTTTCGAGAACGCGGTTTATGTGCTGACGCCGTCTCGCCCCGTTCCGCGGCTTCTGCTGCGGGATTTCGGATCCCTGCTGGAAAGTGTGGGTGCCAGGGTGCTTTTTCTGTCGCCCCGTCTGCATGACCGAATAGCCGCGGCGGTCAGCCACATGCCGCAGCTTCTGGCTGTCTCCCTGGTCAATCAGGTGGCGCATTATCAAAAAGAATCCGAACACTATCTCAAACTCGCCTCGGGCGGCTTTCGCGACATGACGCGTATCGCTTCGAGCCCCTACGGTTTATGGCGGGACATACTGCGCACCAATACGGAGGTGATCACTTTTTTGGAAGAATTCATCGGGACACTCCAAAAGACACGGGACGAACTGGTCCGGGGAGATCTGGAACAGGCCTTTCAGCAAGCCGCCCGTCACCGGCTGTCCATTCCCAGGGATACGCGCGGATTTATGCGTGCCCATTACGATATCACGGTGTGGGTGGAAGACAAACCCGGTGTGATCGCCGGCATAGCGGGTTTGCTGGCCGCTGAATCGATCAATATCAAGGATATCGAAGTCCTGAAAGTCCGTGAGGGGGATGCCGGAACATTCCGGCTTTCACTGGAAAGCGAGGCTTCAAGGCGGCAGGCTCTTCAGCGGCTCAAACAAGCGGGGTACGCGGCCCGTTCACGCAACTGACCGGGAAAGAATCCAATGAAACAGACCATCTTTCCAATACCAAAGACCATGAGGCTGCAGGGCGCTCTCCGCGTGCCCGGAGACAAGTCCATCTCGCACCGGGCTCTGATTCTGGCCGCTCTGGCCAGGGACCAGACCCTGATAAGAGGACTGGCGCCGGGCCGGGATGTGGATTCAACGATTCGCTGCTTGTCCGGCCTGGGAGTTCATCTGTTCCGAAGGGACGATACCTGCCTGGTTCGGGGACAGGGGCTCTATGGATTGAAAAGACCGTCCGGCGAACTCGACGCCGGAAATTCCGGCACCACTCTGCGGCTGCTTGCCGGAGTGCTGGCCGCACAGCCCTTTGATTCCGTTCTGACCGGAGACGCTTCCCTTCGCCGAAGGCCCATGAAGCGTATTCTGGATCCGCTGAATCGTCGGGGGGCACGGATCTTCTGTCAGGATGGATATCCGCCTCTTCGTGTATCCGGATCGGCTTTGGGCCCTTTGAAGTACGGCAGCACCCTGGCCAGTGCCCAGGTCAAATCATGCGTGCTTCTCTCGGGTCTGTATGCCGCCGGAGAAACGGTTTATACGGAACCCCGCGCTTCCCGGGACCATACCGAACGCCTGCTGACCCGTTTCGGGGTTCCGGTGAAGACCCGCGGCCGATGCGTTTGCCTCACCGGACCGGCCGAACTCAATGCCTGCAGGCTCACGATTCCAGGCGACATTTCATCCGCGGCTTTTTTCATGGCTGCCGCGCTGCTGCTGCCGAATTCGGATATTTATTTAACCGATGTCGGTCTGAATCCGACCCGTCTGGGATGGGTGGATGTCGTGCGGAAAATGGGCGGCCGCGTCGATATCGTGCATGAGGATGACGGGTGGGAACCCCGGGGAACCCTCCGCGTCCGCGCGTCACGGCTCCGGGGTGTCACGGTGGAAGGAGATCTCATCCCCCGGTTGATCGATGAACTGCCCATTCTGGCGGTTCTGGCCTCGCAGGCCCATGGAGAAACCGTGGTTCGTGACGCGGCGGAACTGCGGGTCAAGGAGACGGATCGTATCGAGGCAGTGGTCGAAAATCTGGGAAAACTGGGTGTGCCCGCGAAGAGCCTTCCCGACGGATTCCGAATCACCGGCCCGGCCTCTCTGCGGGGCGGTGAATGCGATTCGTTCGGAGATCACAGAACGGCCATGGCCATGGCCGTGGCCGGACTGAAGGCCGAATCACCGGTTGCAATCAATGGATGGGAGGTGGTGGGTGTTTCCTGTCCGGCCTTTTTGGATAATTTGAGGAGCCTGATCGTTGAGTGATCTTTCAAAAGCATACGGCGTTGTCGGGTGGCCGGCGGCCCATTCTCTGTCTCCGGCCATTCATCAGTATGTGTTCGAGCGAATGGGCCTGAACCACACGTATCAAAGGAAGGCCGTTCCATCCGGCGGGCTTGAAATATTTCTGAATTGGGCCGCGCGAAACTGGTCCGGTTTCAACGTGACCCTTCCCCACAAGGAAACCATCGTCTCTTTGATGCACGGGCTTTCTTCCACGGCTCAACGTATCGGGGCAGTCAATACGGTCATTCGCGATGGAAACCAATGGTACGGAGAGAATACGGATGCCGGAGGATTCGTCAAGGCGCTGCTGCCTTTGTGGCAGGGGGAATCGCGGGCCGTTCTTCTGGGGGCCGGAGGCGCGGCACGGGCCGTGATACACGGTCTTTACAGTCTGCACATCCGGCAGGTCGATGTGCTGGATCCGAACCCTGAAGCCATACGGCGTTTTACGGATCATGTCCGCCTGTTTTATGAGGGCTTGCGTATGCATGTGATCGGTCCCGGTGATTTGAATGCCGCTCTGTACCGGTCGCGGCTTCTGGTCAACGCCTCTCCGGTGGGTCTGCCGCCGGAAAAAGAAAAAAACCCGCTTCCCGGAGATATTCGAATTCCCTCAGGGATGCTGGTTATGGATCTGATTCCCCGCACGGACGAGACCCCGCTGGTCAAAAAGGCCCGTGAAGGGGGCGCGGCCGCTGTCGGCGGATTGTCCATGCTCATCCATCAGGCGCTGCTTTCCCAGCAGGCATGGACAGGACGATCCATTCCGGATACATGGCATCAGAGTATTTATCATCATTTAACGCGAGGAACCTATGTCGGGTCTTCGGATTTTAACGGCCGGTGAATCACACGGTCCCGGTCTTTCGGTCATTATCGAGGGACTGCCCGCCGGCCTTTCCATTGACCGGCAGGAGATTGACCGTCAATTACAAAGACGGCAAAAAGGATACGGCCGCGGCAAACGCATGAAACTCGAACGCGATGAGGTTCAGGTGCTTTCCGGTCTGCGTTTCGGGAAAACCCTCGGCTCTCCGTTGACCCTGTTTATCGCCAACCGGGATAATGCCTCGCATGCCGCTGCCATGGATGCCTGGAAGGCGGAACCCGGTTTGTCTTCCGTCACGGTTCCCAGACCGGGGCATGCCGATCTGGCCGGCGCCGTGAAACACCGGTACGCGGATCTGCGAAACGCGGCCGAACGGGCCAGCGCCAGGGAAACGGCCGCGCGAACGGCCGCGGGCGCTGTTCTCAGACAGCTGCTGGCGGAATTCGGCGTGCGGATCGGCAGTCATGTCATTCGGATTCATGATGCCGGGGCGCCGGGGTTCGACCTGCAGATCGCGGATTCGCAAGACCGGACGCGCGGAATCGAGACTCTCTGCTCCCGTGCCGAAGACTCATGCGTGCGATGCGCCGATCAGGCGGCGGAAGCGGCCATGCGAAAGGCGATTGACCGTGCCCTCGAACAGGGGGATTCCGTGGGCGGAATCTTTGAGAGCGCGGCCTGGAATGTGCCTTTCGGACTGGGCGGCATGATGCACTGGGACCGGCGGCTGGACGCGGCCCTGGGCGCCGCATTCATGAGCATTCCCGGCGTCAAATCCGTGGAAATCGGCATGGGCGCGGCTTCGGCCGCCTGTCCGGGATCGAAAGTTCATGATATTATTGAGCCGGATTTGAATCGGCGCTCCAACCGGGCCGGTGGCGTGGAGGGGGGCGTGAGCAACGGACAGCCGATTATCGTAAGAGCGGCCATGAAACCGATTCCGACTCTGGGGTCTCCGCTCGATTCCGTGGATTTGCAGTCGGGCGATAAAACAAAGGCTCCCGTATTCAGGGCGGATACATGCGCGGTGCCCGCCGCAGCCGTGGTGGGAGAGGCGATGATGGCCGTGGTGCTGACGCGGGCGTTTATCGACGCGTTCGGATCCGATTCTCTGGAAGCCATGAAGGAGGGGTATGATGCCCGGAAGCAATGGATTGAAAAACTGCTATCTGCTGGGTCCCATGGGGTGCGGAAAGACCACGGTGGGCCGAAGGGTCGCCCGAATGATGAACCGGATCTTCATCGATACCGATGAAGCGCTGGTGAATCTGACCGGTCTGGACATCCCGCAATGGTTCAAGACACGGGGTGAAAATGATTTTCGCCGGGCGGAGAAGACCGTGCTTTATCATGTTTGCGGACTGCGGGGTGTGGTGGCGGCTCTGGGAGGAGGCGCGGTTCTGGATGAAGAAAACCGAAAAATGTTGGCGCAAAGCGGAGTCCGCGTCAGTCTGTTTTTTCCGGCGCCTGTGCTGGCCCGGCGGCTGGAACACGCCGAATGCAGACCTCTGCTGGCAGACGGAAACAATGAAGCGGAGCGGATCCGCCTGCTTGACGAGTTGATCAGCCGGCGCCGGCCCTTCTATGAAGAAGCGGATCTGACCCTGCGTTTCGGGTATGACGTGGATCCCGATTGCGTGAGTGAAATGATCGTTTCCTATCTGTCGGGCCGGTCATGAAAATGTGGATCAGGTCCGACCGGGGATCGTATCCGGTGATCATTCAGAGGGGCTCTATACACAGAGTGCCCGATCTGCTGAAAGAACGGGGAGTGGAGGGACGGCTGTTTCTCATCACGGACCATACAGTAAGCCGGCTGTATGGTGACGGGATGGCGGCAAACCTGCGCGATACCGGCCGGGAGGCGGCGGTATTCAGGATTCCGGATGGAGAGGCGTCCAAATCGGTGCGGCAGGCTGAAAAGATCTGGAAGTGGATGCTGGCCTCCGGGATCCGGCGACAGGACGCGGTTCTGGCCCTGGGGGGAGGCGTTGTGGGTGACCTGGCAGGCTTTGCGGCGGCCACCGTGCTTCGAGGCGTTTCATGGATCCAGGTGCCCACTACACTGCTGGCCCAGGCGGATGCCTCGGTGGGCGGCAAAGTGGGAGTGAACTTCGAGGGCAAAAATCTGGTGGGCGGCTTTTACCCTCCCCAAATGGTGATCATGGATCCGGAGGTGCTGCAGACTCTGAATGTACGGGATCACTGGTCGGGCATGGGAGAAGTGATCAAATCGGCATTGATCGGCGACAGGAAACTGTTTTCTCTTCTCGAAAAGCGGATGCCGGCAGAACCGGGAGCGTGTATGGAATTGATGGGGACGGCGATCCTTCGAAGCGTGAAGGTAAAAGCCCGAATTGTCGGCAGGGATGAGCGGGAGAGCGGACTGCGGCGGCTCCTCAATCTGGGGCATACCCTTGCCCACGGGCTGGAGAGGGCCACGGAATGCGGAACCTTTCGGCATGGCGAAGCCGTGATTCACGGGCTGCGCTGGGCCGTGTGGTTTTCCCGGGACGAAGGATGGCTGCCGCCGGCCGAGGCCGAACGGATCGAAACGGTTCTGGGTCGAATGACCGTTCCCGGGATTCCCGCCGGCCTGAACATGGAACTCTTTCGAAGAGCCGTGATCAGTGATAAAAAACAGTCCGCGGGAGGTATTCGGCTGATCGTCCTCAAGGGCATCGGCAGGGCGCGGGAAGTGCGGGTTGCGGATCCGGCGCCGCTGTTTGAAAACTGGCTGCGAAACCATGCGTAAAAAAAGAATCCTCATTATCCACGGCCCCAATCTCAATCTGCTGGGTTCGCGTGAGCCCGATATTTACGGCCGGGATACTCTGAAATCGCTGAACAGGCTTCTGGAAAGGCGCGCCCGGGAATTGAATGTCCGGTTGGGCATTTACCAGTCCAATCACGAAGGCCGCCTTATCGACCGGATTCACCGTTCAAAGGGCCGGGTGAGCGGCATTCTGATCAATCCAGGCGGACTGACCCATACCAGTGTGGTCTTGAGGGATGCCCTGACCGGTGTCAATATTCCGGTTGTCGAGGTTCATCTGTCTGACATCGAGTCACGGGAGCCTTTCCGGAGCGTTTCGATGATCGCGGATCTCTGCGCGGCGCGTTTTTCGGGAATGGGTGTGGGAAGTTATTTGAAGGGCCTGGAGTTTCTGGCGGCCGGTGATCCGGCCAAACCCGCGGACTGCCTGAAGAGCCTCTGAAATCATCGAATAATTCAAAATCCTCTGTGACCGTCCCGTTTTTTCTTGCAATTGATTTTCGTACTTGTTATTATGTTGGTATCTGTCCAAACATCATTCCGGAGGCTGACATGAAAACCGCTCAATCGTTTATCGCAATCCTTGTATTGGTCCTTGTGTGCATTCCGGCTTTTCCCGCAAAGGGAATCGATACGCGGGATACGAAGCTTCTCAGCGAGCCCGCCATGAGCGATCAGTATATCGCGTTCGTGTACGCGGGCGATCTCTGGATCGCCGAACCGGACGGACAGAATGTCCGGCGGCTGACATCCGATGAAGGGGTTGAATCCGGTCCTGTTTTTACGCGTGACGGGAAATGGATCGTTTTCAACGCCCAGTACGACGGGAATACCGATGTCTACGCGATACCCGTTGAGGGAGGCATTCCCAAAAGACTCACCTGGCATCCCGGAACCGATCAGGTGTGCGATGTCACGCCGGACGGATCCGCCGTTCTTTTCCGGTCCGGACGTTCGGTGTTTACCAACCGGTACACACAACTTTTTACCGTACCGCTGGAAGGCGGTTTTCCGGAAAAGCTGCCCCTGCCAAACGCGCATCACGCCTGCTATTCTCCGGACGGCAAATACCTGGCGTATACGCCCCTTTACGAACCGTTCCGGCAGTGGAAGAACTACCGCGGGGGCACGGTGTCCACCATCCGGATTTATCGTTTCGAAGATCATTCGATCGAGAAAATCCCTCAGCCCGAAGGACGCTGCAACGACACCTCGCCCATGTGGATCGAAGACGCCGTTTATTTTCTCTCCGACCGGAACGGCGAATTCAACCTGTTTTCATACGAGATCGGTACCGGATCGATTTCACAGCATACCCGGTTCGAAGATTTTCCCATACTCAATGCGTCCAAATCCGGCAGTAAAATTATTTTCGAACAGGCCGGCCGCCTGCATGTGTACGATTTGGCGCTCGGGCAGAGCGATAAACTGACGATCGGCATCGGAACGGATCTGCCGGAACTCAGGCCCCGCTATGTCAAGGGAGCCAGGTATATACGGAACGCGTCCGTGTCTCCTTCCGGCGCCAGGGCCGCATTTGAATTCCGCGGCGAGATCGTTACGGTGCCCGCCGAGAAGGGCGATCCACGGAATATCACGCTTTCGCCCGGGGCCCATGAGCGCTCTCCGGCCTGGTCTCCGGACGGCAAGCGCATCGCCTTCTTCTCCGACGCGTCCGGTGAATACGCGCTGCATGTCGCGCTCCAGGACGGAAAGGGAGAAACAAGAGCCTATCCTCTTTCGGGAACCGGTTTTTACAACGCGCCGATCTGGTCACCGGACGGAGGCAAGATCACGTTTGCCGACAATGCCAGGAATCTGTACTGGATGGAACTTGAATCCGGGAAGATCACAAAGATCGCGTCGGAAACCGTATACCTTCCCGGCGCATTCGGCACCATCCGCGGCGTCTGGTCTCCGGATTCCAAATGGATCGCCTATACGGTGCACACGAAAGCCAATATACAGACCGTGTATGTGCACTCTCTGGACCAGAACCGGTCGTTTGCCATTACGGACGGCCTGAGCGAAGTCAGCGAACCGGTTTTCGATGAAAGCGGGAAATACATGTATTTCTTCGCTTCAACGGACGCCGGACCGGTCAAACACTGGTTCGCCATGTCCAGCGCGGACATGGAGATGTCCAACGCGATCTACCTGGTCACTCTGCAGGAAGAGGTTGTCTCGCCGTTTGCCAAAGAGAGCGACGAGGAAGAAGGCGCCGGGAAAAAAGCGGATAATAAGGATGAGAAATCCAAAAAGGACGAGAAGGCCGGGACAAAGAAGCCGCGAGAGCATTTCCGAATCGACTTCGACGGCATTCATTCCCGAATCCTGGCTTTTCCAGTGAAATCGGGAAATCTGTCCAGCCTTCAGGCGGGAGATGAAGGCCAAATCTACTATCTCGAAAGAGCCGGGGACGCGGGTGGTCGGGAAAACAAGCTGCACCGCTATGATCTGAAAGCCCGTAAGGACGAGGTTCTGGCCACAGGGATCAGTCATTATTCGCTTTCAGCCGATAAAAAGAAAATTCTCAGCCTCATGGGCGGGTCGTGGCATATCACACCCGCGGGCAAGTTCACCGCCGCGGACGGCAAACTCAACACCGAGGCCATCGAGATCAGGATCGATCCGATCAGGGAATGGGCCCAGATTTACGATGAAGCCTGGCGTATCAATCGTGATTATTTTTACGCCGATAACATGCACGGGGCCGACTGGGTCGCCATGAAAGAGAAGTATGCCGCCTTTCTGCCCCAGGTGTCCTGCCGAAACGATCTGAACCGGGTCATCCAGTGGCTGTGCAGCGAACTGGCCGTGGGGCATCACCGGGTCGGCGGCGGCGATTTTCTGCATCAGCCCAGGCGGATTCAGGGCGGCCTTTTGGGGGCCGATTATAAGATCGAAAACGGCCGGTACCGTTTCGAAAAAGTCTACGGAGGGCTCAACTGGAATCCGGAGTTGCGTTCTCCGCTCACCGAACCCGGAGTGGACGTGAAGGCCGGCGAGTATTTACTGGAAGTGAACGGCCGGGAGCTCGACGCGTCCGTCAATCTGTTCAGCCTGTTTGAAAACACCGCGGACAAGATCGTGGAGATCCGCGTGGGGCCCAATCCCGATTTCCGCGGTTCGAGAGTCGTCCGCACCGTGCCCGTTGCCGGTGAATACGCGCTGAGAAACCGCGACTGGGTGGAGGGGAACATTCGGAAAGTCGACGAGGCGACCGGAGGGCAGGTCGCGTACGTGTACGTGCCCAACACCACGCGGCTGGGACATACTTACTTCAAACGGTACTTCTTTCCGCAGACTCACAAGCATGCCATTATCGTGGACGAGCGGTTCAACGGCGGCGGCCTGATCGCGGATTATTACATCGATATTTTGCGAAGGCCGTTTGCCAGCTATTGGAACATGCGCTACGGGGGCGATTACAAGACGCCCAGCGGATCCATCCAGGGCCCCAGAGTGATGCTGATCGATGAAACCGCGGGTTCGGGCGGAGACATGCTGCCCTGGATGTGGCGGAAATTCGGGATGGGGAAACTCATCGGCAAGCGCACCTGGGGAGGACTGGTGGGAACGCTCGGCTTTCCTGTGCTGATGGACGGCGGTTACGTGACCGCGCCCAATCTCGCCATCTGGACGGAAGACGGGTGGGTCGTTGAGAATGAGGGCGTGCCTCCGGATATCGAGGTGGAACAGCTCCCGGCCGAAGTCATCGCGGGCCGGGATCCCCAGCTGGAAAAGGCGATCGAGGTGATTCTCAAGGAGCTGGAAAAGAATCCGCCGGTCAAACCGGAGCGGCCGCCGTATCCGGTGAGGGTGAGGAAGTGAAAAGACGTGAATCGTGATTCGAGAAAACAGGGGCGGGGTTTCCTCGCCCCTGTTTTCGTCTGTTCTGTTTTCCCGTGGTCTTTTTTTTCAGGATACAAAAACCGTCTTTTTCTCCGGTCTCGGCGCCTTGATCACCATAAAAACCAGATTCGAATCGCTTTCATTCGTCCAGCAGTGGAGAATGTTTTTGGGACTTTCGACCAGCGTGTCTCGACCGACATTCATTTTCTCATCCCCGATCTGAACAACGCCTTCTCCCCTTAATACATAAAATGCGACATCAACCGGGGTGATATGCTTTTTCAAGGATTGTCCCGGTTTGAGAATTATGACTGTGATCATTGCGTCTTTGGTATTGTACAGATTTCTCGCGTCAACACGATGCGCGGTATCCATGATGGGTGCTTCAGAGAGTTTTCTGGCGATAATCATTTTTTCCTCCGTTATCAAAAGGGTGTTCTGTTCACTGAGAGAACACACGAATTGGACCGATTGGCGTCTGCAGACACTCTGCGGATTGCCCGATTAAAAACTGTATTTAATCTTAACGTATCCCATATCATTATCATTATATTGACCAAAGCGACCCTGACTGCCTATGAACAGATTCGCTCCGGCAAGAATTTCAAAACCGTCGTGCAAATCATAAACCAGCCGGGGCCGGATCAGTGCGTCGCCGTTGTTCAGACCGATATAGGAAAAAATTTCGAGAGTCAGGGTTTCACGCAAGAAATCCCGCCGGGCAAGAAGAGTCAGGGTGCTTTCAATCTCATCCTGTTCCATGGCCGGGTGATAATCCCGGATCATCTGCTGGATAAACTGCCCGCTGATGTGAATTCCCCACAGGGTGTAATCGAGACCGAACATATAATGCAGGTAGTTCTTCCTGACAACCGCTTCCGCGGCGGACGTATCGGCTGTGCTGAAGTACTTGCCCGCATAAAAAGCGCCCTCTCCGCGCAGAACGGCCGGGCCCAGGGTTGTGCTGAAACTGCCGCCGGCCAGGGTGAGCCGGTGATGTTTCGGCTTTACGGTCAGAGCCGTCATCTGACCGGTCTGAGGATCGACCGTTCTCTCGACATGCATGGCCGGATCATCATCCCACGCATAACCGGCCATGATCTCAAAATCAACAGCCGGAGTCAGCGCCGAATATTTGGCAAACCATTCGCTGTTTGCCAGAGATCCCGTCACTTCCCGATCTGAGTCATCGAACTGCGGAGTCATGGGAAAATCCGAACGGGGCCGCCAGATCGATTCCTGTTCGGGCATGCGTGTCGGCGTAAAAAATGGAAGCCATACAAGCTCCAGGGAATGATTGCCCGAGTAATAGTCCGCTTTGACTGCGGTCACGCCCATCCGGATCTCCTCAAAATCGGGCAGCAGGAATTCGCTCAGGTCTTTGGGGGAGACAATGTCCGTAATAAAAACACCGTCCGCCTTGCCCCAGATAATCTGCTGTTTGCCGACGCGCAGATCCACAGCATGAAAGTAGACGTCCATATACGCCTGGCGCAGCCCGAACGTCTGATTCCTGTCACTGTAATGGTAGATGTAGGGATTGGCCCTGAACGCGGCCTTTCCCTTGCGGTGTTCCAGATTCAGATAGACTGTGTTCTGGAGGATTGAGAATTCGCCGGTCTCATTCAGGAGGATGCCGGTATAGTTGCGCACATAGCCGGTTACAAGCAGTTCCTGCGCGATGACCGGGAATTCTCCGGTTAATAAGAACATCAGGCCTGTCAGGAGCCATGCGTTCCGTTTAAAAATCATCCGGACGGATTGCGATTGCGTTTTACGGACCATCAAAGTCCCCTTTTCATCATGCGTTCCGTGAACCGGCTGTCCGGAATGCCTGCATCGACAATCAGGTTTTCCAGACGAATCTCGGTCGTGTGGTCTTTCTGAATATTATGCATCCGTGTGTGGGTGATTATCCAGTATCCATTGATTTTTTCCTGTTTCAGGACACGCAATACTTTCAGTAATTCACCCTCCTCATCATAAAACTCCTTTTTCAGACCGATCCATTTATCTTTGATCACCCAGGAAACGGTACGCGAATACATGTATCCGTCCTCTCTGGGAATGCTCTCCACTATATAACAATCTTCACCATCCAGGGTTTCCTCCCGCAGCAGCGTGTGCGTGTCTTCCGAGGGGTGGCGTTCGCCCAGATCATCATAAGTAAAATCCGATCCCATAAAATAGTCACTTTTGCTCTCGCTGGAAATCCGTTTGATCCGTTTCAATGCGGGTAGATAGATCCACTGATCATCGTCACGGCCGGCTTCGCCGTAACTCCAGTTCATGAATGACGTGTTTCGGACATCGGCCGGTGAGATGAAAAACATGATTTTCTTTTCTTCCTGACCGGTATCCTTGATAAACTGTTCGATTTTACGCACGCGGCGGCTGCCTCGGGAGTTGGTCAATGACATGGTCAGCCGGCCTTGCTGATCGGAGCCGGTGGGCCGGGTGTAAACATTCCGCATAATGTCAAGGCCGCTGATATCATCCTGTCCGGATAATCGAAGTGGCGCGGATATCAGCATGATCAGGGCGATGATCAGGCGTTGTTTGTGATTCATGGCAAACCTCCATATTCTTTTTATCGAGGATTTTTTCTGATAAAAATATTCGAGACTGTCAGAAGTAAATACATGATGGTTACTGTTCCCAGAAAGCTGGTAAACATATTCATGGAAACCAGCGCGCCCAGGTCCCGGTTGGGCGGGAACACCGAAGCCAGCAGCACCAGGAATCCGGCAATCAACACGATCGCGTTGAACGCGATGGCCCGGCCGGAATGCTGCATGGTTTTTTGTCCCGCAAGGTGCCTGTCGCCGGTTTCGGCCGCGACGGTTTTATAGTGCTGGATAAAATGAACCGCGTAATCGATGCCGATGCCGATGGCGATGCTGGAAAGAAGCGCGGTTGTCGTGCTCAGAGGGATGTTGAGCAGGCCCATGACTCCGAAGCTGATCAGGGCCGTGATGGTAATCGGCACCGCGCCGATCAGCCCGGCGGCGATTTTATTAAACATCAGGGAAAGCAGGATCACGACAAGAATCAGAGACATGAACAGACTTTTTATCTGACCTTCCAAAATCAGGTCGGTGAATACGAGCCCTTTGTATCCTGAACCGGCATAATTGACAGTGACGCCCAGTTCTTTTAATGCCGGTTTGTGTTCTTCTATTTGTTCGATGACATGGTTCATGGCCATTGAATTATCGCTTTTCAACTGAAACGTCACATTGGCTTTCTGATAATCAGTGTCAACCACTTTCCACAGATTTTCCGGATCGCCGGACATTTCGTATAAAAGAAGGTATTGCGCAACCAATTCTCTGGTATCCGGTATCACATTGTATACGGCACTGTCGGCATGCATCACTTTATTCATGCGTTTGAGATAGTCGGAGAGGGCAAATGAATTGCCCGCGACTGGCAGTGAGCCCACCACATCCGTCTGCATCCGGTCCATGGCTCTGAGAATTCGGGGCTGTTTGAAAGCGTCGACAGTCTCGGCTTCCAGAATTACGTTCAGCATCGAAGTGCCGCCGAAATGATTGTTGATAAAAGCATCCGTTAAAACAATATCACTGGTTTTTTCAAACTTGTCCAGAAAACTGGAATTGATCCAGACTTTTGTCGTTCCGAAAACAGCCGCAGCGATTATGACCGCCGTGATGAATAAGGTACTGTATTGATGCCGCAAAACCCGCAGGGCGATGGTATTGAGCAATCTGTTTTCATATGACTTTTCGATGTTACCGGTATTTTTCCAGCGCGGCAGCCCGAAAACCAGCAAACCGGACGGGATGACAAGCAGCGAAAAGGCCATGGCGGCCATCACTCCAAACGCGGTGAAGAGTCCGAAATATTTGATGGGATACACCTCGGAGGTTACCAGAGAGATGAAGCCGACGGCTGTCGTCACGGATGTGAACACAACCGGTTTCCACATCTCTTTCACCATGTCGAAAACCGCTGTTTTTTTATCCGTTTCAGGGTTTTCAAGCAGAAAAAGACGCAGATGGCTGATCAGGTGGATCCCGTCGGCCACCCCGATAGCAATCAGCATCACCGGAATCATGGTCGATACCGCATAAACGGGGATTCCTGCCCCCGCCATCAGACCAAAGGCCCAGATCACGCTGAGCAATACCACCAGCAATGTGAACAGGCCGGCTTTGATGCTGCGCTGCACGAGCAGGAGGACGAAAATAATGACGGCGATGACAATGGGCACCATGCGCCTCATGTCGCGCGGTCCGAGTAAGGCCATGGTCCCTTCCACAATCGGTCTGCCCGCGACGTATATTTTTTCCGGGCTTTCATACGATCCGGCCAGGTCGAGCAGGCGGTTGTAAAATGCCTGCGAAAAAGAATCGTCTTCGATTTCGGCCACGATGACGGTCACGGTTTCGTCAGGATTGACCAGCCGGCCGTAAACCATCTCATTCGCGCGAACGCTGGCTCGCAGGGCCGTCAGATCATCATCGCTGCGCGGAACCTGCCTGAAGAAGGATTTGACATCCAGCCCCGACTCGGTACCCACGATGTTGTCCATGGTGTACAGGGAGGTGACATCCTCTTTTTTGATCTCGTCCATTTTCTGCAGCGCACGCGTCAGATCGATTACTTTTTGCAGAGTGACCGGATTGTAAATACCGTCTGCGTTTTCAACGGCAATGAGGATACCGTCTTTGATGTTGAACCATTCCTCGGCCTGATTGCTGTAAACGAATGCGGGATGATGCTGCGGCATGTACTCATCCAGATCGGTTTCCATGCGTGTGTTTTTTTTCAGCACGAGAAAAAACAAGACGGAAAGCAGCAATGTCACGGCCAGAACCAGTCGCGGATATCGTAAAAGACGGAAGTATACATTATTCATTGAATTGTTCTCCGTATTTTGGTGAAAGCGCATGCTAAAAAGTGAACGCTCACACACTTGATATTTGAAAAAAAATATTCACTCAGTCAGAATCCGTTCAATGCTCTTCCATAACCGCTTCCCCTCTGATTTCAGGTCGAAACGGAACTCCGAAAGCCGCCACCTGGTTACGGTCAACCGCAAAGCGCCGATGATGATTATGGCCAGTTGCCCGTCGGGGATATCGGTACGCAGCTGTCCGTTTTTCTGACCCGCCTCAATAATACCGCGCAGGATTTCCTGGCTGTCCTTCATAATGGAATAGACTTTTTCTGAAAGACGTTTGTCATTCTGAAATATTTCTTCGGAAAAGATGACGGCTGCCATGGCGGGAGCGGAGGAAAACCGGGCAAACAGGGTCTCAAAAATTTCCCGTAATTTGCCCATGGCATCGGCGGATTCAGAAGATTGAAGCTGGAGGAGCAGGGCATTTTTATTTGCTTCAAACGTAGACAGTATACCCAGCAGAATATCCGTTTTACTGTCAAAATGCCGATAAATCGCCCCTTCGGTCGTGCCGATCTTGCCGGACAGATTTTTTATGGTCAGCTGCTGAATGCCTCTTTTTGCAATCAATTCGATCGAAGCGTCGATGATTTCCCTCTGCCTGGGAGTGAAGCCTGTCATGAGGTTAAACTCCATATAAGTAAATATTCACTCACAATATACATCGTGATATTCAGATTGTCAAGTCTTTTTTAAAATGAGATGCTGTTTTGGTGCTCTTGAAGATGAAAGAGGCTAAAAGATAATGAAGATTTTCATATACAAATCATTCATGATGTCATCCCCGCTGGAGTTTATTCACGCGTATGCGGGACGGGAATGACATGCTGAGCAATAAAATAGCATTCAGAATGATGAGAAAGCACGCAACTTTGCAACAACGCCGAATTATAAATTGAAAAAAATAAGTTTTACGATTCGAGTTCCCCTTTCTCCGGGCCGGAGAAGGGGGTTAGGGGGATGAGGCTTTTTTACAGTCGGCGGTCCGCGGTCGCGACCGAAAAGAGCATAGGGCCTGGGGGAAAAGACGCTAAGCGCTTGGCGCAGCCGCAGTCTGCTTTCGAATCACGAATCACGGCTTTCTCCCCCAAAACAGCGTGCACGTATAAAACCCGTAATAATCCGGATCATTGATGAGCCATTCCGGAGAATCCGGCCTGCAGAGACGCTGAAAAAGCGCCTTGTCTTCGGTGTTCAGCCCGGCTTCCGCGTCCTTCCACCGCATATCGAACAGGGTTTCCATGGCCCGGCGAGTCTCTCCGGAGAGCGGAGCGAGCACTTCGCCCGCGATTGTGCAGGCCCGTATCTCCTCCAGGCCAGCCCGGCGAAGCCGGACGGGAATCCGCATGAAGTGGCTGTTCGGATCGCTTCCCTGAGTAAAGGGAGCGATCCCCGCTGCGGTCGCCTGAAGCCGGGCCTCCAGCCGGGGATGCCCCGGCAGGAGCCTTTCCGAAGTCCATACCAGCAGGGCCAGAATGCCTCCGGGCCGGATCACGCGCGTCAGTTCCTGATAAACAGGCGGTGTATTCAGCTCCGGAGAGTACCCCGCGCAGCAGGAACTCCATACCCAGTCGAAGGTGCCGTCCTTAAAGGGGATCTTTGTCACATTACCGCGGCGAAAAACCACCCGGTCTTTCAGGCCGGCCGCCCGAACGATCTCTCCGGCATGGGCAAGCAGTTCCGGGGAGATGTCGAGTCCCGTGATGTGCCCTTCGGATCCCACGGCAGCGGCCAGCAGAAGCGCCTGAAGGCCGATGCCGCATCCGGCATCCAGCCCCCGGCTGTCCGGCTTGAGCCTCAGAATCTCCAGGGCCTGTTTGACGATGGGTTTCATCAGCGGCTGGCTCTCGGTCATAAGCCGGATGGTTGATTCCATGTCTGTCATGAGATTCCTTGAAAGATCGTAAATCGTAAGGCGTAAGCCGGATGCAGCCTTCGGCTGCGACTATGGACTGCCGACCGCGGACTGCAAAGAACGTTTAACTGCACGACTAAAGGACACGTATTCACGGAATGGTCTCCGGCAGGGTCAGGGTACGCCGGCACGGCGGATCCGTCCACGTTTTTATGAAATCGCGTCTTTACATCCCGGCCCGCGGATTCCGGAATGGAGACGGGTTATCATCAGATTTCCGCTTTGGCCGCCATCAGCTTCTCCATGGGCTTCATGTCCCACGGCCTTTCCGTCAGCGGCCGGTCGTTGTCCCGGTAGACGGACAGCATGGGGAAATGACCGGATCTTTCAGGGCGTCCATGGGCTGACCTCCTGAAAGCGTGTCACATGAAAGTACCGCTCCGCGTCGATGCGGAACAGGCCAGCGGATTCGGACCGGATGAACTTTTCCATATAGGGGTGCCGTTTTATCAACAGGCGTATTCCCGTTTCGGCTTCGCCGGTCTCTTGAATCTGCCGGGCAAGGCCGGTGACGGTGACGGCCTCCACCCGGCTGAAATCACCGGTGTGGCTGCAGCGGCTGTCGATGAGGAGGGCGATGCGGTCGCAGGCTTCCAGGAGCCGGTATTTTCTCGTGGCCGTAGGTGTGCTGAAATAGATTTTTTTCAGATCAGGCGTAAAGGCGAAGGCGATGAGGGAGGCATAGGGCTGACTGTCCCCCTGGGTGCACAGGACACAAAACAGCTGACTCTCCAGAAGGCGGCGAATGGTTTCTCTTATGTTCGGATCCGGCGGAGAGCCGGGAGAACCTTCGGTCGCGTTATTAAATACCGGGTCGTCGATGGGTGACATATAAGAGTCCTTTGTTTTCATCCCCGTCCCGCGTACGCGGGATAAACTCCGGCGTGACCGCTCCGCGAAGCGGAGTAGCCTTGACCACTCCGCGAAGCGGAGTAGCCTTGAATCCAGTCTTTCTTAGACAGATATCCTTCTAAACCCTTTCACATACCCGTAAACGCAGTTCAAGTAATAGCTTTAAAGTATCGTATCAATGCCTCCGGCGGGGTACTTTTCTTGGCGCAAGAAAAGTACCCAAAAGAAACATCCTTTTTCCAAGCTTGCTGCCATCATAGAGGTATCTTCCTGCCGTTTCCCGAGTCCACCCCCGGCCCCTTCGCTATTTCGCCTGCGGCGGATAAGTCTGCCTTCGGCGAAATAATGCCCTCCCCCCAAACCATGAATGAAACATCAGACCGGCCCATCGCAGGAAAAAGGGGAAAAACAAACCTGTCTTTTTCTTGCGCTAAGCGCTCAGTGCTTCGCGCTTTGTGTCTTTTCGCCTTACGAATTACGATTCACGTATTACGGTTTTTTATCCGCTTCCCTCTCAGAACTTCGGCGCTCTGATGTATTTTAAAACGACCAGCATTCCCAGCGAGGCAATGAGAGCCGCGCCGAAAATT
>DSAB01000018.1 GCA_011388275.1 bacterium | reverse complement strand
CCGGTGGGTGCACAGGATACATCCATGGTAGTTCATGTGTCCGACGGGTATGACTCTGACAGTTTGAAGGTCATTATTCGGATTGAGTCTGTCAATAATCCACCCCGGTTTTTATCTCCTGATTTTGTATCCATGCTGGAGGGCAGTGATTTTATGTACACCGCTCATGCGGTAGATCCTGAAGGGGAAAGGATTTCCTACAATTTTCAGCATGTCCCTTACTGGATCAGTGTCAATGATTCAATACTGACTGGTACGGCACCTTTTATTACAGAGCCTCATCGAGTCGACAGTTTTTTCGTAACCGCTTCGGATGGGATGCATCAAATAACGATGAAAGTGACTCTGAACATAACCAAGGATCAGATGGGGCCTCGAATTGTCAATATTTCGGACATCACGTTTTCAAATAATGAAACGTATGCTATTGATCTGGACACTTGCGTTGTGGATACGACCTACATCTCCAGACAGATGACATGGGACATTATACCGAAAAGCCCCTATTTGATTATTCAACTCAGCAAAAGATTTGTGACATTGCGTTCAGGACTTTGGACAGGTTCAGCCTTGTTGGAGTTTAAAGTTGCAAATCCGGCACAAAAAGCCGACAGTCTGACCGTGACGGTGACAATCACTTCTTCCACTTCCGTGCCGGAAGAATCCATTGTTCCGAACACCTTGACATTAAAACCGAATTTCCCAAATCCTTTCAATTCTGCGACATCCATTCATTACGAGCTGCCGAGTGCAGCCAGGGTTGTTTTGGACGTTTTAAATATCAGGGGTGTTGTAGAGCAGACATTGATTCAGAAAAATCAGAAAGAAGGGCCTCACTCTGTGATCTGGGATGCCACGGATCATCCGGCGGGCACGTACTTTATTCGGCTTCGTGCGGGGAATGAGATACGAATTCAAAAATGTATTTATCTTAAATAGGCCGTTGCAGAAACTGAAATCATCCATTCCTTTCGCTGTTTGAATATAAATTGAGCCTGATTGCGGTCTTGTTGATCCTTCATGCCATAGGGAATAGAGGTGGGGAGAGGATTATACCGAGAATAAAGAACACGGTTGCCCGTGTCGAGCCGATCATACCGGAAAGCCGCATGCCTTTGCCAGGAGATTCTTCCCGAATGCTGAAACGGATTGTTTGGCGCCGATTCATATGGAATGAGGAGATGGATGGACGAAAACATAGTGATTCTTGATTTCGGATCGCAGTACACACAGCTCATCGCGCGTCGGGTTCGAGAACAGAAAGTGTATTGCGAAATTGTTCCGTATACCATTTCAATCGAAGCCCTGAAAGCCCGCCGGCCCATGGGCCTCATTCTTTCCGGAGGGCCATCGAGTGTCTATGACCGGGATGCGCCTTTGCCGGATAAAAATATTTTCAATCAGAATATTCCCGTACTGGGTATTTGTTACGGTCTGCAGGTGATTGGAATGCTGTTGGGAGGCCAAGTCACCGGTGCCGAGCGGCGGGAGTATGGACACGCGGCCTGTCATGTGGATGACGACCGGGATCTGTTCAACGGTCTTTCGAGTCCCATGGATGTATGGATGAGTCATGGAGACCATGTAACCTCATTACCCGAAGGGTTTATCAGTCTGGCCCATACAGAAAACGCCCCCAAAGCGGCCGTGGCCAACCGGGAAAAACGGATTTATGGAATACAATTTCATCCGGAAGTGGTTCACACACCCCGGGGCAGGGATATTCTTTTCAATTTTCTGTACGGTATATGTGGATGTACCGGAACCTGGACTCCGGAACATTTTGTGGAGTCCACGATTAAAAAAATACGCAGTCAGGCGGGTAAAGGTAAAATACTGTGTGCTTTATCCGGAGGTGTCGATTCCGCGGTAACGGCGGTTCTGATTCACCGGGCCGTTGGCGAACAGCTGATACCTGTTTTTGTCGATAACGGGCTTTTAAGGAAAGATGAAGTTCGTGAAGTCCGCGATTCCTTTAAGGATTTGAACCTGGTTTTCGTGGATGCTTCCCGTGAATTCCTCTCGGACCTCAAGGGTGTGGTCGATCCGGAAATCAAGAGGAAGCGGATCGGTCATCGATTCATACGAGTGTTTGAGAAAGAAGCCCGAAATCACAGGCCTGTTGATTTTCTGGCACAGGGGACCCTGTATCCTGATGTCATTGAAAGCATGTCAGTCTGGGGGCCATCCGCGACCATCAAATCCCATCACAACGTGGGCGGACTTCCGGAAAAGATGAAGCTGCGCTTGATCGAGCCCCTTCGCGAACTGTTCAAGGATGAGGTCAGGGAAGTGGGCAGAGTTTTGGACATCGATGCCGAAATCATGAACCGGCATCCTTTCCCCGGTCCCGGCCTGGCTGTTCGAATACCCGGCAAGGTTACGCCCGAACGGCTGAGCATTCTTCGGGAAGCCGACGCCCGCTTCACCGAGGAACTCAAGGCCGCCGGGTGGTACTCCAGGGTCTGGCAGGCTTTGACGGTTCTTCTCCCGGTGCAGAGTGTCGGTGTGATGGGGGATGAGAGAACCTACGATTATGTCATCGCCCTGAGAGCCGTGACCAGCGAAGACGGAATGACAGCGGATTGGGCGCATCTGCCCCCGGATCTTTTATCCACTGTTTCCAATCGAATCATTAATGAGGTCAGGGGGGTTAATCGGGTGGTCTATGATATCAGCTCCAAACCTCCATCCACCATCGAGTGGGAATAAATCATTTCCCTGGTTTAATGTACAGTCCATGGAGTCGATCACATGTGTGGTATCGTTGGATATATCGGAAAACGTCCGGCTGTTCCCATCCTGATGAATGGCCTAAAACGGCTCGAATATCGCGGCTATGATTCGGCCGGCCTGGCCGTTATTCAAAATGAGACACTGTGGCTGACAAAGAGAAAGGGTAAGATTCGTGGGCTGGAACGGCAAATCAGCAGCCTGAACATCGATGGAACTCCTGGAATCGGCCATACACGATGGGCCACTCATGGAGAGCCCTCTAAAATCAATGCCCATCCCCATACGGACTGCACGGGACGAATCGCACTGGTGCATAACGGCATTATCGAAAACTACAGACTTCTTAAAAAGCAGCTTCAGGCCAAGGGACACGTTTTTCAGTCCGAAACCGATACGGAGGTGCTGGTCCACCTGATTGAGATGTTTTACAAAGACGATTTGGGCGCTGCCATCCTGAAAGCCCTTCAGCTTGTTGAGGGAACCTTCGGAATCCTCGTCATCAGTCTATATGAGCCTGACAGGATCTTTGCAGCCCGCCGGGGCAGCCCTTTGGTAATTGGTGTGGGGGACGGGGAGATGTTTTTGGCCTCCGACGGAGCGGCGATCGTGGAACATACGCGAAATGTGATTTATATGGAAGACGACGAGATCGTCATGATCTCTTCAGAAGAGATACAGGCCAGAAATCTGAAGGATGAAACCGTCATCAAGTCGGTGGAAGAGCTTCCCTTTGATCTGGAGTCCATACAGAAAGAGGGCTATGCTCATTATATGCTGAAAGAGATCAGAGAACAGCCCAGGACCACTTTGGATTCCATGCGGGGTAGACTGCTCCTGGAGGAGGGTACTGCAAAATTAGGGGGTCTGCAAAATGTTTGGGACCGCTTGAGAAAGAGTCGGCGTTTGATCATTACAGCTTGCGGCACTTCCTGGCACGCCGCGCTCATCGGTGAATATCTCATTGAGACTCTTGCCCGCATTCCGGTTGAAGTCGAATATGCTTCAGAGTTTCGTTATCGGGATCCTGTTTTATCCGAGAATGATACTGTGATGGCGATCTCCCAGTCGGGAGAAACCGCTGACACGCTTGCGGCCATTCGGGAAGCCCGATGTAAAGGGGTTTTGGCTTTGGGTCTGTGCAACGTCGTGGGAAGCAGTATCGCTCGCGAAACCGATGCCGGTGTGTATCTGCACGCCGGTCCGGAAATCGGAGTGGCTTCCACCAAAGCCTTTACTTCACAGGTTGTGACTCTCGCTCTGATCGCTCTGGCGCTTGGCAGGGAACGGTTCTTGAGTGCGGAAGATGGGCGTTCTATTGCTCGGGAGCTGAAGTCCATCCCCGAAAAAATTCTCGGTATTCTCGAGCACGCCGATTATATACGAACCATCGCCGAGAAATTCAGTCACCACCATCAAGCTCTTTACCTGGGGCGGGGATTCAATTATCCCGTCGCTCTGGAAGGGGCATTGAAGATGAAGGAGATATCGTACATTCATGCCGAGGGTTATCCGGCTGCTGAGATGAAGCATGGCCCGATCGCGCTGATCGATAAAAACATGCCTGTGGTGATTATCGCCGTAAGAGACGGCGTCTACGATAAAGTGATCAGCAATATCGAAGAGGTAAAAGCCAGGGGAGGCTGGATTCTGGCTGTTGTCAATCAAAATGACACACTCATACGTGAGAGGGCGGACGAAATTGTCGAGATTCCTGTTACAGCCAATTGTCTGACACCTATCCTGACGGTTGTTCCGCTTCAGCTGCTGGCCTATTATACTGCTGTTTACAAGAAGTGCGATGTGGATCAGCCGAGGAATTTAGCAAAGAGTGTGACTGTCGAATAGCAAGAGGAGTGATTCTATGCGCAGACTGCTGCTGGTTCCGGTTTTTATGATGGTATTGAGTGCCGGGTTGCATGCCGGGCAGGTTCAATCCATTGACAGCCTGTTTTACGCAGGCGTGGAAAGTTATGTACAGGGGAGGTATTTGGAGTCGCTCTCTTTGCTCCAGTCTCTGGATAAAGTCTATCCCGGTCACTCCCGAACCACGGCTTCTCTGCTGATGCAGGCAAAGGCCTTGACGCAGATGGAGAGATATCAGCATTCTTTGGAGGTTTATGATCGTCTGATTCTGCAGTACCCGGGCAGTGAATACGTGGATGATGCCCTATACGGTAAGGCCGTTACCTATTATTACCTGGATTATATTCCCCAGGCTGTCAAGCAGTTGCTTGAACTGGTGGAGCTGGGTGGCGACTCCCGCCTGTTGCGGCGTGCGGCGAAGCTGTCTGTGGATCTCATGGAGTATCGCATGACGGATGCGGATCTTCGGAAATTGCTGTCTGAATTGACGAAAGAAAAATCCAGGGCCGCAGTCACCATTCGTCTGGCTGAAAACGATATTGCCAAGGAGCGGTTTCTGTCCGCCAGACAGGTTCTGAAGCAATTTATCGATCAATATCCTGAAAGCCCGTATACAGGTCAGATGAATCGACTGTTGTCTCGTGCGGAGAAAGCCGGAGAAGGAACCATGAAGATCGGCGTGATCCTTCCTCTGAGCGGAAATCTGGAAGAACAGGGCCGTGCTCTTTTAGATGGCATTGAATACGCGGTTGATGCCTATAACAATGCCCAGTCGGCTCGTGTCGGATTGGTTGTACGTGATTCAAAGAGCCAGGTTCTGACCGCTGTCAAAGCCATGCAGGAGCTGGCTTCAGAAAAGGAGATCATCGCCGTTATCGGCGGACTGGAAAGTTCTATCACGGCAGCGGTCGCAGGAGTCGCCCAGGAGCGCGGGGTTCCTTTGCTCGCTCCCACAGCCACCCTGGATGGCCTCACCGATCTGGGAGACTGGATTTTTCAGCTCAACAGCAGTCTGGATGTTCGGGCCCGGCGTCTGGCTGACTACGCTGTGACCGGACTGGGCCTGAAAACCTTCGCGATTGTGGCTCCCGCAGACAGGGATTACGGGCTGTCGATGCGTGAATCTTTTGCCCGAAGAGTGCATGAATTGGAAGGTGAAATTGTGGTTGAAAAATGGTATTTTGAAGGAGCCGAGACTTTTCAACCCCAGTTTAAAGCCTTGCGTGAATATGGAATTCAAAAGATGATAAAAGATTCCATGATCGTTCAGGTGAGGGAGGAACTCTGGGAAGACACGCTGTCAACAAGGAAAGACACGCTTTTTACCAAACAGAGTGTCACCCAGCTTGTCGACTCAACAGCCATGGCTGTCAAGGGGATTGACGGTATATTCCTGCCGGTTTATGCCGAGGATATTCCCAGAATTGCTCCGCAGCTGGCCAATTATCATTTCGACTCCAGACTGTTCGGCGGGACGTACTGGAATGATCTTTCCCTGCTGGACAGTCATAAAAATTACATCGACGGCATTGTATTTGTCGCTGATTTTTATATGGATCCGTCCGATTACAATGTGTTCAGTTTTCGGGATGCCTACCGCAGGGCCAGGGGGAAAACACCGGATAAACTGGAAATATTCGGATACGATGCGGTCAATTTTATTCTTACCTCGACCGGAGGACGGTCCATGCCTCGAAAGGACGTTCGCGAGCGGCTTTCCGGCACGGGAACCGTGGAGGGAGTCGGAGGCCGGAAAATACTGAACGATTCGCGGATCAATCAGCATTTGAACATGCTGCAGTATCGCAGCGGCCGTATTTATCAGATCCGGTAGCTCCCATGCTGCTCGAACGTGTCGATTCACTGTTGATCGGCCGTTTTGCCGGCCTCGATGATGAGCCGGTGATTCACGGTTTCAGCACACGGCATCGAGGAAAAAGCCGTGTGGATTCCGGGGCGCTGAATCTGGGAGACGTCCCTGAAGAATCGGCCGCTTGGGTGAATGAAAACCAGACAAGGTTTCTTCGGGCACTGGAAGTCGGGCCTGAATCTCTGGCGGTTCCCGGCCAGGTCCATTCGGGAAAGGTGGCTTGCATCGAGGAGGCTGGTTTCTTCCCAGAGACCGACGGGCTCATTACCCGTATTTCAGGAGTGACGCTGTCTGTCAAGACGGCCGACTGCGTGCCTCTGTTTTTATGGGATCCCGAAGTGCCGGCCGCCGGTTTGATTCATGCCGGATGGAGAGGCACGGTTCATAATATCGCCGGACGCGCGGTGCGGTCGATGGCGGAGAGTTTTGGCTGTTCTTCTTCCCATATTCAGGCCTATATAGGTCCTTCCATCGGTCCTTGCTGTTTTACGGTCGGCGATGAGGTGGGCCGGCGGTTTGCACCGGAATGCCGGGAGGGCGATAAAGTGAATCTCTGGATAGCGAACGCCCGGCAATTGCTGGAAGCGGGAATTTCCCCGTCGCATATCCACATCGCCGGCTTGTGCACGGCCTGCCATCCTTACTGGTTTTTCTCTCACCGGGCAAGGCAGGGACGAACCGGACGCATGCTGGCTCTTTTTCAAATTGTCTGAATCCGCGGGATGTTCAATTCAGTGCAATCGGATCGAACAGTCCGGTTTTGCCCTAGAGGCGGAGATCGGAAATGCCACAATATCCGTGGTCTTGGAAACATTTAGAGACAAAATCCCTGAAACAGACAGACCTTTTCTTTTGAGGAATTTACCTTGACTTTAAGTGTTTTTTTCCCCATATTTGGAGCGATTGATCGAATCAAGTATAAAAAGCGAGGAGGTGATGTCGAAAACAAAAGATATCGGATTGCCCGGAAGTCTATACAGAATCCATTAAAAGGTACAAACAGGAGGATTGAATGAAAAATCGTCAATTAACAAAGATCATCGTTCTGGCTTGTTTTACACTCGCTGCAGTCGCATCGGCCGAAGTCAATCTGGGGTTCAATGGAGTCGGCGGACATATCGGTCTGGCCATGCCGGAAGGCAGCATCGGCAATCCCATCGCTTTTGGAGCCAATTTCGATTTCGGCACCTTGATGGACAACCTGCACCTGACCGGTCTGGCGTCTTACTGGTCCAAAGGGTGGGCCGAAGGATTCAGCACATCCAGTTTGACCATCGCAGCGATCGCCCAGTACTTTTTCGGTGATCCCGGAGCCCAGATTCTACCCTTTGCCGGTGCCGGACTCGGCCTCAACATCACTTCGACCACAGTAGAATGGTTTGGCGAAAAAAGTTCATCTTCGGCCACGGATCTTGGAATTCACCTGCAGGGCGGTATCCATTACGTTTTAAGCGAAGCCATGAAACTGATGGCGTACGCCCAGTACAGCTTGAGCGGCTGGGATTATTTCGGTATTTACGGCGGACTTCTGTTTAACCTGAATAAATAATATAACCTGGAGAGAACTATGCGCAAATTGACCATTGCGTTGACCGTGCTGATGGTTTGTATCCTACCTCTCAGCATGGTTCACGCGCAGAGAACGGCCGGGAGTCTGGCTGTGGAAGGTTTCGGCGGAATCGGATATCCCATGTCGCCGGAATTCTTCACCGACTTTTGGCAGATGGGCATCGGATTCGGCGGCGGAGCCCAGTATAATTTTACCGATATGACCGGCTTTAAAGTGTCCTATACGTATCTGCCGTTCAAACTCAATTCCGATGAATTTCTTAAACTATTTGAGGAAATGATACCGGCAGGGATGGAGATCGAAATCAAAGGCGGAGCCGTCAACAACTCCATTATTTCGGCCAATCTGGTGCAGTACCTGACTCCGCCGGATGCTTCTTTCGGTTTTTATATTGTTGCCGGTGCCGGTTACTATCTTTTCAGCATGGGTGATCTCGAAATGAAAGTCACCTATCAGGGGCAAACCGAGACCGTGACCGAAGAGATGGAAGACGATATGGATGACAAGATCGGTATCAACGGTGGGGTCGGTCTCGAATTCATGATCGGCACGACCATGAATCTGTTTTTTGAAGGCAAATACCACTACCTTTTCGGTGAGGAAGAAGGTTTTGACGATACCGGCGGCATGATCTCTTTCATTACCGCCATGGCCGGGATTCGAATTAACCTGTAATTAGTACTTGATTTTAATTGATCACATGAAGCGTATTGACAGGGCTCCGGAGGCGAATCGCCGGAGCCCTGCTTCTGTGTAAAACAGACCGATGAACATGACGGCATCTCCATGGGAGGCGGTATGAAACGGCTGGCTCGAATCATTGTGCTGTCTATTTTATTGCCCGCGTCTTTGCGCGGGGCTTCATGGAATTCCTGGTCACTGGGGATCAGCGGCCAGGCGGCCGTGCCTTTGACTCCATCCGTTTTCTCTGATTTCTGGGGCGCCGGGGCCGGAGGAGAGCTGGATATCCGGCTGCATCTTACGGAAGCGGCAAGCCTGTCCGTCTCATACGGTTTATGGATGCTGCCTTTTGACAAGAACGCTTTTATCGAAGATATCAACGCTCTGGATCTCCTTTTTCCACAGGCTGAACGGGATTTAGCGGGCGGCGATATGATGGTGCATGTGATTGCGGTGCGTTACAGCCGGAAATTGGTCAGGCTTTTCGGAAAACTGGACTTGAACATGATCGCGGGAACCGCTTATTACTGGAATTCATTAAAAGACTTGAGTTTGATCATTAATCGGGATGGAACGGAAACGGATTTTTGCACGGATCTTTCCGAAGAATCGCGGGGCGGATGGGGATTCAGCGGCGGAATGGAAGGGCAATGGCCGATTAAGAAAGGGCTTTTTATCAAAGCCGGATTCCTGGGTCATTACACACTGATCGGCATGGAAAATTTCTCCGGAAAGGAAGAGGGAAATCTTTCAATGATTTCCGGGAATCTGGGTCTTCGTTTGTCTCTTTGACCGGCAAGCCCGGTCCTTTTCTTTAGGAACCCTATTTTCGATTTTCTTGTAGTCTCATCCATACTGAAAGCACATCATGGCGCCGATTCATTATTTCATTCTGGCCATCATACAATCAGCAACGGAATTTCTGCCCGTCTCTTCTTCAGGGCATCTGCTCTTTTATAAAACAATACTGCGTCATCCCGAACTTCCCGTCATCTTTGATATTATCGTTCATGTCGGGAGTCTTTTGGCCATTGCCGTCTATTTTCATAAAAGAATCATGGCCCTGGTTATCGGCGGATTGCAGGAGTTGGCAGAGCCGAAAAGGACAAAAGAAAACCTTCGACTGTGGGTATATATCCTGATCTCAACGGGAGTGACTCTGACGTTTTATCTGTTTCTTAAACCGGTCATTGAACTTCGGTATCATGAACCCCGTGTTCTCCCCTTGACATTCGCGTTCACGGGTGTTGTCCTTATTCTGACACGGAAAACTCAACCCGCAAAGCAGCTGACTGACAGGGGTATTTTACTGCCAATTGCGATTGGTTTTTTTCAGGGCCTGGCCATTATGCCCGGCATCTCACGATCCGGCGCCACCATCGCAATGGCCCTTTTTATGGGAGTGAAGCGTGAGGAGGCCGGCTTTTATTCATTTGTTTTGGCCATACCGGCCATTTTAGGGGCCCTGGTTTTTAAGATGACGGACATCGAAAGCCTGCATTTTATCCGGGAACGAGCGGGATGGATGGCCGGTGCGTTTCTTCTATCCGCGGCGGGCAGCTATCTTTTTCTCTCCCTTTTGACCCGTGTCCTCAAGAGGGGAAGGTTCTGGCGATTCGGGTTTTATGCCCTGGCCATGTCGTTGGTTTCATTCTTTGTTATTATTACAATTAATGTTTCATGAAAGATTATTACACCATAAAAAAAGAGATTGAATCCGGCAAACCCGATCCGGTTTATTTTCTGTTCGGCGAAGAACCTTTCTTTCTCGATTATCTGGAGAGGGCCTTGATCGAATCGGTGGATTCAGACACCAGGGATTTCAATTGTGATATCCTGACAGCCGGCGAGAACGATATTTCGACGATCCTGGAGAGGGCCGCGGAGTTTCCCATGATGGCGGAGCGCCGTCTCGTGATTATTCGACAGGCTCAGCGTTTAACGAAATCGGGCCGGGACAGATTGGTGGAGTATTTGAAAAATCCGGCGGAAACCACCTGTCTGGCGGTCAGGGCCGGGAAAATCGATAAACGCCAAACGTTTTACAAGGTACTTTTAAGGCAAACCTGGTTTGAAAGCAAACCATTGTATGAGAATCAGGCCATCGAATGGGTCAAGAAACTTTTCCAGCCGGAGAGCACCCTTTCTCATGAGGCGGCCGTTTTGCTTGTCGAGCAGACGGGGACTTCCTTGTGGACTCTTTTTCATGAAGCAGAGAAACTCAAGAGCTATGCATGGGGCCGGAAAGAGCTAACGGCCGATGATGTGGGCAGGGTGAGCGGGATGTCACGGAATATCAAACCCTGGGAATTGTCCGATGCGGTGGGAAGCAGAGAACTGCATCGGGCTCTATCTATCCTAAAGATCAGTCTCGATGAAGGGCGTTCCCCGGCGGGAATGATCATGGATTTAACCCGCCGGTTTTTTATCCTGGCCAAACTGCGGGCGTTGATCGATCAGGGAATCTCAGCCAGACAGGCCGCACAGCAAATATCTTTGAATCCCTATTTTTCCCGTTTATACCTGAAACAGGTCGAAGGTTACACCATGGAAGAGCTGAAAAGCGGCTTCGAAATGCTTTGCCGTGCCGATCTTCAGCTTAAAACCGGTGGCATGACGCCCCTCACGGTACTGACACTGCTTTTGGTATCGCTGGCCAGAAGAAAGAAACTGAATTAACAATCCAGATTTGTTTTCCTGGAACTTTTTGGGAGTTGAATTGTTGAATATTTCGACAACATCGTCGTCGACTCCAAGCGATGAAGAGTTGATCGCCCGGTTTCAAGATGGTGATACATACGCTTTCGAACAAATTGTCATGAGATACAAGGCGCCACTGGTTAATTTTGTGTTCCACTTTCTCGGCAGCCGGATCGATGCAGAAGATGTTGTTCAGGAAACTTTTCTAAGGGTTTTTAAAAATAAACATCTTTACAGAAACATAGCCAAATTTTCAACGTGGATTTATACGATCGCTGGAAATCTGGCCAAGACAGAGTTGAGGCGCAGAAAACGAAGAAGAGTCTTGTCGCTATCGAAGATGGGTTTTGAAGATAAGGAGTATGATATTCCTGATTTTCTGTCTTCACCCGATCAGGTGGTCGATGGAGAGATGAAAGAGACAAAAATCAGGAACGAAATACAGCAGCTTCCCTTTAAATTCAGGGAAGTGGTTATTCTGCGTGATATCAAAGATCTTTCCTATGAGGAGATCAGTCGCATTCTTAAAATACCCATCGGGACGGTCAAATCGCGGGTGAACAGGGGAAGACTTCGACTGCAGAAGCGTCTCAGATACCTGTTGGATCAATAAATTCACGGAGACAGGCTCATGAATCCTTGTCAGCACTTTAAGAAACACATCGGCAAATACTGTGAGGGAGATCTCGATCCTCTGTGTCTGAAAAAATTGGAGGAGCATCTCAGAGTATGTTCACGATGCCGGACTCTAAAGGATAATATCGAACAGATGCGGATCTGTCTGAAACAACTGCCCGATGTGAAAGTATCCGAAGGATTCAACCTTCTTCTACGCGAGCGCATACGCAGAGAAGCTATTGGCAAGTCACCGGGCACATATTCGACAGGAGGCCGTTTATTGATTCCTGCAATGGGTATTGCTTTACTCGTTTTGATCATAGGGATCGGAGTGTCGGATCAAAATTCCTCTCTTACTTCCGGAAGTCTCGGTTATCGGACGGTAGCAGGGGAGTCCGAAGGTGATTTTTTGCCTTTTCAGGGGAAAATTCAATATATCATTGAAGAATTGCCATCCGCTTCGGCAGTACGGCTCGAGAGGAGAAATGACTCCAGAGAACCCTCAAACTCCGATTCGATGGTAGGCAGCCATCCGCCTGTACGGGTTCGGGCTATCCCCGTCAGTTTTTAGGAGCGACGGCAAATGATCATACTGACTTGCTTGTTGATAATGGGAATGATCATGCCGGGTACGATTCCAGGTTTTGAATATGGGTCGGACGGAGGCCGATTGGCTCATATTATTCAGAAAGTCAAGCCCTCTGTAGTCAGTATCCATACTTATGGCGGAGATGATCTGGATCAGTGGTGTCGTGTGGGAACGGGCTTTGTATTTCGTCAGGACGGTTTTATTGTTACTTATCACAGTGTGATTGCCGGAGGCGACAGTATTTATATCAAATTCACCGACGGCCGTCGAAGGATCGCTTTGATTGCGGGTGAAGACGAACAATCGAGTATCGTTCTGCTGAAATTAATTTCTGAGCCGCTCACATCCCTTTCGGTGGCACGCGCGTATTCATTAAAGGCCGGAACATCACTTTTCTTTATGGGCAATTCAGTGGGCGTTTTTCCGTCGGTCACACTGGCGACTCTGTTGAATGAAGATCGGGACGGTCTGATGCATCTGAAAGCAATGGTTCCTCCGGGTAACTGCGGGGGTCCGGTATTCACATACAATGGACTCCTGGCTGGGATGATCATCGGAAGATTGTCTGAGAAGGAATCTGCGTTCGGAGAAAATGACCGTCAGGGTGTTTTTCTGCCCATAAAAACAGTCGAAAGATCCGGCAATTTGCTGATTCGTGAATACCGGCGTAGACAGGGATGGCTCGGCATTACGGCTGTGGATATAGCCGTCGAGAAGGACAGTACCGCTGTCAAGGTGATCGGTTTGGTGCCCGGAGGACCGGCTCACATGGCACGTATCTGCCGGGGTGACACGATCGTAGGTCTCGCCGGGCAGCCTGTGATGGATGTCTCAAAACTGGCAGATCGGATCAAAGATTTTCGTCCCGATCAAACGGTGGAAATTCAGATAAAAAAGGGGGGTACCCGAATATCAAGGCCGGTTCATATAGGCGGCATTCCTGTTCGAAAAAAGAGACCGGTCCATGGCAAGTGAAACAAGCCGCATCAAAAACAGCCATCGCTGAACCTGAGCAACTTTTCACTCAGGTTTTTTTTATTGACTTTGCCGGGAATTTTTATAAATTATAATATTTTAATACGGTCTGGTCAACAAGATAAAAGTACAACCGCATAATCCAAAACGGGGATGGGAAAGGAGAATGTCTTTCGGAAACAAAACCGTTGATAGTAGCCGAACTTTTCGATCCAAAAGAATGATGAAAGATGAAATATGATACTCCAAAAACGATGACAGCCTGGATCTACCTCGGCTTATTGGTTCTGGTGGGAATAGGATTTTTTATCCCGGTATCCAAAGATATCTGGCTGGGATTTATGGGCAAGGGATTTCTGTTTATCGTTGTGATGATCGCCGGTTATTTCCTCTATGTCAATGCCAGGAACAGGCTGAATGGGCGGACTGATACTCAACAGGTTAAACAAGCTCTGGAAGGAGATGATTCCATTCAGGCATTGGGATTCGGTGATGCATTTGAAGGAGTTACTTTGGATCTGTTGAAAATAATCCGAAGCACCCTGGTTGGAACGGTTGTCGGTTTTTACCTGATTAAAAACAACGGTTCTTTTCTCGAGATCGGAGAGACGGAAAACCGCCTTATTCGAGGTCCGCTTCCCGTGCAGACGGGAGATCTGGCCGATATGGTTCTGCAGACGGGGCGTACGGTTCTGGAAGGCAATGTAAATCCGGCTCATTTCCCCGCTCTTCCCGATATGGCCATTCGTTCATTTGTCGGGGTTCCACTGTACCGGGGAGAACGTTTGTTGGGTGTTCTGGCCATGGGCAGCGATGCCGTCGAAAGTTTCGGCAGGTCGCATCAGGACTTCCTTCAGCGTTGCGGCGATATCCTGATTCAGATGATGAGTGTTTGTCATGCCGGATTAAACGAGGAGATGAAAAACCGGTTTCATCAGATTCTTGATGAACTGGAATCGAACCTCATGGAGGCCGAGACGGTTGAAGAAGCCGCGGTTCTTTTTTCAGGGATTCTGAAAAGAGTCATCTCCTTCGATCGATTCAGTCTCTCCCTGATAAAAGAAGGAAAAGGGTGGGTTCAGTTTTCGGACGGAATTTCTGATGGTATGGGTCTGGGGGTCCCTTTTCCGCTGGATGAAGGATTGAACGGATGGGTCATGAAACGAAACCAACCGCTCTTGATTGAAAATATTGTTGAGGGAAATTTTATCAGGCCCCGTTATTACCAGAATGAGAATCAGTCGCACGGCATACATACGTTCATGGGCTTCCCGCTCGGTTCTGAAGAAAAAGCCTGGGGATGTGTCAGTATTGAAAGCAGAAACCCGAATCAATTCGGGAAGAGGCAGAAGGAACTGGTCGAACGTTTTGTCATTCCGTTTCAGCTGACTCTGGAGCGTATCGCGCTGGTTAATCAAATAAAGGGAACGGGAAAGAGCCCCGTGATTGTCGACGGTTTGATGAAATAACGCATGAAGATAAAGGAGACAGGAAGATGGGTAAATCGAAATCATTTGCGGACAAGATGAGCAAGGCGAATCAGGACAATACACGTCATTGTGCTCAATGTGGTGAGTCCGTTACAACGGTAAAAATGATCACTTCAGAAAAGGTCGAAGATACGGGGGCCTGGAAGTTCCGGCAGAATTTTGTCGGTATTTGCAAGTGCAATGAGAAGGATATTATTGGCTGAGACGGTCGACGGGAGGTCTCGTGCCTGTTTTGAGTGTTGTGCTGGCTACAACCAATCAGGGTAAATACGATGAGATCGTTGAGGTGCTGGGTGAACAGCCGTGGAATCTCGTCTCCCTGAACGATTTTCCGGATTGCGGACCGATTCGGGAATACGGAAACAGTTTTGACGAGAACGCCCTCATTAAAGCGAGAGAAGCATTTCGGATTACCGGTTTGACGGCTCTGGCTGACGACAGCGGATTGGCCGTCGATTATCTGAATGGGGAACCGGGCGTGTATTCGGCCCGTTTTGCGGGCCCCCGGGCCGATGATGAACAGAATAACCGAAAACTGCTTGAGCTTCTGAAAGGCCTGCCTTCAGGGAAGCGTAAGGCCCGCTTTCACTGCTCGGTGGCCCTGGTGGATGAAAGTGGTGAGCATCTATGCCGGGGGCAGGTGAAAGGGGTGATTCTGGATGAGCCCCGGGGTGGTAACGGTTTCGGTTATGATCCGCTTTTTTATTGTCCGGTTTTGGGAAAAACCTTTGCCGAAATGGAAAGAAAAGAAAAAAACCGCGTCAGCCATCGCGGCGCGGCTTTTCTGGCCATGGCGATATGGATGCGAAATCATAAATACGGGGCGTAGCGCAGCCCGGTCAGCGCGCCTGCTTTGGGAGCAGGAGGTCGTGAGTTCGAATCTCACCGCCCCGACACACGATGAACGCTGGACCCCCGGTAACGGGGGTTTCCTGTTGTTTGCCGGCATGATAGGGCCTGCACGCATTTTATTTTCAGGGAAGGGGAGGCAAGGTGCTACGGGTACTGGCGGCAGATTCGGACATTTCCCGGCAGGAAAACACCCTCGTCCCGGCTGAAGCATGATGGATTGAATTAAAAAAGTCCCAGCATCTTGAGCGCCATAATGAGTATGGCCACCACCAGAACGATGCGGATCGTTCTTTCTCCTCCTTTGACTACGGCATGCGCACCCCACCAGCCGCCCGCGGCCATTCCGGCCGCCATGATCAGTCCCGGAATCCACGCGATTCGACCGCTGATAATGAATACGGCCAGGGCCGGCAGAGTGTAGATAAAGATAATAAAGACCTTGTGCATATTCACATGAATCAGGCTGATATGGAGTATGTGATACAAAGAAGCCATAAAAATAAATCCAACTCCGATTTGAATAAAGCCTCCATAAAAACCGATTCCCAGCATAACCGGATAAATCAGCCAGTTTTTTACCGGACGTTCGGCATGATCCTTCTTATACGAAGAGAATATAATCGAGAAAACGATTCCGATCATGACAATTCCCAGAATCCGCTGAAACCATTGATCTCCAATTCGGATTGACAGAAAAGCACCCAGAACCGCTCCGGGAAGGGTGAAGAGGGCCATGAAACCGCTTGTTTTAAAATCATGAAAATTCCGGCGGCGGAACGAAGAAACCGCAAACATCGTCTGCACCGCGATGCCGATCCGGTTGGTTCCATTGGCCACGCTGCTTTCGAGACCCAGCAGAATCAGTGCCGGAAGCGTGAGAGAAGATCCGCCGCCCGCGTTGACATTGATAAATCCGGCAATGGCGCCGACGGCAAAGAGCAGAAAAAGGCGTAACCATTCATCCAAGGGAAAATACCTCCATAGTCCGGCAGAATCAGATGTAACCCAAAAACGTGAGAATATAAATAGAGGCCGTGATTGTAATGACCGAAAAAATGGTCGTGATCATAATAATATGGCTGGCCAGCCGAGTATTGCCGCCCATGGACTCGGTCATGACGTAACTGACCAGAGCCGTTGGAGCGAAAAAGAGCATGGTCAGAACGCCCAGTGATTCGTTTCTGAATCCAAGAAAAACCGCGCTTCCAGTCAGAAGCACAGGGAAAATCAGGTTTTTAAGCAGAACCGCAACGGCAGTCATTCTGATTTCATCGCGTTTGATATTGAAATCCAGGGATCCTCCCAGGGCGAGAAGAGCCAGCGGCAGCACCATGGCGGAAAGCGGGTTGAGAGTTCGCGTGATAATCTCCGGCAGAGGGACAGAGCATAAAGAAAAGGGAAGTGCGGCGAATACGGCAAGAATCAGGGGATTGAGGAGAATGGAAACCGCGATCTTTTTCATCGGAGGCCCGAAAGCGTGTATGGCCGGAAGGGAAAGCGCGAGAATGGAAAGTCCGTTATACAGGGGCAGAATGTAAGCCAGGACAATGGCGGCTCTCGCCAGGGCGGGTTCTCCGTACGCGTTGGCTATCAGCGGGAATCCGATAACGGCGAAATTGCCCCGAAAACTTCCCTGAATCAATACGCCCCGGTCTTCCGGAATCGATACGCACCGGGAAAGGATCCACAGCAGTACATACAAAATTGAAGTGGCTGCGTAAACAAAGACCATCTCCTGCCAGTTGAAAAATGAGAAGAAATCCGTTTGTGCAATTTTCAGAAAGATCAATACCGGCAGGGCGACCCGGTAGACGATTCGGGACGCACAGGTGCTGAAATCGAGGCTGAGAAGACCGGTTTTTCTTAAAGCGGTTCCGATGAAAATAAGACTGAAGACCGGAACAACGATCATCAGAGTTCGAAGCAGATTCTGCATGGCGTCCCTGCATTCATCATACCATTCGAAGAAACGGTTTCGAAAATATAGGAAAAAGCTCGATGAAAAACAAACGGATTCCTTATTAAGAAGGCATGCAACTCCGAGAATGGAGATTGTTGAAAGGTTCCCGCCGGAGGCATTGATAAGAAACTGTAAAACAGCAACATGAACTGCGTTTACGCACGTTTAGGAACGATTGGCAGGAAATACTCTTAAAAAACTGGATCTCCGCTGGAGTCTATTCAAGCGTACGCGGGACGAAAAGGACCTGCCGATCATTTAAAAATGCATTCGGATTGAGGAAAAATCACGCGACTTTACGAAAACGCCAAACATTTATTGACTAAAGGGTTAAGATTTGGTATCTTACAAAAAATGTTCATTGGAGCGTGAAGTGAAAAAAACGGGCATGATGATTTTGTACCTTTGTCTGCTGACAAGCGGCAGTTTGGCGGGTGAAGTCAGAACAAGGCGGTTTCACGCCGGACTCTCGGCCGGTTTCGGACTTCCCCGGATTCCATGGGGGACATTCCATACTCCCTTGTCGGTCACAACCGATGCGTTTGTGTCCATGCGGATCGGTGATGGCTGGGCTTTGGGTGTTGACGCAGGCGGACTTCATACGTTCAACATCAATGCCGTAACCGCGAATAAGGATAAGCTTCGTTTCAACCTGATCTGGGTCTCTTCGAACGCCCTTTTTCGAATCAATCGATCGCTGCTTGTCGAATCATTTATTCTGGCCGGAGCCGGAGTCTACAGGCTGGATCAGGCTTTGAATGAAGAGGGGGATACGCTAAACACACCGGGCATCAATCTGGGCATTGTTGGATGGAGATACTATCGAAGATGGGGCACGGTTCTGGAAATTCGTTGGCATTTTCTTTTCAGACCATCCAGCAATCCCCAGGTTTTGACTGTTTCTGCGGGCTTTTTATTCTGACCGCGTCCTGACGGCCGGAGGCTTTTTGAAAAACTTACTAAAGAAATGGCGGAGAAAGGTGACCTACTCCGGTCCTTTCATTCGAGGAGCCGCTTTTCTCGGTTTCTGTTTCATCCGTTTGTATGCATCCACACTGAAAACGCGATTCTTCTTTCATCCCGATCTGTCGAAGTTCGATCGCACACGCGCATTGTACGCTTTCTGGCATGGCAGGCAGATGCTTCTTGTCCCTCATTTCGGGAGATGGCATTCTTCAATCATGAGCGATGTCAGCTGGGCCGGAGAGATTCAAACCCATATTCTCAGACGCATGGGATACCATGTAGTGCGGGGATCGAGTAAACGGCAGGGTGCCCTGGCATTGATTCGAACTAAAAGAGCGCTCGCGGAAGGGTATTCAGCGGCCATCGCCCTGGACGGACCCAGAGGACCGGTTTATCGATCCAAACCGGGGATCCTGTTCCTTGCCGCCAAAGTCGGATATCCGGTTGTTCCGCTCACCTATGCCGCTGAAAAGGCGTGGATATTAAAAAGGACATGGTGCCGTTATATGATCCCGAAGCCTTTTTCACGATGTCTGGTAGCCATGGGCGCTCCCGTTCATCTCTCCGCGGGCGAAATCGATACGGAATGGATCGACCGGATCCTTCTGAAGTGGATGAAGAGGGTGGATCGTGTGTTTCAATAATAACAATGAACAGGCAGGAGTCGGATTGGAGACACGAATTCAGGTTCGTTCTTTTGACAGCGATTTGAATCCCGAGCAATTTCAAGTCATACCACGGTTTCCCGTTTACGCCGTGCTGGAAAATTTAAGAAGCGCTTTCAACGTCGGTTCGATCATACGCACTGCGGATTGCGCATTGCTGAAAATGGTTTATCTGTGCGGAATCACGGCTCACCCTCCTCACAGAAAACTGGACAAGACTTCACTGGGGGCGCTTCCCTTTGTTCAATGGGAATATCGTGAAAGCGCCCTGGAGGCGGTCAGGGAATGCCGTTCAAAGTCTATACCCGTGGCGGCCTTGGAATTAACGGATCGGAGCCAATGCCTATGGGAGATTGATTTTCCTCTGCCTGTTGCGCTGGTCATGGGCAATGAAGCGCTCGGAGTTTCACGTGAAGTACTGAATGAAGTGGATCATATCGTCGAAATTCCGATGCTTGGGTATAAAAATTCGATCAATGTGGCTGTAGCCTTCGGGGTCGCCGTGTATGAAATTCAAAGACAACATTGGGGATCTGCCTCCAGAGATAGTTGGAAAACCAGGCTGAAACGGAATCAGCCCGTCCGCCAGACCGGGCCATGCCGATGCGTTGAGAAATAATTTGAAAAAACAATATTTTTCATTACATAATAATATGTACCGCTCCGCTTGTAGCGGAAGAAGTAAGAAGAATCCATCGTTTGAGCAAAGATCCTTCGAATGTCGTTGTTAAAAAGATCGATCTTGCGATTTGATTG
>DSAB01000078.1 GCA_011388275.1 bacterium | reverse complement strand
TTTAGAGATACGGTACGGATCCAAAATCCGCATTTTGGATTTTGAAAAGAATCAGATTAAAGAAAAAGTCATTTCCGTTGAAGAAAAAAATCGAATCGAAGACGGTCAGTGATCCTCTGATTTATGAATGGAAATGATTGAAGGAATCTGAGGCGGTGTTTTGTCGATATACAGATCCATGCCCTCGGTCAATACGGATCCTGTATTTCCTTCCAGATCGCACAGACTGCCCGGTTCCAGGTAGAAATAGGCGGGTCCTTCCGTTACGGCTTCGTCCAGATTCAGAATCCCCGAAAAGCGCTGCCCGCCTACAGATCCGGAAAGTGAAATGCGGGTATCCGCCCCATCACTTTGACGTAAAATCAGATCACCGGGAACAGAGGCCAGTTTTTTTGAAGCCAGAAGTACCACGGTCAATTGCCGGGAGTGAGGGGAGAGAGATGTAAAGATACGTGCCGTAATTTTCGGGGGAACGGCGGAGATTCCGCCTTCGTCCAGGGGTTCATATTCGAGAGGTGTTTCAAACGCCCCGAGATCCGGTGCCCGCCCCCAGTACGGAAATTCCAGAACCACGCCCCGGTCGATAAGCGGACTGGTTTTTTGAAGATGAAGACGCCTGGCGTCAAGATCCATGAAACGCGGATCGACCTGCATCGAATGCATGCCGTGGCCCGTGGCCTCACGAAATGACTCCACGGATGTGTATTCCTTGCCCGCATATCGAATTACCGGACCGGACGAACTGAACCAGTTGTTGGCTTCCATCACAAGTCCATCGACTGCGTGCGGTTCCACGACGATCTGATATTCATGATTGTTCATGACAATATTATTTTGTATCACCGTGCCCCGGCAGTCCTGATCATTTCCTCCATATAAATACACGCCCCAACCGCCGTTGCCGACGACAGTATTGTGCATGATATGATTGTCGTCACCGGAGTCCATCATGGCGTTCCAGTGCGATTCATAGCCGGTTACAAAAATTCCCATACCGCCGTTGTCATAGATCACGTTTCTGAGAAGGCGGTTGTGGTTTCCCTGTACCGTGATGCCATGATTGCTGTTTTTAAAGACTGTGTTGGAATCGATTTCCGTGTGCTCATAGACCAGGATGCCGGCCGAGTACTTCCCTCCGTTTCCGTTGTATATTCGATTGTTCACGATTCGATTGAAGCGCGAGCCGAACTTGACATCGATTCCTTCTTCACAGCGATAGATCGTGTTGCCGCGGATGATATTGTGGTTGCACGGCGCTCCCATAGGCGGGCAGGCATCGGCATCGTTTCCAACATAAATGCCCTCACCCGCGCAATCGTAAATAATATTGTTCTGAATGAGATTGTGGGTCGAGCTGTCCGAAGAACCCGGTTGTGTCGAAACATAAATCCCCACCGCGGTTCCCGAAGACGGTCCGATTTGATGGATGACACAATCGGACAAAATGCAGTGATGGTAGGAGGTGCCGTTGAAGCCGGACCATATTCCGTTGCGGATTTCGAGCCCCTGAAAATGATAATAGCTTTTTCCGTGAAATTGAATGACTGTCCACTGTCCATTGCCGTCGATCACGGCTCTTTCTCCCCGGCGGCTGCGAATGGTTATCCATTGATCCGGAGTTCCCGAGTGAGAGAAACGGTTAACGAGTTCATAGTAGACACCGCCTCGGATTTCCAGTGTATCGCCGGGCTCACATCGGCTGACTCCATAGTTGATGCTTCGAAACGGACGTTCAGGAGTTCCTGGATCGCTGTCGGATCCAGACGTCGAAACCACATACAGGTTGGCCCCGAACAGTGTACCGGACACGAAAAGCAGGCACAAGACCGATCTGCATATCCGGTAAAAATAAGCTTTATGTGCGGGAAATAATTTCATTGACTTTCACACTGGAAAATTGTATTTTAAGTGCCGGTTCTCAAGCCCCCGTAGCTCAGCTGGAAAGAGCAACTGCCTTCTAAGCAGTGGGCCGCAGGTTCGAGTCCTGCCGGGGGTACTGCAACGGCCGGTCCTCCGCTGTAGTGAAACGGCATGTTTATCCCGGAAGATTTTTCTCCGGCAACTTTTTCACGGATCGGAATCATGCCTTACAACCCCTTGTATATTAAGCGTTTTTAGAAGATCGATAAATCGGTATTCGTCCTTCGTTATTCAAACAAGCAAAATCCATGCCTCGATGAAACGAGCCGTTCATGATTCCACACTCAAAGAAAGCATGGCATATATGGATCGATACAGGAGGAACATTCACGGATTGTATCGCCGTGGATCCCCGAGGTCAGTGGCACCGGGCGAAAGTGCTGAGCAGCAGCGCTCTGCGGGGACGTTTTATTCAGCAGATCGATGAATACTCACTCGTCATGGATACGCCCTGGCACTGGCCTTCGGTCTTTCTTCATGGTTACTCGATCCATATATTTCAGACTTCGGTTTACGATCATTCCATCGAATCGTATGACGCCTCATCCGGTACCCTGCGCGTTCAAAGGAGACTGCCTGCGGATCTGACTTTTCCGCTTTTGTTTGAAATCCGTTCTTCGGAAGAAGCTCCTGTTCTGGCCTGCCGGATCGTGACTCAGACTCCTCCTGGACGTGATCTTCCTCCTGTCAATCTTCGTTTGGCCACAACCCGGGGAACCAACGCACTCCTGGAGGGAAAGGGGGGGAAAACCGTTCTTTTCATAACTCGAGGTTTCGAAGACCTTCTTTCAATAGGCAACCAGCAGAGGCCCGACCTTTTCGCCCTGCATATAAAAAAGTCCGTGCCGTTGACATCACGCGTCATCGGTGTCAAGGAACGCGTGGACGCCCGGGGACGCGTTATAGAGCCCCTGCACGCCGATATTCTGAAAACCAGAGCCATTGAATTGTTGAAAGAGGGCGTGGAAACGGCAGTGGTTTCCTTTCTCAACAGCTATCTGTTTCCCGAACATGAGAGGGAGTTGTCCGCTCGACTGCGGGATTGGGGCTTTCACCATGTCGTGTGTTCGAGTGAGAACCCGTTTATCAAGTTTCTGCCCAGAACGGAAACTGCCGTGGTCAACGGCGCTCTGATGCCGATATTGGCGGACTATCTTGATTGCGTCAGCGCTCCTTTGAAAAACGGAAAACTCTTTGTCATGACAAGCGCTGGAGGGCTGGTCCGGGATTCCGCTTTTTACCCGAAAGACAGCCTGCTCAGCGGTCCGGCCGGGGGTGTAGTGGGTGCGGTTCATGCCGGACTGCTTGAAGACCGAAAGCGCATCATCGCTTTTGATATGGGGGGCACCAGTACCGATGTGTCCAGATACGATGGAGACTACGATTATGTATTCGAGCATCAGGTTGGTGGCGCTCATCTGGTTGCACCGGCTCTGGCGATTGAAAGTGTAGCCGCGGGTGGAGGCTCCATCTGCACATTTGAATCTTCGGAACTGAAAGTGGGCCCTGAGAGCAGCGGAGCGGATCCCGGACCCGCCTGTTACGGAGCAGGAGGACCGCTCACTCTGACCGATGTCAATCTTCTTTTAGGCCGGCTGTCACCCGATCGATTCGAAATTCCTATCGTTGAAAAAGATGCCTGGCAGGCTCTCGACCGGATACGGGATAAAATCCGGAAAAATCACCAAACGGTTCCGGACGAAATCGAGCTTTTGCAGGGGTTTCTCGATATTGCGGCGGAACGGATGGCCGACGCCATTCGAAAAATATCGGTTCGAAAGGGGTATAATCCGGCTGACTACACACTGGTTGCGTTCGGAGGAGCCGGTGGGCAGCAGGCCTGCGGTGTGGCCGAGCGCCTGAATATGTGTCGGATCATCATACCGGCCGATTCCAGCCTGCTCAGCGCGCTGGGTCTGGGGCACGCAGCCGTGGAACGATTCGTCCAAAAACAAATTCTAAAGCCTCTTGGATATTGCCTGAAAAATCTTTCTTCCTGGATCGACGAGCTGGAAGCCGAAGCTCTGAAGGAGATGGCGGAAGAGGGATTCCGATCTGACTGCATCGAGATCCGTCGCCGAATCCTGCGTTTGCGACTGGAAGGACAGGATTCGACGCTTCAGGTGGAATATCACAAAACGGACGATCCGGCCGGCCGATTCATCGGTAAATATGAATCGGTATTCGGCTACCGGCCCGATGGACGTGACATTGAGCTTGAATCGATCCGTGTCGCAGCATCGACACGCAGAAACGTACCCATGGCACCGAAAAACAAATCCGGATTTTCCTCTCCGGCGCATAAAGGTGAACAAATAGCGTGTTTCCAGGGGAAAAAACAATCTGTCCCCCTGTATGATCGTGCCTCGCTGCATTCAGGACAAAAGATTTCTGGTCCGGCTTTGATCGCCGAAAGACACAGCATGACTGTTGTGGAACCGGGCTGGGAGGTCACGGTATCGGATCATTCGGCTCTCTGTATGGAAAAGAAACTTCATACTGACATCGATCCACATGCTCGTGCTGAAATCGTTCAGCTGGAGCTCTTTGTCAATCGATTTCAGGCGATTGCAGGCGAGATGGGGGAGATGCTTCGGCGCATGTCATTATCCACCAATGTCAAGGAACGCCTCGATTTCTCCTGCGCGCTTCTGGATCCGAAGGGTGAACTGGTGGTCAATGCCCCTCACATACCCGTTCATCTGGGTTCTCTCGGACTCTGTGTCCGGTCCGTGATGAAAAAACTATCCATGGAACCCGGCGATGTCTGGATTACCAATCACCCCCGTTACGGCGGGTCTCACCTACCTGATATTTCTGTGATCACTCCGGTATTTTTAAAGGATGGCCGTTTACTCGCCTTTACGGCCAACCGGGCGCATCACGCGGAAATAGGCGGACTTCGCCCCGGATCCATGCCCTCTGAAGCCCGTTCTTTGATTGAAGAGGGAGTACTGATCGAACCCATGCATCTCTATCATCGTGGCAAAGAC
This sequence comes from bacterium, assembly GCA_011388275.1. Classification (GTDB taxonomy): domain Bacteria; phylum Zhuqueibacterota; class QNDG01; order QNDG01; family DSAB01; genus DSAB01. The sequence continues at coordinate 15,432 of DSAB01000078.1, read as the reverse complement.
CAATGGAACCGGTTACAAAGAATTTTAACGGAGGCACCGTTTCCATCGAGACGAGTGGATGAGAATCTCGCCGATGTACGTGCGGCGGTGGCGGCCAATATAAACGGAAGCCGTGCGCTTCTTGACCTGGCCGAAAAACACGGCGCAGATTCGATTTGGGAGGCCATGGAAAAGTTCAAAGAACGGGCAGAATCAAGAATCCGTCACATATTGAAATCAATCCCGGATGGAAAAAGAGAAGCGCAGGAGTCGCTTGATGACGGCACTCAGCTGAAGGTCGCGCTGAGCATACAGGACGACACCCTGAAGGTGGATTTCAGGGAAACCGCCGGACTCCACCCTTTTAATCTGAATGCTACACCGGCCATTATCAACAGCGTGGTGATCTATGTACTTCGGCTTCTGGTGGATGAGCCCATGCCTCTGAATGAAGGATTCATGCGGCCCGTACAGATTAATCTTCCCACGGGCCTTTTAAATCCTCATTTTCCGGACGATCCTTCAAAGGCTCCCGCTGTTGCCGGCGGCAATGTGGAGACGAGTCAGAGACTGGTGGACACTCTGATGAAAGCCCTGCAAATGAGTGCCTGCAGCCAGGGAACCATGAACAATGTCATATTCGGAAACGAACGATTCAGTTACTATGAGACGGTCGGAGGAGGCAGTGGTGCGGGTCCGGATTTCAGCGGTGCCGACGGGGTGCATACGCACATGACCAATACTCGGATCACCGATCCTGAAATCATTGAACATCGCTTTCCGGTCAGAATCATTCGTTTCGCCATACGCAAAGGTTCCGGAGGGAAGGGCCGCTTTAACGGGGGAGACGGACTCATTCGGGAATATCTCTTTCTTGAACCGGTCTCCCTGTCACTTTTGGGTGAGCATCGTATAGAACGGCCTTATGGACTGGAAGGAGGAAGAAGTGGACAGCGGGCCAGACAGATAATGATCACTCCCGAAGGACGGTCAATTGAACTCCAATCAAGAGAAAGCCGTGATATTGAATCCGGATCCCGGTTTATTCTGGAAACACCGGGCGGAGGAGGTTACGGTACGCCGCAACAAGGAGATAAAGCATGAGACGGATACTCTCTCTGCTCTTTTGGTCGGTCATTGCTGCGGCATTCATCGGTCCGGGCACTGTGACGACCGCTGCCTCAGCGGGAACACTGTACGGTTTTACTCTGATGTGGACCCTTGTGTTTTCAACCGCAGCCTGCCTGATTCTACAGGAAGCAAGCGCCAGACTGACCATTGTTTCGGGATCCCCTCTGATGGCTTCCATCGGCAAAACCGCGGGCGATTTATTGAGAAAACCCGTACAGTTTTTTGTTCTGGCAGCCGTTATTTCCGGATGCGCCGCTTTCGAAGCAGGCAATATTCTGGGCAGCACTTCGGGGCTGTCCCTTGTTTTTCCTGGAATGGATTCACGCGTTTTCACACTGATCATTGTCGGCTCGGCGGTCGTGCTGCTGGCTTCCGGAACGATAAAAACAGTCGCCCGAATCCTTGGACTCGTTGTTGCTGTGATGGGAATCTGTTTCCTGTTTACCGCAGTACAGATTCAACCGTCACTGTCACTTCTGGCAAGAGGAACGATAATTCCTTCAATGCCTGCCGGATCGGGACTGGTGATTATGGCTCTTATAGGAACTACCGTGGTACCCTATAATCTGTTTCTGGGATCCGGCATAGCAGCCGGTCAAACACTGCGTGATCTCCGTTTCGGTCTGACCGGAGCCGTACTTCTGGGCGGAGTCATCTCCATGGCCATTTTGATCACAGGAAGCGCCATACCCGGTGCATTCTCTTTTGAAAATCTTTCTCAAACACTCTCTGATAAAATCGGTCCATGGGCTCGGGGACTTTTCGCTGTCGGCCTGTTTTCCGCCGGGTTTTCATCAGCCGTAACCGCACCCATGGCAGCAGGCATAGCGGTACAACAAACGATATCCGGATCTGTTTCACATCATTCCGCAAGTTACAGGATCACATGGATCTCAGTTGTCTTTATCGGTTTGATTTTCGGCATGCTCCGTATACAGCCGATACCGGCCATTATCTTCGCTCAGGCCATGAACGGAATATTACTTCCATTGGTCGCTTTTTTTCTTCTGATCTGTGTCAATGATCCGGAATTGATGGGGGATAGGACCAATAACCTGCTTTCCAACAGTTTTATGTTTCCAGCGGTTTTCGCCACTCTTGTGCTGGGTTTAAACAGCCTGCTTAAAGCATTTTCAGCGTGGATCACCCTTTCCACGGCCATAATCTGGATTGGAGCCTGCGTTCTGACATGCACTGCAGGATTCGCAGCCCTTTACTGGATTCGTGTAAAAAGGAGGAGACAATGAAGAAAAAAATGATCATTTTATGTCTGATTATGTTATCCTGGTTCTGCAACAAACCCGTTCAAAAACCGTCTATTCAAAAGTATGATGAGGTCTTTCATTGGGACATGGACATCTCATCAGGCCTGGTCAGACTGGCCATGAACTGTGTTCAGAAAGAGTTTCCCAATAAACTTTCACATGTAATGAATCATTTAGGGGAAGTTCAGCGTCCACGGTTTCTTCATCCGGCTTTTTATGGATGTTTTGACTGGCATTCTTCCGTGCATGCCCACTGGATGATGGTGCGAATTCTCAGGACATTTCCAAATATTCCAGAAGCAAAGGAAATCCGCAGACTGCTCAATGAAAATATTAGTTCACGTAATATACGTAATGAGGTTAAATACCTCGATCAACCGAACCGTAAATCTTTCGAGAGAACCTACGGATGGGCCTGGCTTCTGAAGCTTTCCCAGGAATTGATGGAGTGGAATGATCCTGATGGAATCCAGTGGACGGAAAACCTGAGACCGCTTACTCGAGCAATCGTGGAACGATACATCGAATTCTTACCCAGGCAGACCTATGCCATTCGAACAGGAGTGCATCCCAATACGGCTTTCGGCATCTCTTTTGCGTTCGATTATGCTCGATCTGCCGGTGATCAGCAACTGGAGGATGTGTTGATTGATGCTGCTTTGCGATATTTCTTTCACGATGAAGAGTATCCGGCCCAATGGGAACCCGGAGGAGAAGACTTTTTCTCTGCAGCGCTTCTGGAAGCGGATCTGATGCGAAAAATTCTCGAACCGGATTCTTTTTCACAATGGTTCAATCGTTTTTTGCCTGATATCGGTAAAATGACCCATCTTATTAATCCTGCAACGGTTTCGGACCGTACAGATCCCAAAATTGTCCATTTAGATGGACTCAATTTAAGCCGGGCATGGTGTTTTCTCGGGATCGCTTCTTCCATGAAGAAAGACGTACACGAACAATCGATTATAGTGCATGCAGCCATTGAACACGCAAAAGACGCGCTCTCAAATGTCGGAAGCGGTCATTATGAAGGAGATCACTGGCTGGCGTCCTTCGCGGTCTATATGCTGTCAACCGCACAGGAAACAAGAGAGGCCATTTACCGATAAAAAAATAAATAAGTTATCCTGGATTACCGCGAAGAGTATAGCTGTTCTAAAATTGTGAGTATCTTTACGCAAGTTAACATAATATATATTATGCGCAGTTAATTCGTAAGATCTATAAGGCATATCTGCAGGTCCATGACGTTGGTTCCTGTTGGGCCTGTGAAGATGTGTCCCCCGTATTTTTTAAAAAATCGGTAAGAATCGTGTTCCTTGATATGCTTGACGATCTCTTTTTCCAACTTGGATTCGTCCTTCGTTTTTCCGAGGCAGAAACAGGCACCTGCAGCGTTGGTATTCCCGTCAATACCGTCTGTGCCGATGCTGGCAAAACAGAGTTTGATCTCTTTGAATCGAAGCAATTGGTACAAACGAAGAACCAATTCCTGGTTTCTTCCTCCCAAACCTGCATTTTGATCCAATCTAACTGTCGGTTCTCCTCCTGCAATTACACATATTTTTTTATGTTTTGATTGATTAATCCATTTATGGATGGTCGAAATCCATGTTTCAACTGTTTTCTCTATATCATACGATAAAAAACGGTTTAGAAGAACAGGATAAAAGCCATTTGATGCGGCTTTTTTCCTTGCAGCTGAAATCGCATCCATGTTATTAATAATTATATAATTAGATAATTTTTGTTCGCCTGTTTGGATATTTCTTGATATTTCAATGTACTTTTTTTGATTGAGAAGCCTATTCCATAAGTCCGGGCATTTTTCCATCAGTCCGGTACGTTCGAAAGCTTTTTTCGTTTCTTTCCAGTCAACGCTGATAGGTATTGTAGGGCCCGAACCGATTTTTTCAGGTTTATCGCCGGTTACGTCAGAAACAAGCAAGCCAATAACCTGTGCTGGAAACGCTCTGCATGCGAGCCTCCCCCCTTTTACTTGAGAGAAAAGAGGCCTTATCCTATTAATATCATGTATGTTAGCACCGCTTTTAAGCAATATTTTATTCATTTTAATAAATTCATGCTTATTGATCCATACTGCGGGCATTTCAAGCATGGCGGAGGCTCCACCTGAAATAAGGAAAATGAGAATATCTTTAGGTCCGACGCGATCTATCATTTTTATCATGCGTTGAGTTCCGCGAAACGTCCGTCTTCCGGGTATGGGATGGTCAGTAACATATTGTTCTATAGAGATTCGTGCTTTTTTTGAAACCAATACACATCCACCGCTTATTGCGGATCCCAAAGAATCCTCAACACCCTCCGCCATTCTCGCGGCCGCTTTTCCCGCTCCGAAAACCCAGATTCGACCTTGAGAGCGAATTGGAAATGCTTTTTGCATGCCGCCGGGAGGACTGACCACGAGACGTTTTCTGTTCACGAAAACGATTTGCTTCATCTTTTGACGCGGATGAACCGAGTTGAGTGCGGATTCAAGAATATCTTTTAAAGTTTGTTGAGCAGGATTCTGAGAAAAACCTGTAATTCTGCAGCCGATCATGCCATCCCTTCGCTGGCCGATATTTTGGACTTAAGATTTTTTGCATGATGTTTGATCGGCAGATAAAAATCGAATGCCAGAATATCATCCACGATCTGAACAGCCTTTTTTCTATCCTCTTTTCTTAAATGCGCGAGTGCCAGATGGTACATGGCAAGTGGATTGTTCGGATTCAATCTCAACGCAGATTCCAATAATTCGATGGATTCATCAACATGTTTCATCCTCAGTTGAAAAACACCCATCAGGGTCAGGGTAAGAGGGTCTTTTTTGCCCAGCTCCAGAGTCTTTTTTAATGCCTGCATCCCCTCGTGGGTTTTTCCGCTAAGGTAAAATGTCACGCCCATTGATTTGTGATATAGTGACCGGTTCGGCCTGATTCGTACCGCCCGCTTGAAGCAGTCCGATGCTTCGTTTAAATCTCCAGTCCTCAATCTCGTTTCTCCATACAGATACCATGCGTAATCATCGTTGGGATGTGTGTTGAGGTATCCCTTGTATTCCGATGCTGCCGATTCGTATTGTCCGGATAAATAACCGACCAGACCTTTTGTGAACTTCTGCTGTCTGCTTTCCACAGACGGTGTCGATGTCTTGTCTTCATCATCGGTAAAACGAATCGATCTTCGAGCATATTCAGCCATGGTTGTCCCTGGTGCCATTTCAATGACCTTGGAAAGATAACTGTTTGCCGCGTCAATATCGTTCAACATGATATAGATCTTGGCCAGACCCAGATAGGCGCGGGCTTCATTTGGGGATATCTTGATCGTTGTGTTGAACATATCAATCGCTTCATTGAATCGCTTTTGAATGCTGTAAATGGCTCCCAGATTCAGATAGGTCAATATATTGGAACGGTTCAGTATATTGCTTTCGATAATGTATTTTTCCGCCTCGCCGAATTTTCTCAGTTTGGTTAGCGAAATTCCCATGAGAAGATTCGAGCGATAATGAATAGGACAGATTTCGATGGCATTTTTCAGGTATCCGAGAGCTTCTCTGAATTTTTTCATCTCGAAATAGACCAGTCCCAGTTTATATAAATACTCCACATCACCGGAATTAAGCTGAATCGATTTTTCCCAGCATTGGATGGCATGGAGATATTCTTTCTTTTTCGAAAGCTGAAGGGCTTTAAGGTGGTATTTCTCCGCTTCATCGTCCACATCTTCCGGATACCACTGAACAATCAGCCTTTTGTTGTCCACAAAACCTTCCAGAATGCCTTTCAGGGGTTTGTATCGCTGCAGGATGTAGTTTTTCAGCTCTTCGGTACCCTTGATATTGTCAGGTATTCTGAAAAATTGTCGATTTTGATTGATATCGTTTAACAGCAGCGATACCGTAACGATCTTGGATGTTTGCCCTTTCATGACGCCCCCTCAGGCTTCATTTTATGATAATGAATCGATAATCTTTTCAATTGTATCCATAAATTGATCGCGGTTCACCAACACGACCTCTCCGGTATGCCGGTTCTTGATTTCGATTTGCTTTTCCTTGATCCATTTTCCGCCCAGAATCACATGAATCGGCATGCCTAGCAAGTCCGCGTCTTTAAATTTAAATCCCGCGGATCCCTTTCGATCATCGAGAAGTGTGTCGATGTTTCCGGAAACCAGATCGGTGTAAAGCGCATCAGCCAGACGGGTGATCTCCTCCTTGTCCATATTGACCGGTATCAGATGAACCAAATAAGGCGCCAGGCCCCTGTTCCAGAGCATACCCCGCTCGGGTCGAAAATTCTGTTCGATGCAGGCTGCTACGATCCGTTCCACACCGATTCCGTAACTTCCCATAAATATGGGCTTTTCATTGCCATCCGGGTCCGAATACATGGCTTTCATGGCTTCAGAATATTTGGTGCCCAGTTTAAAAATGTGACCCAATTCGACTGCATTGAACACGCGTACAGGTGATCCGCATTCGGAACAGCCGTCGCCTGAAATCACGTTTCGAACATCGACATACCGAATTTCCGGACAGTCGCGCATCAGATCGATGCCAGAAAGATGCCGGTCTTTTTCATTGGCCCCTGTCGTGAGATTCTGCTGATTCTCAAGAGCGCGGTCAGCCACAATCGTGATGGAACGTTTAAGACCGATCGGTCCTACATATCCGGCTTCCGTGCCGCAGATTTCAATGATCTCATCCGGATGGGCCGGGCGAACCGAGGGTCCGAACAGCTTTATCAGTTTGGATTCATTGATTTCATGGTCACCGCGTATCAGAATCATAACCGGTTCGTCAGACGCGTAAACAAGGGATTTCATCATTTCCCGCGGACTTTTTTTCAGAAAACCGGATACTTCCTGTATGGTCTTTTGCCCCGGTGTCTTGATTTTTACGAGTTCACCCGATGATTCCGGAGCGGCCGGCGGAACGGATGAAGCCACCTCGAGATTGTCCGCTTTTCCGCAGTGATCACAGAGCACAAGAGCGTCTTCACCGTATGGAGACTCGACCATGAACTCCTGGGACCTTCCCCCTCCCATCAAGCCTGATGAGGCTCCGACAACGTGAAACGTCAAACCGCACCGGGTAAATATTTTCCGATACGCACCTGCATGGGCCTGGTAACCGGCATTCAGGCCGTCATCGTCCACATCCAGCGTATAGGAATCTTTCATGATAAACTGGCGCGTACGCATGACACCGGATCGGGGACGAGGTTCATCTCTGAATTTCGTCTGTATCTGGTACCAGATCTGAGGCAGATCCTTGTATGACTGGATATATTTCCGGGCCAGATCACAGATGACCTCTTCATGGGTGGGGGCCAGAATAAGAGTACGGCCTTTTCGATCCTGAAGCCGGAACATTTCGTCACCAAAATCGGTGTTTCTCCCTGATTCATCCCATATTTCAACAGGATTTAAAACAGGAAGCTGAAGCTCCTGACCGCCGATTGAATCCATCTCCTCCCGGATGATTCGCATGACCTTGCGCATCACTTTCCAGCCAATGGGCAGATAGGAATAGACACCGGAAACCAGAGGGCGAATCATGCCGGCTCTCAACATCCATTGATGGCTGGGCATAACCGCATCGGCGGGCACTTCCTTCCGGGTCGGTACATAGGCATGGGAAAGTCGCAACTCATGACTCCTTTCTGTTCAATTGCTTGCATGCCTTGATCGTATTCTGCAATAGACAGGCGATGGTCATCGGCCCCACTCCTCCGGGTACGGGTGTTATCGCCTCTGCGATTTGGGAAACCGTGTCAAAATCCACATCTCCTTCCAGCCGGTAACCCTTTTCCGTTGAGGGATCTTCAACACGGTTCACGCCCACGTCGATTACAACCACTCCGGGCTTGACCATGTCCTGAGTGATCATCCGCGGTCGGCCGATGGCTGCGATAAGGATATCCGCACGTTTTGTCACCGAAGCCAGGTCAGGAGTCCTTGAATGGCAAAACGTCACGGTCGCGTCACCTTCACGGCCTTTTCGCAGGAGCAGCATACCAGCGGGTTTCCCGACAATATTGCTTCGGCCCACAACCACGACGTGCTTGCCTTGTGGAGGATAGCCGGATCGCATCAGCAGTTCCAAAATACCGGATGGGGTCGCCGGAACAAACCCGTCCGTCATGCCGGTCATCAGCTTTCCTACGTTGACAGGATGAAATCCGTCGACATCTTTTGACGGAAGAATGGCTTCGAGAATCCTGTCTTCATGAATCGCATCAGGCAGGGGAAGCTGTACCAGTATGCCGTGGACTTTCGGATTCTGATTCAATTCATGAATGATATTCAACAGTTTCTCTTCTGTGATACCGGAATCCAGAATCAGGGTTTCGGACTCTATTCCGGCCTCATTGCAAGCTTTGGATTTCATGCGGACGTAAACCTGCGAGGCCGGATTTTCTCCAACCAGAACCACGGTCAAATGCGGTTGAATGCCATTCTTTTTCAGGTTTGCCGTCTCCGATGCCACTTCCTGACGAATCGTCTGCGCGATGGGTTTTCCTTGAATCAGCTTTGCCATAAGCAATTCCCTTATGGTTTGGATGTATTCGAATGATATTGAAAACGGACAATGGAAAGGGATTGACCGGTTTCGGAGTCGATCGTTAAACCGACTCCACAGACAATGCTGTCGCCGGATGCGATCCGGTACATGACCGGAAGCTGAGTACGGAATCTTTTTACGGCTGTATCCTTGTCCATGCCGATAACCGAGTCAACCGGCCCCGTCATTCCCGCATCCGTGATGGTTGAAGTTCCGCCCGGAAGGATGCGTTCATCCGCTGTTTGCACATGGGTATGTGTGCCGATCACAGAGCTGACGCGCCCATCCAAATACCAGGCTAAAGCAATCTTTTCCGCGGTGGCCTCTGCGTGAAAATCAACAATAACAATGGATGCCTGCTGACCGCGAAGACGCTTTATTTCCTCGTCCATGCAGCGAAACGGACAATCAATAGAGTACATAAAAGCCCGTCCCTGAAGATTGACCACTCCAATCCGTTTTCCTTTCACCGTCAAAACAGTGGATCCGTGACCGGGTGTGTCCGCCGGATAATTCAGAGGCCTTAAAATACGGGGATCGTGTTCAAGACTTTCAAAAATGTTTTTTCGGCTCCAGATATGGTTCCCCGTGGTGATCACCTGAATTCCGCTTTGAAAAAGTCCTTCCGCGATGTGCGGGGTCAGACCCTTTCCATGAGCGGAATTCTCTCCATTGGCCACAATCAAATCGGGTTTGTGGGTTTCACGAAGTACAGGAAGAGCTTCTTCCAGAGCGTTCAGACCCGGATTTCCAACAATATCCGCAATGAATAAAACCCGGATTATATTTTCAGCCACGATTGTGATCCTTATTTAGCGTAGTTGACAGACCGATACTCCCGAATGACCGTGACTTTGATCTGTCCCGGATACTCCATTTCGCTCTGAATCTTTTCTGCGATATCCACTGCGAGCTGATCGGATAAAGCGTCGTTTAACTTATCCGGTTGAACCATGACACGAATTTCTCTGCCCGCCTGAATGGCAAAAGTCTTATGAACTCCCTGAAAGGATTCCGCGATGCCTTCCAGTTTCTCCAGACGTTTGATATATCCCTCGAGCGTTTCACGTCTGGCTCCGGGTCGGGATCCGGATATCGCGTCTGCCGCCTGAACCAGCGCGGATATCGGAGATGTCATCTCCACCTCATCGTGATGAGAAGCGATGGCGTTCTGTACGATGGGTCCTTCCCCGTATTTTTTCGCCAGTTCGGCACCGATGGCGAAATGTGTTCCTTCGACGTTTCGGTCTACGGCCTTTCCGATGTCATGGAGCAGTCCGGTTCTTTTGGCGACAATCGGATCCAGTCCCAGCTCACTGGCCATCAGACCCGCAAGATGCGAGACTTCGATGGCATGCCGAAGCACATTCTGACCATAACTGGTACGATAATTCAGCTTACCGAGCAGTTTGACCAGTTCGGGATGCAGGCCGTGTACCGCGGTATCGAGCATGGCCTGTTCACCCAGCTGAATAATCGTTTCTTCCATCTCCTTTTTGGCTTTCTCGACGATATCCTCGATTCGACCGGGATGAATTCTCCCATCTGTAATGAGCGTTTCCAGTGCCCTCTTGGCGATCTCTCTTCGGTATGGATCGAATCCTGACAGGATAACGGCTTCAGGTGTGTCATCCACAATCACATCGATTCCTGTTGCATTTTCAAATGACCGTATGTTTCGTCCTTCCCGGCCGATGATTCTTCCTTTCATCTCGTCACTGGGAAGGTGAACCACGGAAACCGTTGTTTCTGCAGAATGATCGGCCGCGGTTCGCTGAATGGAAGAGATGATGATCTCCTTGGCTTCACGGTTGGCGGTCAGCCGTGCCTGATCCTTCATATCCTTGACCATCTGAGCCGTTTCCTGTTTGGCCTTGGAGAGAAGGTTCTCTTTCAATTCCTTCAGCGCTTCGATATTCGACATACCCGAAATTTTCTCTAATCTGGCATTTTGGGTTTCAATGATCTTCTGAAGTTCTTCCTGCTTTCGATTCAAAGCTTCCATACGATCTTTCACGCTTTGTTCGACACGGTTGATCTCTTTTTCTTTTTGCGCGAACTGTTCGATTTTACGATTCAGTTCGGTCTCTTTCTGCTGAATCCGGACCTGCTTTTTTTCGATTTCCTGAATTACAATTTTTGTTTCTTTTTCAAAATTTTGTTTTAATTTATACCATTCATCCCTTGCTTCCAGAGTTTTCTGATTCTTTAATGCCGCTGATTCCTTTTCAGCTTCTGAAACGATTTTTTCCGCCAGTTTTTCTGCACTTGCGACCTTGCCCTGACCGACTCGATTGTTGAGCACCCATCCGAGCAAGAACATGAGGACACCGGTAATCGCAACCACGATAATGATAATGGTCTCCATATTTCCTCCGAATATACGAAACCCCGCCGAAAGACTGGATCATGTAAACAATCCAGGGGCTTCTGTCCTTTATTTGAATAAAGGGACGGCCTTCTCCTGCGGGGGAATTGGTTCAGCAATAAAACCGACTGCTGACCGGATTATAACTGTTCGTCAATACGGGAATTCAGCTTTTGGACTCTCTCTTCAAGCATTTTTCTAAGCCGATCATTCTCTTCACGTTCTTTGAAAAGCTCATAAGTGATATTCACACAGGCCAGTATGGCCACTTTAAGTGAAGAATCAACGCGTACGGTCTGATCGACACGGTGCATTTTCTGGTCCACATACTCCGCCACCTTCTTGATACGGCTGATATCCTCCTCGCTGGCAACAGAGTACTCTGCTCCGTATATTCGAACTTTGAGGACATTTTTCTCCGAACCCATCGGATACGTCCTGCAGGATTATTGGCGATAAACGAGTCCCTTTACTCAGACTCCGACTCTTGACCCGACTTACTGAATATCTTCGAATTCTTTCAGTTTTTGTAACAGCGATTCGACTTTGATTCGAATGCGATCGTGTTTTTCCCTGTATGTCTCAATTTCATTCTTCATTCCAAGGGATCCCTCGGAATCCTGTCTCAACTGCTGAATGATCAAATCCCTTTCCTGAACCATTCTTTCTAACTGTTGACACCTTGATTTGAGTTCCTGGTTATCTTTTTTCAGTTCCTGAAGCTGCTTCAGCAGGAGTCCGACTTTCTGTTCCAATATTTCCAGCACATTTTCCATGATTTACCCCTGTATTGTCCTGAATCAGGATCGCAGAGTGGCTGAAAAATCCCGTTCCAGATTTTGGATTATTTCTCTGAATACCGGATCGACTTCCTCTTCTTTCAACGTTCTGTCGGGCGAATAGAATGTCAGAGAAAAAGCCACACTCTTCTTGCCGGGAGGAATCTGTTCACCCCGGTAAACATCAAAGGGTTCGATATCCTTAAGAATATCACCGCAATGATCTTTGACAGCACTCTGAATGCGCCCAACCGGTGTATTCTCATCGAAAACCAGGGCCAAATCGCGATGAACCGAAGGAAATCGAGGAATGGATTTATATTGAGTCCGGTGTTGTACCTGATCAAAAAGTCGGTTCACATTGAACTCCAAAACAAACAAGGGATTTTGAAAATCCCATTCGGCCAAAATGTCCGGACTGAGGGTACCCACATGCCCCAGAACTTGTTCTTTCCTGACAATCGACAGGGTCATGGAAGGATCCAGGGCCGGATGTTTTTCGGAAACGATCAGATCGGCATCCACGTGCAAACAGGACAGCAAACGCTCCACGATTCCCTTTGCGTGAAAAAATGAGGTCGCCTCATCCCGCCCCTCCCAATGTAAAAAGTCGTGAAGCCACCCCCCTATTACGCATACCGCCATCGGAAATTCAAATGGGAGAAGGTCAGTTGACGGTAAAAAGATGTTTCCAATTTCAAAAAACCAGCATTTTCGTACTTTTCGATTCAGGTTGTACTTTACCGCATCCAGAATACCGGGTATCAGGCTGGTTCTCAGACATGCCGTTTCAGGACTCAAGGGATTTCGAAGCGTTACAGGAGTCTCCCGGCAGAAAGCCGCGGCCTGCTTCTCGGATACCATGCTGCTGGTCAGAACTTCCGTCAAACCCATGGATGCCAGATAATCCCGGATTGTCTCCTGGAAAATCTGCTCAAACGATTCAGTTTCCTGAAAAGTCACCCGTGTGGTTCGGTTCGGCTGAATATTCTCATATCCATAGAGACGGACGATCTCTTCGATAATATCCACATCCTGTTGCAGATCCTGCCGGAACGTCGGTACATGGACGATCATCGGGTCGTCTCCATCCACTTTCAAACCCAGTCTGGTCAGCAGGTTTTTCATTGTTTGAGAAGGGATGTCTATTCCGAGAATATCGGATACACGCTTTTTAGGCAGTTTGACCGTCCAGGGTTTGATTGGATCTGGATAAATATCGACAATTCCTTTGGAAGTCCGTCCGTCTGCCAATTCCGAAAGAAGTTCTGAGGCACGGTTTGCCGCTCTGACCGCGTTTTCAGGATCGGTGCCTCTTCCAAAACGCTGTGACGCTTCAGTTGAGAGTCCAAGCCGTTTGGCGGTTCGTCGGATAGTCAGTGGATCAAAATACGCGCTTTCAATGAGAATGTTTCGGGTCTCGCTGTGAATTTCACTGTTCAACCCTCCCATAATTCCAGCCAGAGCGATCGGCTTTTCCCGATCACAAATCAACAGATCTTCCGAATCCAGGATCCGGCTCTTGCCGTCCAGAGTGACAAATGTTTCTCCGCGTTTGGCGGTACGGACTTCGATACCTTTTCCCTGTAGCAAATCGTAATCGAAAGCGTGCAGCGGATGTCCTGTTTCCATCAGCACATAGTTGGTAATGTCCACCACGTTGTTGATCGACCGTACGCCAACCGATTCCAGTCTGTTTCTCAACCATTCAGGAGAAGAACTCACACAAACATCCTGAACAATCCGAACCACGTACCGGGGACATGCCTTTTGATCATGTATTCGAACGGTAATCATCTTGTCGGTATCATCACCCTTTTCCAGAATTTCAGGTTCTGAATAAACAAACGGCTGATTGAGAACAGCGGAAACTTCACGGGCAATTCCCAAATGGCTCAACCAATCGGGACGATTGGGCGTGACGGCGATTTCGAGGACCGTATCGTCCCAATTGTTCGTTGATGACCGAAACGGTTCTCCGATACGGTATCTGTCGGGATCGAGAACCATGATTCCTTCATGCTGATCGCTGATGCCCAGTTCGTTCTCTGAACAAATCATTCCGTCTGATTGAACTCCTCGAATCGACACCGCTTCAAGAGTCTTTCCGCCTTTAAGGACCGCACCGGAAAGGGCCAGTGGAACGAGCTGTCCTTCGCTCACGTTTGGGGCTCCGCAGACGACACGCAGGGTTTCACTTCCGTTGAAAACCTCACAGACTTTGAGTTTATCCGCTTTGGGATGGATCTTCACTGATTCAACCTGGCCGACAATGATTTTCTGAAACGGGAAGCCGCCGGAATGGATCTCTTCCACCTCCAGTCCGGCCATGGTAAGACGATCGGACAGCGTTTTGGGGTCCAGACTAAATGAAACAAAGTCACCAAGCCAATTTAAACTGATTTTCATGGACAATGCTCAAAACTGATTGATAAATCGAATATCATTTTCATAAAAAAGCCGAATGTCGAGAACACCGTAGAGAAGCATGGCGATTCTTTCAATACCCATTCCAAACGCATAGCCGGTGTATTTGTGTTCATCAATATTCACGTAATTGAAAACAGCAGGATTTACCATTCCTGCACCGGATATTTCTATCCAGCCCGTATTCTTGCAGATTCTGCATCCTTTTCCTTCGCACATGACACAGGAAAAGTCATATTCCGCGCTGGGTTCGGTAAATGGGAAAAAACTTGGTCTGAAACGGATAGAGACATTTGATCCGAACAGGTTTCTGGCAAAATTCAGCAACACGCCTTTCAAATCACCGAACGTCACGCCTTCATCCACGCAAAGCCCTTCGACCTGATGAAATACCGGAGAATGTGTCGCATCGGGAGTATCGCGGCGATAACAACGGCCCGGCGATATAACGCGTATGGGAGGTGATTGTTTCTCCATAACGCGAACCTGAACCGGAGAGGTATGCGTTCTCAAGACCACTTGATCGTCCACGAACAGAGTATCGTGCATCTCCCTGGCGGGATGTCCTTCCGGTATATTCAATGCTTCAAAATTATAATATTCCGTCTCTACTTCCGGTCCCTGCACCTCGGTAAAACCCATGGCTTTGAAAATCGATTTGATTTCGCGTGACACTTTGGTCAATGGATGCAGATGACCCACAGAAGGCATGAAGCCAGGGAGCGTGATATCCTCCGCGCTTCGGATCATTTTATTTCCAAGATCCTTTTTGCGAAGATTCAGGGCTTTCTGAATATCAGCTTTGAATTGATTAAGAAAGCGGCCCGCATCCCGCCTCTCGGAAGGATCCAAAGCGATGAGAGATTTGAAAGCCTCGGAAACGACTCCCTTGCGTCCGGC
>DSAB01000090.1 GCA_011388275.1 bacterium | reverse complement strand
TCGGAATCGGGGCAGGCTTTATTTGCCGTCCGTATTATTTTTTATGGGTATCGGTCGACAGGACCGATGGATTCCTGCGATGCGCCAAAGGCTCGGAGCAGTGCGCCTCAGGCGCATGGGAGGCGCCACGCCACGGGCAGGCCTGCGGCCACAGACAACGGTCAGTTTTTTTAAATCCACCATTCGAAATCCGAAATGCTTCTTTTGCCTCCGGTGCATCAAATATTATTTGTTTTTCGATACCTGGGGTTGATACCCCAGGCTAAGACGGCTCGGCGCTTCCAGCGCCCACATTCATGAATGAATCATGAATTAAACATCCCGAATGGTTTTTCCGCTCAGCGCTTCGCGTCTTTTCGACTTACGAATTACGATTTACGCATTACGGTTTTTTCAATCCGCAATCCGCGATTCGATATCCGAAATGCTTTTCCCCTTGACTTTCCCCCCTGAAATCATTAGAATAAAATCACTTGTCCAACCGCCATTCATGACAGGGGAATCCGCATGTCACGCTGGCTCAAAATCGTCTTCTTCCTGTTTCTGGCCGGTTTCATCGGTTTTATGGGTCTGTGCGCCCTGGGATATCACATTCTCATGCGCTCCATGCCTGTGACACGCGGAGAGAAAACCCTCGCCGGTCTGGCCGATACGGTCAGCGTGCACCGCGATGATTTTCACGTGCCTCATATCCTGGCCCGAACGGAAACGGATCTGTATTTCGCGCAGGGATTCGTCACCGCGCAGGAGAGGCTCTGGCAGATGGAGCTCTGGCGGCATCTGTCGCAGGGACGGCTGGCTGAAATCGTGGGCCCATCCGGACTGCCCGAAGACAGCCTTATGCGCGCCGTCGGCATTCACCGGATGGCCCGCAATATCGCCTCCCGGCTTCCGGCCGAATCCAGAACCTGCCTGCAGGCCTACGCCGACGGAGTCAACGCGTATCTGGACGCCTTTGGGAACAAACTCCCCCTGGAATTCAACCTGCTGGGCCATCGGCCGCTTCCCTGGAAAATTATTGATACCATAAGCATCATGCGCTGGCTCTGTTGGGAAGCCAGCCCCTCATGGGAAAGAGACCGGACTCTGGCCAAGATCGTACATAAAATCGGATGGTCACGTGCCCGCCGTCTGCTGCCGCCGGGCACGGCTCCTTCTCCTGAGCTCGAATCCATCCGGTGGCGGCCCGCCTCCCGGCCGTCTCCCCGCGTCGCCTCGAACGCCTGGGCCGTGAGCGGTGACCGCACGGAATCGGGCGCTCCGATTCTTGCCGGAGATCCCCTCGGGGCCGTGAGCCTGCCCCCGTTCTGGTTTCTGGTCCATCTTCAGGGAACGGATCTGGATGTTCTGGGTCTTTCCATACCGGGAATTCCCGGCATTGCGATGGGACGAAACCGGGCGATCGCGTGGACATTCACCGATCTCGGGGCCGACGACATGGACTTCGTGATCGAAGAAACGGATCCTACGGATTTTACCCGGTACAGGGCAAAAGGTCTCTGGCGGTCCATGGAAGCCGTTTCGGAAACCCTGAAAGTGCGCGGATCGGAACCGGCTGTCATGACGGTGTACGAAACCGTTCACGGCCCGGTCATCCATTCCGACCCAGGTCGGGAAACTCCGGTTCTCAGCCTGGTTTGGGCCGGATCCCGGTACAGCGACGAATTCGCGGTCCGTCGGCGGCTGATGAAGGCACGGAACTGGCCGGAGTTCCGCGAGGTCCTGGAAAATTATCAAACGATTCCCCGGCAATTCATCTTCGCCGGCACGGACGGAACCATCGCCTCCCAGGCGGCAGGCGTTCTGTTTCGCCGCGTTGAGTATTCAGGACGCTTTCCCGTACCGGCCGGACGTTTTCAGCATCCCCCGGCCTTTTATTCCCTGACGGATTTCCCGCCGAAAGTCAATCCGCCGGAAGGATGGGTCGCCGCGTCCGGTCCCGAAGCCGCCCTGGAAAAGGACTCCGGCATGATCACGGAATGGCGTCCGCGGCGTGTGCGGCAAATGCTGTCCGCGGATACAGTTTTTACGGTCCGGCTCATACAGGATATCGGCGGCGACGTCATTTCCGACTGCGCCCTTGATCTGCTGCCGCGGATCCTGGAAGCCCTGACCGGTTCCGATATGGATGCCAAAGCCAATACCGTTTACGACCGAATGGCCGACTGGAACGGCTCCATGAACACAGGCAGCATGGAAGCGGCTGTCTTTCATGTTTTGCTGAATCAAATCACGGTCAATATTTTCAAAGAGGAACTGGGCGATCTTTACGATGAATTCCTGATGCTGCATACGGAACCGCATGAAGCTCTTTTCCGGCTTATGGTCCCTTCCACCCGGACCGATCTGGACGGGATGCGGCCTTACGAACAAAGAGAAGACCTGCGGACTTTAATACGCAGGAGTTACCTTGAAACACTTGAAATCCTCGCGGACCGAATGGGTGATGATCCGTCCCGCTGGACCTGGGGACATCTGCATACGCTGATATTCAAACATCCACTGGGCCGGCATTCCCTGCTGGACCGGACGCTGAACCTGGGTCCGTTCCCTGTGAAGGGATCGGCCTTCACTCTCTTTTCATCGGGGCACATGCTGAACGATCCCTATGCCGCCGTGTGGAGCCCTTCGGCGCGATTCATCGCGGACCTGTCCGATCCGGATAACACGCGCCTCACCCTGCCCACCGGACAGTCGGGTCAGCCCATGGATCCCCATTACAAGGATCAGCTTCCCCTCTATCTGACGGAACGCAGCCTCGGTCATCTCATGACCCGGAAGAAAATTCTCGCCCAGTCCTGGGATGTCCTGACCCTGATTCCGGGAGGAACGCCATGACCGATCTATTTTCGCAGCCCCTTATCCGTGACCTGCAGCCCGGAGAAACCGTCACCGGCTTCTTCGTCCTGCGCCGATCCGAGTTGAGGACCAAACAGGACGGATCGCCTTACCTGTTTCTGGAGCTGGGCGACGCGTCGGGACGTATACAGGCTTCGGTCTGGGAGGACGCCGCACGCCTGAGCGAACAGTTTTCCGTTGGACAGGTAGTCAAGGTGGAAGCCCGGATTCGCACCTATAAAGACAAACACCAGCTCAATATTCAGCGCATTCGGCCTTCGGTAGAAGAAGACGGTGTGGAGATCCGCGACCTGCTGCCGCGCGCGCCGCTCGATACGGACGATCTGTTCAAAAAAATACTCGCGGTTGTCGACTCCGTGCAGGATTCTCATTTGAACCGTCTGCTTCACCGTCTCTTCGACGATGAGTCATGGACGAAGCGCTTCAGAGACGCCCCCGGAGGCAAACTCTGGCATCATGCCTATCTGGGCGGATTGATGGAACACACCCTGAGCGTGGCACGAATCTGCGATACCATGGCCGGGCAGTACAGCCTCATCAACCGCGATCTGCTGATCTCGGGCGCCCTGCTTCATGATATCGGCAAACTCAATGAATACGGCGTGGAACAGGGATTTATCGATTACACGGATGAAGGCCGGCTCTGGGGACATATCGTCATGGGCGGGAGAACAGTGCACAATCTGATCGATTCGCTCAATGAGGACCCGCCCTTTCCAGATGAACTTAAAAAACAGCTGATCCACCTGATTCTCAGCCACCAGGGGAAGCTGGAACACGGCTCACCCGTGCTTCCGGCCACCCTGGAAGCGGTTATCCTGTACTATGCGGACGAGATGGATGCAAAAACCAACGGCCTGAAGCACGTGGTGGAACGTGAAGGCAGAACGGACCGACGCTGGAGTCCGTATCTCAACATCATGGATCGTTTTATCTATCTGGCTCCATATAGCGAACGCGAAAAATCAGATTGAGAAGGCTTCGCTCTTCAGGGTTTTTCAATCCGCAATCTGAAATCCGAAATGCTGTCTGCGCTGTTAGTCTTTTCTCTGGATCCCCGCTTTCGCGGGGATGACATACTTGCTGCAATGTCTGAAATTTTCAAATTCAAAATAGCTTTTCCGCTCCGCGCTCAGCTTCTCCTGCCGTTTTCACCCCTCACGTTTTCTTCCACCGCTGCCCGATTGATAATGCCTGAACATACAATTATTTACGGATGCCTCCGGCGGGGTACCTTTCTTGGCGCAAGAAAAGTACCCAAAAGAACATCCTTTTTCCAAGCTCGCTTCCATCATAGAGGTATCTTCAAGCCGTTTCCAAAGTTCGACCCCAACCCCTTCGCTATTTCGCCTCAGGCGGACAAATCCGCCTGCGGCGAAATAATGCCCTCCCCCCATTCCATGAATAAAACATAAGGCCGGCCTATCGCAGGAAAAAGGAGAAAAACAAACCGGTCTTTTTCTTGCCCTATGCGCTCTGCGCTATGCACTTTGCGTCTTTTCAATCCGCAATCCGAAATCCGCAATCCGAAATGCTTTTCTACAGTTCCAGACTCAGCGTCCGGTTGGAGGCTTTTTGGCAATCAAAGGTGACCGTCACTTTCCCTGTTCCCCGGACGATCCACTGAATATCCCGCTTGCCGAACGAAGGCACATGGGTGAAAATCATATGGGGCCGGTGTTTCACATAGTCGACCCGGTCCATCACAACATCCTGAACCACGCCTCCCGAGACCGTCTCCAGTCCCTTGCCCTCAATCGAGAAAATGTCCTGACGGGCCAGACGGTCCCGCAGAGCGCGTCCCGAAAGGGTGGGCAGAGCGTTCATATTCACGGCGCGCACCCGAATCCGGGTCAGCCCCTGTCCCAGATCTTTGGTGTCCAGTAGTTCCAGCTTGACTTCCGGAGTGTGACGGGCCGTGAAAATGACCATGGCCGCGTTTCGGTGCGCCATTTCCTGAATCATGAAAGGCGGATGCATTCGCGTCGTAAAGGTCCGCCAGCCTCCGATCTGTATCCTGCCCAGCTGGGGATGATCGAAATCGGTCCATGGCTTGAACAGGGTTCCGTGAGCCAGGTTGTCATTAAACTGCTGCAGTTCATAATCCGCTGTACTCTGCAAGTCCATGACGGCTTTCCGCTCCTCGTCCTGCCCGGGTTTTCGATAGCGCAGCTCCTCGCTGCGAAACAGCTCGCCGATAAAACCAAACGTTCCCATACTGCAGTACATCCATTCTCCGAAATCACCGTAGGTGGTGTACATATCCTCCATGCCGACCACATGCTTGTACCCGGGAATGATTTTCTCGCCCTCTTCACCCAGATAATTATAGACCTGCACATCACCCGGAGAATACAGGCCGGAAAGCTTGGATCCCGGCCCCCGAACGAAGAGTCCGCCGTAATTATGAAAGGCCCAGTGAAAACAGATATTGGGTCTGGAAACGATGAATTCCGAGATCGCCCGGGTGGCTTTTGCCGAGAACGGATACTCGCCGGCGCCGCTCTGCACATAGTAAGGCTGCCATTGATAGCCCCAGTTCCGGTTCATATCCAGATAGCCGACCGGATCCTCGTTCAGGCGTCCGTCGCCGTCATTATCGATGCCTTCCAGGCCGAGAAGCCGCCACTCACCGATCTCGCCGGGCTGCGTGCGGACCATGACACGGTCGTCTTTGGGATGGGTCTTCCAACCGCCGAATGGATCGCGGATCCGCATCTGCAGAATCTCGCCGTCTCCGTCCAGATCCTCGTAATCGTCTTCGTCCACCAGGCCGTCGTTGTCGTCGTCAAAGGGAACGACGGCGGTCCGGCCGATATTGTAGCCCGACGCCCTTTCGAAAAACCGGGCCCGTCCATCCACGTTCACGGTGGGAACGATATAGAAAACCCGCGTATCCACCAGTTCGCGAATCATGTCGACTGAATCGTACTTGTCCAGCAGATACCAGGCCAGATAAAGGCAGACCTCCGTGGCCTGAATTTCATTTCCGTGAATCGCGCCGTCCACGTAAACCGCGGGTTTGTCCAGCTCCTCCCCGGTCTTTGGATTATGAATCGTCAGCAGCCATATATCCCGGCCTTCCTCACTTTTGCCCAGCGAACGCAGCTTTGTCATTCCCGAATACTCCTGATTCAGCTGCTTCAAAGTGGCAACTACTTCATCCCGGTCGAAATAATGATTGAAATTCAGATTGACACGGGCCGTTGCGGCCGTGGCGAGACACAGCAGCACCGCGGCCGCCCATCCTATTCGCTTTTTCATCGGGCGCCTCCTTTCAGCGTTACCGAGGTTTTTGCCGTTCCCGCCGGGCCCCGGACCTCCAGTTGAACCGCGGTTCCCTCGCGGGCCCGCAGCAGCCATGAGCATTTTTGGGATCCTCCCGATCCTTCCAGCAGCCCCAGCACGATTCGTCTTTCTCCTTCGAGGGGAAGCACGCCGTCTCCCTGCAGAGTCATCACCATAGGCACAGGACGTTTGCAGCGGACTCCGTGATGCGTCGGATAGGGCAGAAAACCCTGATTCCGCACCCAGGCCTCCACCCGGTATACGCCGTCCCTGACTCTGCTGACTTCCACGGGTTCAATGACAAAGCGGGGCAGCAGTTTGACCAGCTCTCTGACAAATGGAAGCTGCTTTTGAATGAGGCTGTCCGCCGCTTCAGCCGATGGAGCCAGAAGAGACCAGGGACGTCTGCCGCCGATCTCCACACGCCCCAGTGTGGGGTGGTCATAAGGAGTCCATTCCAGGAAAGCCGAGGGATCGGCGTCGAAAAGCGCCTGATCGGCCTCATCCACACCTCCGGTATCCTCCTTTTTCTGATTATCCCGCATCATTTTGGCCATGCGTTTGGTATCCATCATGCCCGATTTCAGGGCGTTGATCACCATGACCGCCTTGAACTGCGGCGGAGCGCCGCTCTCTTTCAAAAAGGCGTCTATCTTCTCTTCACCCAGGGCGATGAAATCCTCATTGGACATCTTCTCGATTTCATCGGGTGAGGGAAAGTCGCCTTTCTTGTCTTTGGATTCTTTCTCTTTGACAGGAAGCGTCCAGAAATCCATGCTGTAACTGGAGACCCCGTACTGGTAATAGGCCCACTCCTCAACGGATCCGGGAGGAGAATCGGGAGGATCCAAACGTTTACCGTCCAGTTTCGCTTCCTTCATGAACTCGTTGTAACGCTTGCTGACCTCGTTCCAGTAGGGCAGATCCCCCGGATTGGGATTCACCGCGGCACCTACTCCCAAAAACTGCAGGACCATGTCTTCGGTCAGCTCCTGGTATCCCGTGTATTCCCTGGCCATTTCAACCAGGTCTTTGATGGGATATTCCGTGTCCGGATCCAGCCCCATGGCCTCTGCGAACTGTTTGGGCAGCTTGTACTTGTCACCGCCTGCTTCCGCCTGCTGGCTGCTGGGAGGCACGGTCTTCAGAGAATTGGTCCGGCCCAGAGTCAGCACCATCACCACATCCGGATGATCGAAAGCGAATCGAAGCAGACCCCGGGTCTCTTCTTCGCTGGCCGGCCACGGTCCGCCGGTACTCGTGTGATAGGCGAATCGATGGGGAAAATTGTGTCCCACGATCACGCCGCCTGGCCCGTCTTCATTGATCAGGCCGTCACCGTCATTGTCTATTCCTTCGGGAAAGAGCCGGTAAACCCCCTGTTCGCCCTTGCTCCGTTCAGCCTTTTTCATCAAAGGCCCTCCCTGAACGGCCAGCCAGGTGCCTTCCGGATGTTTCTGACGCATGACCGTGATATAACCGTCCCCGTTGAGATCCTGAGGACCGTCTTCATCCGTCTGATCATCCATGTCGTCGTTCACCGGACGCTCGTTCCCGAAATTCTCAGCGGAAGGCGTTTGAAAGAAACGGGCGTGGCCGTCCGGGTGCACCATGGGAACAATATACCATTTGATGTGATTTAAATCGGTCCAGTCCCTGACAAGCGTTTCCGACAGAGTCAGAGCGGCCTGTGTGGCCGAAGGTTGATTCCCTTCGGGATTGGCCAGAACCAACACAGCGGGCGCGTCGTAACGATCCGATCCGATTTCCAGAAGCACAACCTGGCGCCCTCCCGGCGTCTGAGCCAAAACGTGCATCTTGACTCCCCGATGATCCGAGGCCAGCCGTCGAACCTTCCGGATGACCTGATCCGGTGACGCGTAGTCCGCGCCCGAAGCGGCCGTTGCCAGGCAAAAGCCGAGGGCAAACCACCCATAGATCCAGCGATTCATTCGAACCTCCATTGAATTAATCATGTGATGAGTCTCATCGACATCCTTCGCAGCAGTCGAGCAACGGCATGTCAAATTGTATACGGATTATTCGGCATAAGGTTCATGACAAATGAAAAATCGGATTCAGCCGGCCCGAACAGGCGGCAGCCGGCATGGCGGCGGAACAATGAAGAGCCCGGACGCGTCACTCCGCTCGGCAGATTGTCACGCCAATGTCACGAAGAAATTTACAGAAAAGAGATGACCAGAATCGCGAGAATGAGCACGGGAGCCATAAAACGGACGGAAAAGGCCCACAACCCGCCCAAGGGGAACCGCCGGGTCCCGGTCCGGATTTCGTTCAGGGCATTGGATGTCTTCCATACATATCCCACGAACAGAGCGATGAAAAACGCGCCGATGCTCAGCGAATAGCTTCCCCAGACTTTGTTCCACAAATCGGCGAATCCCATGTGGATTCCAGGCAGATTGGAAAAGAAAGCCACGCCACCGTTGGACAAGGCCGAAGGCACTCCGATCAAAAACGCCATGCCGCCGATGATATAGGCCGCGTATTTGCGTTTCCATCCTTTCTCGTCGATGAAATAGGCTACGGGCACTTCCAGTATGGAAATGGTCGATGTCAGGGCCGCGATCGAAAGAAGCAGAAAGAAAAGAGCTCCGAATACCATGCCTCCGGGCATCTTGGCGAACAGCACGGGCAGCACATTGAACATGATTCCCGAGCCCTGGGCCGGATCCATGCCCTGTGAAAAGATCGCCGGAAAGATGATAAATCCCGCCAGAATGGCGATGAACGTATCGAATAAGGCAATCCAGCCCGATGAGCCCGGTATGCTGTCCTTTTTGCTGACGTAGGATCCATAGGTAATCATCGTCCCCATGCCCAGGCTCATACTGAAAAAGGCCTGTCCCATGGCGGCGATCACCAGTTTCGGCGTCAGGGCGGACCAGTCGGGTTTCAGATAAAAAGCCACACCCAGAGAGGCTCCCTCCAGGGTCAATGACCGTACCAGGAGCAGAACGAGAATACCCAGAAGCACGGGCATCAGGATCTTGGAGCACCGTTCAATGCCTCCGGCCACACCGCGTGAAACCACAAACACGGTCAGTAAAATAAACAGAAGCAAGAGGGCCACCTGGGCCACGGAATGGCCGGTGAAGCCTGTATACATGGCTTCCGCGGTTTCCGGAGTCATATCACGGAATCCGCCGCTCACCGCTTTGCAGAAATATCCCACGGTCTGACCCGCCACCACCGAGTAAAATGAAAGAATCATAAAACCCGAGGCCACACCCAGATAGCCGACCCACTTCCAGGGACTGCCGGGCCGGATCGTCAGAATGGCTCCGACGGGATTCTTTCCCGTATAGCGGCCCAGTGAGACCTCTGCCATCAGCACCGGTATGGCAATCGCGGCAATGGCGATAATATAGATAAGGACAAAAAGCCCTCCGCCGTTGTCGCCCACTTCGAAAGGAAAACGCCAGAGATTGCCCAGACCCACGGCCGAACCGGCGGCCGCCAGAATAAAGCCCAGTTTACTGAATTTTCCGCGTTCTTCGTTCATCGGTTTCGCCTCTTGGTTCGGTCCGAAAGGATTAGCGGCAAGAAAAAACGAACCTTCAAAGACAAAGAGGATTTTTCTTCGAACGGTTCGTTATGAATCAGCATGGGTGGAGACGGTGGGAATCGAACCCACGTCCGGAAACAGACTCCTGAAGAACCCTACGTGCGTAGCCTGTCTTTGAATCTCGCCTCGAGTTTCCGGCAGGCAGGAAATCTCTCGGCCGAGTCTGATTGAGTCTCATTCCCGTTACTCAGACAATAACAGGAACTACCCCGCCTTTTGCGACGTCCCGTTCAGGCCCCGGCAGGGGCGGTCCCGAGGGAACGGACCGCTTGATTAAGCGGCCAGAGCAAAATTATAATCGTTGCCGATTATTATGGTTTCCTGAAGGTTTTACCAGGTTCCAGGACCTGGACACGCGTTCTTCAGTCACCTCGATCCCGTCGAATCCAATTCGTCCCCATAAACAGACTGAACAGGAATAAATTATGAAAAAAATCGCCCAATGTCAATAATAAAACCGTTATCAGGACCCTTTGGAAAAATGCCGGTAGAGAAACCAGGTCAGAATAAACGATATCACAAAGACTCCTGCGGGAATAATAATGCCCAGGATAGGACTTCCGATCGGAGACAGCTTCATCACGATCATAACGGCTCCTTCTCCCTGTCTTTTTTCCTGGGATGCCGGCGCTTGTAATGAACCCACGCAAAGATCAGCCCCATAAACGAGGCGATATAGGCAATGGACATCCCGACAACGACCCAGAATCCCTCACTCATTCCGATTCCTCCCAGCGTTCTATTTTCTCCAGATTCTCAAGGAACTGTTTCTGCTTTTTCTCAAAATCTTCGGAAACGGCCTTCAGTTTCGGATCGATGATCCAGTGCATGAGCAGGATGACGAGGATGGTGATCCCCAGAATCCAGTATCCCGAGGGAATCAGCAGCATGCTCAAGGCCACTCCCACAGCCAGGCCGATATAGGCCAGAGGCGAAAGGACAATCGCCATGGCGTCTTCCCGAGTCCACTCCCTCGCGTCGGCCGCCTTCCATTTTCTACGAATCCATCTCATCGCGTTCCTCTTGATTGGGTCATCAAAAACGGTTTACAGTAAATTCAAACGCCGTGCTTCTTTTCTCACCGGTCCCCAGAACCCGATGGGCCGGCACATGGCATAATACTTGACCAAACGATCCATCCTTTCGGGACGCGTCAGGAAAGTCACCGGAAAATAGATCAGAGACGTCAGTAGCATAAGCGCCCAGAACTGCAGATAATCCGGAAGTTCGGGTATCACACCGAACGCGGGCAGAATCCAGACCACCACCCAGGAAAGACCCAGATTCGCGATCCAGGCCGATAAATAGCCCCAGGCGTTGAACCGCCACCAGATCACCTGCAGAATATTGGGCAGCCACACACCCGCCGCCATGATCCATAAAGCAAAGATCAGCCATTTGGTGATCTCCTTCATCATCAGACCGAAGATGAAGGAACCGATGAGCAAAATCAAGGTTGAAATCCGGCCCACCCAGATCAGTTTTTTCTGCGAGGCATCGGGATTGATGTAATGATGATACAGATCCCGCGTGGCGTACACCGCGCCCAGATTCAAATGCGTGGATATGGTGGACAGATGAATGGCCAGTATCGCCGCGAAGAAAAATCCCAGGAGGCCCGCTGGGAGTGTTTCGAAACCCAGTCTGAACCAGCCCAGTTCATACTCCGCGGCTTCCGTGATGTTGGGGAACAGGACAAAAAAACCCAGCACGGCCACGGCCCATATGGAATTGCGGACAATGACGATCGCCGTGCCCCACCAGATCGAATAGCTGGCGTCCCGAACGGTTCGTGCCGACTGAATCCTCTGGGCTTCAGAATACCAGTCGATTGAGGTGCCCATTCCGAATCCACCCAAAAGCGCGATGAACATCATGGTGAGAAACCACACGACAGGAAAATCACCGGTGAACCAACCCGTGAAATGAAAGGGATTCAACCGCCACGATTCTCCCATCGCGGATAATTTGTCCACAATCGCACCCGGTCCGCCCGCAGCGGCCACGCCCCATACGGAGACGACAATAATGGCGGCAAAGGCGATAATTCCCTGCTGAAAATCGGCCATGACCACACCCCAATATCCGGCGGCCAGCACATAGATCGCACACACGGAAGAAAAGAGGATCAAACCGATCCACAGAGGCCACCCGAAGGCGTAGTTGCAGAGTTTGCCCATGGCCATTCCCACCCAGCCCATGATGAACATATTCATGAAAACCTGCCAGCCCGACATCCAGCCCCGCAGCAGCTCACTGCCCAGACCGCTGAAACGCAGGCTCTGCCATTCGGCCTGGGTATAGGCCAGAGACCTTCGGAATATTCTTGTGGAAACAAACGCGCTGATGGCGCACCAGGCCGAAAAGAACGTGTACCAGATTCCTGAAAACCCATACCGGTAGATCACGCCCGTCACCCACATGGGCGTGTCCGTGGCCGTATGCGTGGCGTAAACCGACGCCGCGGGAAGCCACCAGGGCAGCCCCCGGCCGGCCAGAAAGAAATCGGCTTCAGACCGTTTCCCCAGCCTGTAAAAAAGCACGCCGCAGCCCACCATGAGTAACAGAAGGGCGCCCATCCAGATCCAGTCAAGCGGGGCGAAAACCGTCATGGCATCTCCTTAAACTGATTGGTCCTGGTAACAAATCGACAGAACGGGATAAAATAAAGAAAATCGGTGATTAAATCAATGGATTTATTTCGCTTTTCACCGCCGCGCGATCCAGCGTCCGAGCCGCCGGACCATTCCCCTTCCAAGCATTTGGTCCGCTTCAAGCAGAATAGCGCGCACGGTCTTCAGAATATCCCCCTCACCGGCCCAATGTTCTTCAACCAGGGAAGGATCCGTTTCATTGATGATTCCGTTCAGAACCATGGCGGCCAGCACCACATCATCCAGAAAACCTATCGGACCTAAAATCATTTCAGGAAGAAAATCCAGAGGCGAGACAAAATAGGTCACGGCTGCCGCCAGACGGGCCTTGTGCTTCCAGGAGACCCTCGGATCCGCCCCGAGCCGGACCAGCAGGTGGAACAGATCGGGCGCAGTCAGAAGCCATTCGCCCCATGGGAAACGGCCCTGATGATGTTCACGGCTCCAGGTATTGATGCGGCGGCGCAGCCGCTGGTAAAAATCCATGGATTTCACCGGTTTTTTTTCAGTTTGCACGATGTCCTCTTCTCCGGATTTACTGCCAGTCCACATCCGTCACCCCTTTCATCCGGCTGATGGCCGCCACCAGGATTCCGCTTTGACGGTTGTTTCGGGTTCGGATTTGAAAATCCATATCCACCCGCCCTGCCTGATTCCAGTGATGAAAGGTCTCCTGCAGCCGAATATGATGCAGTCTGAAAAGCGTTTCACAGGACGATTCCGTCTCCGCCCAGTGTTCATGGTCGACGCATACTCGAATCTTCCGGTACAGAGATGCCGGAACCCGATGTTCCAAACGGTCGAAAGCCGCAATAAAAACGGCAGAATATCACCGGAGTAAATGTCTGCTGCCATGCAATGCCTCCCTGCTGAAAGTCCCTATTTCGGCCTTCAGAGACCGATCAATTCCGAGCCATCCACACTTACGCGGCCTTCAGCGCGCTGACAGGATATTTCGAAGGACCGGATCAGCCTGCAAACCGTCCGTCTTGAAAATACAGAATTTCAATGGATCAGTCAAGAAAAAAACTTGGGTGGAACAGACGCCGGCAATGTGTACGCGTAAAAAAGAAAGCACCCTGACCATCAGGGTGCTTTCGAGGAGAGAGTGAGTCATGTATAGGAGGAGTGAAGCGAGTTTTACAATTTTCTGGAATACGCCCACACCACTTTGGAAGATTCCCTTGAATCCGGATCGTTCAATACAATCCGGCTGTTGACGTGCCGGTTGCGGTTGTCTTGTTCCCATACGAGAATGTACGAAACGGTGTGAACGGCCCGTGTCAGGCGGCCTTCCTTTTTCAGAAGATTCTCATGAGCATCCCGATACTCAAAATGAAAGGAATCGATTCCGGAGAGCACGGGTTTGCCGTCGAGCCATAAAATGCCATTTGTGATCCGATACACCTTCCGGCTGTTGTCCTGTCCCAGAATGACGATTTGACCGAGTTCGGCCGAAAGAACAGCCCGTGCGGTTCGAATATCATTTTCCATTGTTTTCAGAACCAGGCTGCTGCCCGAATCAACAGAATTTTGACCCACCATGCCCGCGAAAACCAGAACCGCCACCGCGGACAGAATCAAACACGGGATCCACTTCATTTTCGCGTTCAACAGTTTCATCGAAACATCCGCATTCTTTGTCGGGATTCCATGGGAACGGACGAAAACGCAATGCCGTCGGACAACACATGGATGTTGATGATCCGTACGGAAGGGTCCATGATCCGGTCTGCTTCTTCGGTACTGATGAAACCCTCCTGAGCGAACAGGGTCTTCTTTTCGGGTTTGACTTCTGTCATGGGACTGAGTCGATTCCTTTCTTTATTCAATACTGTTTGCAAACCTCATGCCAAATGTAATTATTGGAACAATGTCAGCCTCAATTGTTGCCAAATCGTAATATTTACACGTATCGCAGAAACAGGAAATAAGGATTCCGGACAGACCGATTGCCGATGAAGGTCGTATAATCTTTTGTTTTTTCAGGGATTTGAGAAGATTGTTAAAATGGGCCGTTTTCCACCGCAGTGTTTATTTTCGGCCAAATCACGGACAGGAGTGATCACAATGCGTCCATCAGACATCATAGACGGAAGAGAATCCGCCGGCAGGAGTGTTTTACTTAGACAGCCGTATTGTTTCATTTTGTTATCAGGCCGTGCAGCGTTTGCGAACACTTTTCGCTTGTCGGCACGCCGCGGACTCAGCGGACCCGATCGGCTTTTTGGATGGGAAGCCACATGGGCAGCCCCCGATGATTCCCGGGCCCGTATCCAAATTTCATGAGGATTTCCGCGGCCCGGGCGAACGCATAGCCCACCTGATCGGGCTGATGCGCGTCGGAACCCAGACAGATGGGAAGGCCTCTTTCCGCGGCGGCCTCAATCAGATGGATGCCGGGGAAAGGCTCACCCTGCCCCCGCCGCCATCCCGACGTATTGAACTCAACCGCTTTCCCGGCGCAGGACACGGCATCCAGAAAGTCCAAAGCCGCCGCTTCGATATCCTCTCTGTTATGGGGAAAGATCCATTTCACGGCATCCAGGTGGCCGGCAATATCCACCAGAGGCGATTGAATGCCTTCACCGAGCAGTTCAAAATAACGTCGGATGATTCTTCGTGTATCCGAATCCGGGAGCACAAGTGGTGAGCCCGAAAATACAAACACCCCGTCCACGTAATGCACCGATCCGATGATGTAATCTATTTCAAAGGCGGATCTCAGCTCACCCAGCTCATCCTCGAATCCCGAATAGATATCCGCTTCGGCGCCCATAAAAATCCGCAAATCCGGAGCCGCCTCGCGTATTCTCACAATTGTATCTGTATATTCCGGAAATGTTTTCCGGTCCATCCGGTTCTCCGGATCGAATCCCCTACGGGCCGGTGCGTGATCGGCAAATCCCAGATCCAGACCGGCATGCCGCGCGGCCAGCATGAAGGAATGCATCTCACCCCGGGCGTGACGGCACAGCGCCGTATGAACATGAAGATCCGCCCATTTCATTCGGACTCCGCCTGACCGGCCAGCAATGATCGAATCAACACGGTTTTTTCACGGGAAAGCCGGGATTCGGCCAGATGCAAAGCCGTCAGTCCGAGCGCCCGGTAAGCTTCCAGAATCCTCTTGTCCGCGCTTTCCAGAATTTGCAGGTGCACCCTGACGGTCTCAACATCACCCCTGAGAATGGGTCCGGTAAGAGCGCCGGCCGCGCCCTTTTTTTGGACGTTGTTCAGCGTGGACTGCACCAGGGGAATGAAGGTGCGAAATGAAATATTTGAATCCGCGGTAACCTCGTGCGCCATCTGAAAAAGAGCAACCAGATAGTTGGACATCATGACACAGGCCAGATGATAGCGGGGTTTTTCATCGGCTTTCAGCCTGAAGGGGATGCCCTGGAAGCGGTGAATCAGCCGTTCCAGGCGGTTCATCGCCCGGTTTTCGCCTTCCAGTATGAACGGAACATCCTGAAGATTCTCCTGGGACTGCCCTGAAAAACTCAGGCAGGGATGCATGGATGCTGTCTGCACTTTCTTCTCTTTAAAGGGTTGAAGAACCTCGGATGTCCGTAGCCCTGAAGTATGAACCGCCAGCGTGTCGGATGTCCAGGCAACGGCCGAAGCCAGCTTCGTTGCCGTATCCGCGATGGCGTCGTCCGGCACACAGATAAAAATCAGGGTGGTCTCCAGAGGCAGATCTTCCATCCCGGACGGATTCTGAAACACGCGGGCGAGACGGGCCGCTTTTCGGGCTTTGCCGGAATCCTTATCCAGTACACCCAGAATGGGATATCCGGCCTTTACCAGCGCCTCTGCCAGGGCGGTTCCCACCCTTCCAGCTCCGATTATAGCGATACGTTCTCTCGGCATACGAATGCAAAGTAATCATTTCAGTATCCTTTGTCAATGAAAAAGCGCTTGATAAATCGGGGTCTTTTGGTTAATTTATTGTTTTCAGTTTATTCAGTGAGGATCATCATGCCGCAACAATGCGTTCTCACATTTCCCGACGGAACCCGCCGGCGCGTTGAGCGGGGAACCCCTCTTCACAATCTGGCCTATGGAAACGACCCGAAACCTGTTCTGGCCCGAATAAACGGAAGACTCTGTTCCCTGCATGCTCCCGTCACTTCCAATGCACGGATTCAGTGGATTTGCGCGTCCGACAGCGAGGGCATCCGAGCCGTTCAGAACACGCTGTGTCTGCTGCTCATTCATGCCTGCCGAAACGTGTTTCCCGAATCACGGCTTCTCATCGATCATTCTCTGGGTGACGGTCTCTACTGCGAGCTGTCCGGACGCCGTGTTCGGTCAGGAGACGTGAAAATCCTGAAACGGCATATTCGCGGGTCCATCGCAGAGGATATTCCCGTTCAAACGGAGATTTTAACCCGCCGGGAAGCGGAGTCCTGTTTTCAAAGTATGGGCGAAAGTCCCCGCTTGCTGGAATCGAACCGGAGTCAAAACCATTGGGTGTTTTCAAAAATGGGAGACACGCGCGCTTTTCTGGAAGGGCCGCTGCTCTATTCCGCGGGAACCCTGTCCGGTTTCGATCTGAAGAAATGGCATCAGGGCATGATTCTGCGGTTCCCCGAAATCGGAAAGCCGGATCCGCTTCCGCGTATTCCGATGCCGCGAAAATTGTTCGATGTGTTTCAGGAGTACGGACGCTGGGAATCCATTGTGGGCATTCAGAAAACGGACCAGCTCAATGAGGCCGTACGTCAAAAAACCATGGAGCAGCTGATTCACATTGCCGAGGGTTTGCATGAGAAGAAAATCGCCCATATCGCCGATTATCTCACCGGGAGATCCTCCAGGCGGCTGGTTCTCATCGCCGGACCGTCCTCATCGGGCAAGACGACTTTTGCCAAAAGGCTGATGATCCAGCTTCGCGTCAACGGCATGCGTCCGCTGGCCCTGTCGCTGGATGATTACTTTCTGAACCGGAAGCATACACCCCGGAATCAAGCCGGAGAATATGATTATGAATCCCCGGCTTCTCTGGACCTGAAAGCCCTGGAACAGGACCTTGCCCTGCTCATGAAAGGACGTCCGGTCAAACTGAGACGGTACGATTTCAAGACCGGCCGAAGCCTTGAAGGACCGGCGGTTCGCCTCCAGGCCCGCCAGCCCGTTCTTCTCGAGGGGATTCACGGACTGAACCATCTGATTACCGCATCCGTACCGTCCCTTCAGAAACTGAAGATCTATGTCAGCGCCCTTACCCAGATCAATATCACCCATCACCGGCGGGTGCCCACCAGCGATATCCGGTTGCTTCGGCGCCTGATACGCGATTCTCTGTTCCGGGGCTATTCGCCGGCCGAAACACTGGGCCGGTGGGAGGAGGTCCGCCGGGGGGAATCCGTTTATATATTCCCCTTTCAGGAGTCGGCGGATATCGTATTCAATTCAGCCCTGCTGTATGAACTCCCGGTTCTGCGGCATCACATAGAACCTCTGCTCCGGTCGGTGCCCGAACAGCATGAATACGCGGCCGAAGCCCGCCGGCTGCTGGAACTGCTGCGCTTTGTGCATGCGTTTCCTTCGGCAGCCGTGCCGCCCAATTCGATTCTCAGGGAGTTTATCGGGAAAAGCAGCTTTCAGTACTAGCGGTGATAAAAACCGTCTCCGGACACATAGTGATTTTTTCCGTCCGGATACAACCGTCCGCTTTTCCCGTTTTCGTAGAAACGGTACCTCAGAATTTTCCCATTGCTTTTTCTGATGCTGACCACGCTTTCATCGAAAAACCGATAAACGCCTGCTGCAGGAATGGTTTGACGGAGTGAACAAGCCGATAACATGAAAAGACCGGCCGTTAAAAAAACACAGGAGATTTCTCTCGCGGTAATATGTAACATTTTATTATATAACCTGAATAATTCACAAATAGAATTATTCGGGTTATCCCGACTTTCAATCCTATCTTTTCTATTTATGAATAAGTCGGGATAATAATCTTTTCATGTGTAAGCCGGAATATTGATTGTTATTAACCTGGATTCAAGGCTGCTCTGCTACGCAGAGCGGTCAAGGCTGCTCTGCTGCGCAGAGCATTCACTTGTTCGCACCCCGGATGGTAATCATTCGATCTTGTCAGCTATTTCCGGCGGGAGACCTGGTTTCAATTCCGGATGAGTCTCGACCAGACGCATGATGTCAGACAGGTCCTTTTGACGTTTGCTCTGACGTCTCGTCTCATCTGAGTATGCCCAAATCTTGCCCCGGAGAACGTCCTGAATACATGCCACTGACATTTCGTACCCCAGGACAGCGTGACGCTCAGCTCGGGAAATGAACTCCTGATAGCGAGGATCGCTCTGGAGCTGGATACGAAGATCAGATCCGGACACGGACATATTGACGCTGTGTTCGAAATCCTGAACCGTCATGCCTTTGGCTGCAGCGATCTCCCGCAGGGCCGCAACGCGATCCGAGACCACCACCAGGTCCAAATCGAGGCTCACCACAGGCTCGGCATACGCGTTGACACCAAGACCGCCAATAACACAGTACGAAGCCCCGCATTCATCCAGCATCGACAAGAGAAGCTGGATGA
Source organism: bacterium (assembly GCA_011388275.1). Taxonomy (GTDB): domain Bacteria; phylum Zhuqueibacterota; class QNDG01; order QNDG01; family DSAB01; genus DSAB01. Next base: position 1,998 of record DSAB01000090.1, on the reverse strand, counting down.
CATCCGTTTCCCCGTTAGCCACTCTGTTTAAGAAGGTCTTACCAGTCATAAAGACCCCTATTCTAATCTGAAGACTTACCCATCTTCATTCATTCAGATCGCGAAACCGGGGCTAAAACACCTGCCTTCGGTTTTGGGAATATGCCGAATTAGAGCATTTGCTCAACGGCACAGCCGGCAACCGGCGCGATGCACGTCCCTGATTCAAAACCATTCGGTACTCATCGGATCAATCGGTATAAAAAGAATGACTGCAATACCCCTCCCGGCTATAGCTGGCGTATTCATTATTATCGAATGGTGCATTCTCTATTTCATCGCAAGGATTCTTTCACGACCGGAAGAGATTGTCCATGGCTCTCCGCAGCTCATCGGCCCGCCTGGAACCGATGAGGAGATTCTTTCCGCTCTTCAGCACCAGCTGCACGCCGCGTTTGCCGCTCATGGTATACGCCATACCTCGGCTTCCATAGCGGATCCCCCAACCTCCGTAATGGAGAACGGGCCGGAAGGTACGGAGTTCATACTCCGCAATCTCATCGAAACCATACCGGTGAAAATTCCGGTGAAACGGGGCAAACCGGACATAGAGACCGTCTTCCCGCACTTCGGTAATCAGCCTGCACGACCCCATGAAGACCGGCATGCCAATGCCGATTATCAGCCATAAGGCGACCAGCAAACTATCGGGCGCGGGGTTGTTTCCCGGTGGAAGTCCCAGAATCAACTGCTGAAAAGCCATATACCACATGAGTGCGGCGATGGAAAGGACTATCAGCCATCCCCATATCTGGCGGAAACGCTGGACTTCACGAAAATAAAAACCCATTTCCCCTCTATTCCACGGAGTATCAACCCGTTGCTATTCAATATTTTCACGCCAGCAGCCTGTGAATCTCCGCCAGCTTCTTTGGAATCTGAAGATTCAGCGGACAGTGCTCCACGCAGGTTCCGCAGCTCACGCACCGGTCTCCCTGGCGGTCCAGCGCGGCATAAAGCCGGTTCGCCTTGTAGCGGTCATGATCATCCAGAGCGTAACGTTCGAATCGCAAAATCTCCGTGATGGGCACCTGCTCGGGACAGTGAGGCTGACATGTCGCGCAAAGACGACAGGCCGTACGGTCCGCCTGTTCCGTCATCATGGCGATCGCTCGCGCGTCCCCCGCTCGCATCGGTTTTCCCGCCCCGGAGTAGGTTTCCACGAATTCATTCAGATCTCTGACGCGTATTACCGCCGTATCCAGCAATGTGCCTGTAGTCAGCCAGCGGACCAGCGCGTTATGAGGAGATACGCCTTCGGGAAGTTTCGCCATAAAGGCCGGATCCTCTTTCATGCGGCCGATTCCCCGGGACGTCTTCATCGCGATGGTGCCGAATCCCTTCTTACGGGCGAACGCCATGAATGCGTCCATTTCAGGGTCCGCGCCATAGGAATAGATGAACTGGCCGTGTTCATACAGGCCGTCCTCAACCACGCCGGTGAGTATTTCGGCGGCGCTCTGACCGCCCGGCACTCTGGAGTTGCCGGCGTAACTGTGCTGCGACAGACAGAGATGCCTGACCAGCCCCTGTTTCTTCAGCCTGTCGAATGCGCGTATGAAACTCCGGTCGGTTTTGAGCTCCTCGACACTGTGATATCCGTAATGAAGCTGCATGTCGTCGAAATAGCCCAGACCGGTCTTCTCCAGAGCTTCCCTGACGAATGCGACATGCTGATCTTCATCGAAATGTCCCCGGTAATGATCCGGTCCGGCCCGGTCGACGTTTACCTGGCAGTAGTGCGCCTCCCGGTTCTTCAGAATAGACTCCGGGGCTCCATCCCGCATCCACCGGTTGGCCTTGTGCCAGTAATTCATTCCGCAGAGAATGCCGGCTTCCCTGCAGGCCGGCGCCAGATCGCCGGCTCCCAGAATAACCGATACTTCTCTGCCGCTGTACCCCAGTTTGCGGCGTGGCAGTTTCCCCACTTTTTCGGCGGCTTCTTCGACAGCCGACGGT
>DSAB01000050.1 GCA_011388275.1 bacterium | reverse complement strand
TTAGATAACCGGGTCGAACGATCAAGGAGGATTTCATGCAGAACAAGATGCTGGAACGATTTTTCTGGTATGTCAAGATGGACACACAGTCCAGTGAAGATGCCGGAGACAATTATCCGAGCACAGAAAAACAGAAGGAACTGTCCGGGCTGCTCGTTGAAGAGCTCAAGGGAATGGGAATCAAAGACGCCGAAATGGACCGATACGGATACGTGACGGCCACCCTGCCTGGAAACCTTCCTTCGGATCAGCTTGACAGGGTCCCGGTAATCGGATTTCTGGCCCATGTCGACACCTCACCCGAGGTTTCGGGAAAAAACGTCCTGCCGGTCGTGCATTCCCATTATCAGGGAGGCGATATCGTTCTTCCGGGAGACAAGACACAGGTGATCACGGAAAAGGACAATCCCGAACTGAAGAAGTATATCGGATCGGACATCGTGACATCGGATGGAACCACCCTGCTCGGCGCGGACAACAAGGCCGGTATCGCGGAGATCATGACAATGCTGGAATATTTCCTCCACCATCCGGAGATCAAACACGGAACCGTGCGCGTCGCTTTCACTCCGGATGAAGAAGTCGGCATGGGAACCCGGTATTTTGATGTCAAGAAGTTCGGAGCCGATTTCGCCTACACCGTGGACGGCGAGAAAGCCGGCGAGATCGAGAACGAAACATTCAACGCGGCTACGGCTGTGTACACCATTCGGGGGGTTAATCTCCATCCCGGGTATGCCAAGGGAAGAATGGTCAATGCCATACGCGCCGCGGGTGAGCTCATCAAATCCCTGGAAGCGGATCCCTCTCCGGAAACTACGGAAAAAAAGGAGGGATACCTGCATCCCTATGTGCTTCAGGGCGGTGTCGAAGAAGTGACTTTGAAGGTCCTGATCCGGGATTTCGAAGAGAAGGGGATGGATGAGAAAGCCGACCGCCTCGAACTGCTCGGAAAACAAACGGCCCAGAAATTTCCGGGTGCGGATATAGAGCTTAAAATCACTCAGTCATACAGGAATATGCGCTACAAACTCGATGAGGCTCCCCGGGCGGTGGAATACGCCCTGGAAGCGGTGAAAAAAACGGGACTGAATCCGCGGCTTCACAGTATTCGCGGAGGAACGGACGGGGCCCGTCTGTGCTATGAGGGTCTGCCCACTCCCAACATATTCACCGGAGGCATGAACTTCCACAGCAAACTGGAATGGATTCCCGTGGAGGCCATGGACAGGGCCCTGCAGACCCTCATCAATCTCGTCCAGATCTGGACGGAGCGCAGTCTCGACAAGGAAAAGTAAGTGATTTCGGAAAAGAGGAAGGGGACGGCTGTCATTTGAATACAGGCTCCTGGAAGCATCGGAAAGCGTTTCAGAAGCGCCTCTCCGCCTGGTATGACCGGTCGCATCGGCCGCTGCCCTGGCGAAAAACAAACGATCCCTACAGAATCTGGGTCTCTGAAATCATGCTTCAGCAGACTCAGGTGAATACAGCCGTGGATTACTATGAGAGATTCTTTGAACGGTTTCCCACCGTGGAATTGCTGGCTTCGGCCGAGCCGGATCAGGTGATGAAATCATGGGAAGGTCTGGGCTATTATTCCAGGGCACGGAATCTCCACAAAGCGGCCAGACTCGTGGTTCAGGAAGGAACCGGTATACCCGACACGGCTCAGGAGCTTATGCGGCTTCCCGGTATCGGACGATACACGGCCGGAGCCATTGCCAGCATCGCTTTCGGCAGACGGACTGCGGTTCTGGACGGCAATGTCATCCGTGTCTTGACGCGGCTTTTCCATGTGACGGACAATGTCTCGTCGAATTCCGTCAGGGAGCGGCTCTGGAACATGGCGGACGGCTTGCTTCCGGAAACCCGGGTCGACCGGTTCAATCAGGCTCTCATGGAGCTGGGCGCTCTTGTCTGTCGGCCCAGGCCTGAATGCTCCGAATGTCCGGTCTCGGATTTCTGTGAAGCACGTAAGCTCGGCATTCAGACCGAGCTTCCGGTGAAACCCCCGCGAAGAGCCGTTCCGCACGTGGAAGTGACCGCGGGAATCATATGGAGAGATAAACGACATTGTCTCATCACGCTGCGACCGCCGCATGGTCTGCTGGGCGGTTTATGGGAGTTCCCGGGCGGAAAGCGGGAGGGCGATGAGCCTCTGGATAAGTGTCTTATTCGGGAGATTCGGGAGGAGCTGGCTGTTGAGGTTGAACCCGTGAAACGGTTCTGCATTGTAAACCACGCGTATTCCCATTTTCGGATCACGCTGCATGTTTTTCACTGCCATTTCGAGGGCGGAACAATTCAGTGCCGGGGAGTGGACGATTTCCGCTGGGTGACCGTGAAGGATCTCGACCGATACGCGTTTCCCGCGGCCGATCGTAAAATCATTGACCGTTTAAGGAATGAAGGAGGATATCCATGAAGATCATTCATTATAAAGACATCGACGCGGCGCCGGTTACGGTTCAGGGCGCCGAGAAAGTCACCATACGCTGGCTGATTGCCGCGGAAGACGGGGCACCGGGTTTTGCCATGCGTCTCTTTGAAATTCAGCCTGAAGGGCATACGCCGCTGCATATTCATGACAGCGAGCATGAAGTTTTTATTCTTGCGGGCACGGGTACGGTCTGGAAGGAAGGCGAGGAAGCGCCGGTCGGTCCCGGAACCGCGATATTTGTGCCTTCCGGCGAGAAACACTGTTTTTTCAACAGGGGTAAGGATGTGCTTCGGTTTCTTTGTATGGTGCCGGTTGAGCAGTAAATCAATGAAACAGTTCAGTGCGGCGTGTGGTCGCACTGAAAAGGTTCTTGATTCTCGCGATTATAGAGGCTTTTCGATGAGGCAGTTGTATCGATTCAAATGGGTGTTCGCTCTTTTCTGCTTCAGTCTGTGTGTCTCGGGCATCAGCCGGGATCGACCGAAAATCGGCCTGGTTCTTTCCGGAGGCGGAGCCAGGGGATTCGCCCATATCGGCACACTGAAGATGATCGATTCGCTTCAAATTCCCATCGATTATATTGTGGGCACCAGCATGGGCGGTATTCTCGGGGCTTTGTATTCGACCGGGTATACCGGAGAACAGCTTGAACAGCTGGCCCTTCGCAGCGACTGGGAAGAGATCTTCACAGATCGTCCGGGGCGCTCTTTGATGCCCTATTTTCTGAAAAAGGAGACGGAGCGCTACCAGATGGAATTCGTGTTTCGAGGGCTGATCCCCATACCGGCCAGCGGTCTCGTTTTCGGTCAGAAAGTGGTGCTTATGCTCTCCGGTCTGTTGTATCCCTATGAGTCCGTTCAGGATTTCGACGATCTGCCCATTCCTTATCGGTGTACGGCCGTCAATCTGAGAAACGGCAATGAAGTGATTCTGTCCGGCGGCAGCCTGGTCAGGGCTGTTCGATCCACCATGTCGATCCCGACGCTTTTCAGCCCCGTAAAATGGGGTGATTCCCTTCTCGTTGATGGAGGATTGATCAACAATCTGCCTGTGGATGTGGCCAAGGCAATGGGCGCAGACCTGATTATCGCTGTTGATGTCGTGGGTCCGAATCATGAGACGGCTGAACTGGTATCGGCCGTCGATGTGCTCAGCCGTTCGATCTCGATTCTGGGGATTGAACGATGGAAAAAGAACAGCCCTTTGGCCGATGTATTGATTCAGCCCGATCTAAAGGGTTTTTCAATCCTCGATTTCTTCCCGGACAGAATTCGAAGAATCATCGAACGGGGAGAAACCGCAGCCAGGGAATGTCTGGCGGATATTGAGAAGATAAAACGCGAACACGGTCTCATGCGGTTCGTCGATCCGGATACGCTTCCCATGAAAGTTAATCCGAAGATATTCGACATTGAAGTCACGGGGTGTATCACGCTGAGCCCCGAAGAGATCATCAGAAACCTGAAAATCCGGACAGGCGATATTCTCGATCTGGAATATCTGAAAGACACAGCAGGAGAGATGAAACAGCGCGGTCTGGTCGAAGACATTCATTATGAGGTGATTCCCCTGTCCGACCGGGAATGCCGGCTTTTTCTGCGTGTTTTGGAACATTCACGGCCCATGATTCACGGGATCACCATTCAGGGCAACGAGAAGCTTCCCTTCTCGTTCATCTACAGGCTTCTGGAGATCGAACCCGGAACCCGACTCGATATAGACCGGCTGAATCAAAAGATCATGGAGATATACGGGCTCGATTATTTCGAAACCATTTTCTACGATGTCGAGCCGGCGGGCAGAGGCCGTGTGCTTCTTCATTTTCAAGTGAAGGAATTGCCGGACAGCAGATTGAAAATGGGAATTCGGTACGATGGTTACCATCAGATGGTTATGGCCTTGAATGTCGTAAGCAATCATTTTATCGTGCCCGGGACGCGATCGGAACATGAGCTTCAGATCGCGGGACTGACCCGGTTTCATTCGAGGACCTATTATCCAGGCCGAACCCTGAAAATGCCTCTCTATCCGTTCGTCCAGACCTTTTTTAAGAGCATTCCCGTGTCCCTGCATAATGAAAGGGGCAAGCGCGTGGCCGAATACCGGGATCGGGGCGGAGGAGCAGGAGCCGGTCTCGGGTTTCTGCTCTCACGCGGCTGGAACGCCGAGATCGGATATGAGGTCGAATGGATGGGCATTCGTCCGGTTGTGGATTATTCGGATCCCCGTTTAATCGACCGCCGGAATGTTCGTATCGGAAAATGGCTGTACCGCATGGATCTGGATTATCTGGACAGGCGGCTCATTCCGGAAAAGGGGCTGCATGTGCATGCCGAATATGAGAACGCTTCGGAACGTTCTTTGTCCAACATCGATTATTACCGGATGGTCCTCTGGGGCCGTTTCTATATTCCGGTTTACAGCCGACTGACATGCGGACTGGCCGGGTATTGGGGCCGGCTGTCCGACGACGCGCCCGTTTACAAATATCACAATGTAGGCAGGCCCGAATGGTTTCTCGGGGCGGGGTATGATCAGATTATGGGACACAGGCTCGAGCTGATTCGGGGCGAGCTGCGCGCCGAGGTCAGGAAAAACCTGTACTTCAGTCTCATCGGCACGGTTTGCTGGAACGCCCGCTTCAACACGCCGGCACTGAACTATGAGGCGGCGAAACTCTATGGAGCAGGTGCGGGTCTTCTGTTTTATACACCGCTGGGTACAGCGGAGTTTTATCTGGCCCGGGGTCCGGGTGATCTTACCCGCTCGAAACCAACGGAAACTCGAATCTTTATTCGGATTGGAACCGGATTTTAAAATCGGTTATCCATTAGGAACGTTTTCATGGCTTTTGGAAAAGGATATTTTGATGCGGCTTTCTGCTCATGGAAGAAAAAATGCAAACACTTCCCGAAACGGGAAGGCTCCGGATCCGGCTTGCAACTGGAACCTTGAGGATCTCTATCCTGACAAGCGGGTCTGGGAAGAGGCGAAGAAGCGACTGAAAGAGCGGTTGAGTACGCTGGAAACCTGCCGCGGCCGCCTGCGCGATGCGGAAACCGTCAAATCATGCCTCGATTCCCTGTATGAGATGACTCAAACGGCTCATCGTCTCATGAGCTACGCATCCATGAAGTCGGATGAAAATACTCGTGACGCCGAATCTCGCGCAATGAAACAGGAGATGGATGAAATCATGACCGCTCTGGCGGCGGCCTCCTCATTTATCGAGCCCGAACTGCTGTCTTTGGATCTGCAAAAGATTCGGGCGATGATGAGGCGAAAAGATTTCTCTCCTTACCGAATGATGTTTCGGGATCTTCTCCGCCTGAAGCCCCATACGCTTTCGGTTCAGGAGGAGAAGATACTGGCAGAGGCGGGCCGGTTGTCTCCGGTATTCCATGACGCTTTTTCCGTTCTCAGCTATGCGGACATGGACTATCCGTTGATTCGCCTTCATGATGGAGAAAGAGTCAGACTCGATCAGGCGGCCTATGCCAGACTGCGTTCGAGAGCTCACCGGGGAGATCGGGAAAGAGTTTTTCAAACCTTCTGGAGAAGATTCGGACGGTATCAACGAACCTTCGGGGTTCAGTTGAACGGGCATATTCAGAAAAACATCTTCTTCAGCCGGGTCAGAAACTATCCTTCCACTTTGCATCACGCCCTGGACAAGGACCATATACCGGTTCGGGTTTTTCAAAGGCTTATCGAACAGGTTCATGAGGCATTGCCCCTTTTTCACCGTTATCTGCGAATCCGGCAAAGGATGCTGAAAGTTGAAAAACTGACTTATTTCGATCTGTACGCGCCGGTGGTGCCGAACCTCGAACTCAAGTATACGTACGAACAGGCCTGCGCGCTGATTCTCGACGCGCTGGAGCCGCTTGGAGAAGAATATACCCGTGTCATTAAAACCGCTCTGAACGGCAGATGGATCGACCTGTATCCAAAGGAGGGGAAACGATCAGGAGCTTATTGCAACGGCAGCGCGTATGACGTGCATCCCTATATTCTGATGAATTTCAACGGCAAATATCAGGATGTATCGACACTCATTCATGAACTGGGACACGCGATGCACAGCTTCCTGTCCAACAGGGAACAGCCCTATCCTCTGTCCGATTATTCCATTTTTGTCGCAGAGGTGGCATCCACGCTCAATGAATCCCTTCTGGTCAGGGCACTCATGAAGAAAGCCGACAGGAAAACGCGTCTGACGCTTCTTATGGAAATCCTGGACACCATGAAGGGAACGCTGTTCCGGCAGACAAAATTTGCCGAATTCGAGTATCTCCTGTACACCACCGCCGAGAAAGGAGAAGCCCTGACAGGCGAGAGAATCACCCGGTTGTACGCGGGCATGCTCAGGAAATATTACGGTGATGAAGCGGTATGCCTCATTCCGGAATATATGAACGCCGAATGGTCCTTTGTGCCTCATTTTTATTACAATTACTATGTGTATCAATATGCGACCTCCTTGACAGCCACTTTGTCGCTGGTCGATTCAGTGGCTGAAGGGGACCGGCAGGCTGTCCGCCACTACATCACATTTCTTTCATCCGGCGGTTCCGGGTATCCCGTGGAGCTGCTTCGCCGGGCCGGAGTGGACATGAATTCGCCTGAACCTTTTCAGAGAACCATGCGTCTCATGACACGAACCATGGATGAAATCGAAGATCTGCTGGGCAAAAGGAAATGATCGGAAGAGACCTTTTAGAAAAAGGGAACCTACAATCCGGCTTCCCGTATTTTTCGCTTCAGCTCCGCGATTTTATCCAGAAACCTTTTATTTTGGGGATCAGAGGCCAAAAGGGTTTCATAGACTTCCAGGGCCTTGTCGAATTGACCCTGAGCGGCGAAAATATCACCGAGTGTAGTGCTTACGATTTTCTTTTGTGAAGAAGGCCTGGTTGAAGATTTGGCGGGTTCTGAAGGCGTCTTTTCCTCCGGCGTAGTCTCGGCCGGAGTTTCTGAATCGGATTGATTCTCTCCCAGTTCCTGAATCGTTTCAATAATTTCATTTTCCAGTCCCGGGTCACGATACGGCGCCTGGTGTTCGCTCTTTTCTTCCTCGATGCCTTCTTCCAGGATCGATTCTTCCCATGCCACTGGTTCTGTGGTCTCTTCTTTGATGGATGCGGAGGGCGCATCGTCGCTTTCTTCTTCTGTCTTTAAGGGAGAAAATATCAAATCGTCTTCAGGATCGAAAAGCCGGTCTTCGGCAGGTCCGGTTGGGCTTTGCGTGTCGGATAGTTCGGATTCCGGTTCAGCTGTTTTGTCTTCTAAATCAAAAAGGGGTTTCTCTTGATCATCCGATATATTTTCGATGTCCAGAAGGAGATCCGGTTCGTCGGAATCATCGGTTTTCTCGGAGGCGTTTTCAGAAACCGGGGATTCATCAAGGGGCTCCTGAATTTCAATGTCGCCGGATTTTTCCTCGCCGAATGAATCGGACAGGCTCATCTCTTCAAGATTAAAATCATTCAGCGAATCATCCGCCGAGGGTGTGGCAGGCGGTTCCGATCCGGTTGAGGGTTTTTCCAGTTCTATATTGAACACCTCTTCCAGTTCAGCCGTCCATGGTTTCTCTTCCGCAGCATTCTCGAAGCCTGTGGATGCATGTTCACTCAAGAAAGATGTTTCAAAAGGAGCCATTGTATCGATCATCTGCCGGACATCTTCGTCAAGCGGATCTGTTGAGAGAAGATTTCTGTAATGGATCAGCGCCTTGTTTTCCCAGCCCATTTGCGCCATGAGATCGCCCAGAATCTTATGAGCGGCCAGAAATGTTCGGTCATAGGTCAAAACTTTTTTAAATTCCGCTTCGGCTTTTTCGAAATCACCCTTGGCCATAAATGCTTTGCCCAGGACAAAGTTGCCCGTTATGTATCCGCTGTGGGCTTTGAGCCCTTTCAGGCACAGATTGATGGCCTCGTCGAACCGCTTCTCCTGCAGGTAAAGATCCGCCAGGCGGGCGAACACCAGGGCATTCGGGTTTTCACGTAGTTTTGCTTCGAGCTGCTGAACCGTATTTTGGCGATTCATGAATGTTCTTTCCTTTTACCAGGGCGCTCATTGGAGCCGGGACCTGAGTGGTACGAGAACAGGAGGAAGTATCCTGGTTTCTTTTCCAAAGCGGCCCTCGAGAGTTCGCGACAGGATTTCGAAGCGGCCGGAAGTGTTTTCCCGGACTGTTGACAGGAGCGCCTCGTCACTTAACACCTCAAAGTCATAGGATCCGCGTATTCCGAAATACCGGGCCGAAACACTCAGGTCACGGCCAAGAATGGTTTCCAGATTTGCGATTTCATCGCTTTCATGCACGAGCTGGTCGTTGGCGAGAACGCGTACGCGCTTGTCTGCAGTCATGGTCATGCCCAGGCGGACAAGTGTTATCTCTTCGGCATCGAGCAGCGCTGAATACCCCGTGGATTGGGAATCGAGCAGAAACCAGTCTGAATTCAAGTCATCGTATAAAAAGGCCAGAAGCGCCCAGTTGTTCGGCCGGCCGGGCAGAACGGCAAACAGATAATTGGTCACCGCCGGATAACCGGCATCGTTTACGTTGAAGAATATTCCGTAAAAATCGCTGGAATCCGGTATTCCGGAATAGGTTACAACGGCTTCCAGAGTGTATTCGGGACGGATGGCCTGATCGGGAATATGGGACAGGCTGGCGGTATATCCTTCGGTATTTCCCAGCATGTGCATGATTCCATCTTCGACTCGGGCGTCACAATAGGATTGAACCCAAAGATCGAGCGAGTCGGAGAAATTGTCGTAGAAAAATCCCTTAACCTCGATATCCTTTTCTGCCCGTGTGCTGTCCAGGCCGTCCGAGACGACGACCGCGATCGTAAAGATCCCCAATGAATCAGGGGCCGTCCACAAGACCGAGTCACGGAACACCTTGGTTTGGGAAACCGCGCTTTTAGCCATGGATTGGATATTCGAGAAAGCGCCGGCTTCACAATCCCACCGAAAGGACAGCCGGTCCTTTTTGTCATCTTCCACAGTAACCCATAAACGGGATGTCAGTCCAAAGCCCACGGCTTCGGGCACGGCTTTCAGATTGATGATGGAAGGGGGGGCGTTGAGTCCAGGTTCCGTCGAGTTTTTCTTTTGACAGGCCGTTATCAGCAAAACAGCGGGGATGAGCACGGCCAGGCACTTTTGCATCAGATTCATAAATACAGGCTCCATTGGCTCAATATCTTTTCGGTTGATCTTCTTCCGAATTTTAACTATCCCGACTTATTCATAAATAGAAAAGATAGGATTGAAAGTCGGGATAACCCGAATAATTCACGGAGCTGTTGAGAGTCAAATAAAATCATATAAAACAATGATTTTATTTGACTCATAATTCTATTTGTGAATTATTCAGGCTATAAACTATAATATAGAAAATATCATCCTGAATCACAAGTCATTTATGCACAGGCTCACCAATCAGAGACGATTCGATTGAGAACCTCCTGGGATATTTTTTCCAGGGCCTCGGTGATGCCCTGATCCCGGTTCCCCGGCTCATATATACCCCATTGGCTCACCTGACCTTCCCAAAGTACGCTTTGTTTCTTCAAATCCTCAAACACAATTTTAACCGTGATCGTTATACGGAAATCGGTGGCCTGTTCTTTTTGATCGTATTGTCCGGCTCGTTCCTGAACCTGCAGAATCGTTCCGCGCAGCACCGAATCGCCAGAACCGGGTGAAGCGATTTTAAGGGTGTTGTCATCGGTTATTGCCTGAATGAGCAGATCGGTAAGCTGCTGGCTGATTCCGTATTCCGCGGTATTGTCCTCAAGAAGGGGGATGGATACTGTATTCAAATGAGCGGGAAGCGATGATCCCGAGAATGAATAAATTCCGCATTCGGCAAACAAAAAAAGGCCGCCGATAAACAACAAATAAAATAGGATCCTATTCATTGATTCCATACTCCTTGATTTTCCGGTACAGAGTTCTCTCTCCGATGCCCAGGTCCCTTGAAGCTTTTTTACGGTTGCCGCTATGCCGCTCCAGGGCTTCCTGGACGGCCCTGGCTTCCAGAGATTTCAGCGTTTGGGGCCGGAAATCTTCTTCCGTCTCTTCAACGGAGATTTGCGAGATCGAAGGCAATTGAAGTCCCTTTGCGGAATGCTGAATGATCATATTTCGTATGTCTTCAACCGCCAGCCTCAGTTCCATGAGGGCGCGATAGATCAGTTCGCGTTCAGCCTGGTCGCTGGTCTTGTGCATCACCATGGGAAGAGAACGGGATTCGGAAGTCTGCTCGCCCAGATGGAACCGGATCTGGGCTTCGTCGATTGTGTCCTGTTTTTCTAAAATCAGAATTCGCTTCAGTATGTTTTTCAATTCACGGATATTACCGGGCCAGCTGTATTGTTCCAGAACCCGGAATGCTTCGGTCGTAAATCTTTTTATGGGGATATTGCTCTCGCTGCAGATCTGTCGAGATAAATATTCAGTCAGTTCACGGATATCTTCACGCCGGGCCCGTAGAGGAGGCACTGTGATCTTGACCGCGTTGAGCCGGTAAAAAAGGTCTTTTCTGAATTCTCCCTGGTGAACGGCTCTCTCCAGGTTCTTATTTGTGGCGGCCAGAACCCGAACATCGACTTTCTTAACGGAATGTCCCCCAACGGGCATGAATTCGTGGGTTTCCAGAACTCGAAGCAGATGCACCTGGGTTTCGAGCGGCATTTCACCGATCTCATCGAGGAAAAGGGTGGAGCCGTCAGCCAGTTCAAAATATCCTTTCCGGGTCTCAACCGCTCCGGTAAAGGCTCCGCGTGTATGGCCGAAAAGCTCGCTTTCCAGAATGCCCTGGGGAATTGCCCCGCAGTTGACTGTCATCATGGATTTGTTTCTGCGCCGGCTGTACGCGTGAATGGTTTGAGCGACCATCTCTTTGCCCGTGCCGCTTTCACCAACAATCAGTACGTTGATCTCCGTGGGTGCGACCTGGCGGATCGTCTCCATGAGCTGCAAGAAAACTTCGGAATGTCCGATCATGAGGTTTTGGTTTCTTTCTTCATTCATCGGATATCTCGTGGATCCGGAATTTGCAATGTGTCTCCGTCTTTCAGCCATCGGAACGAACCTTGAACGTTTCCCCGGGGTTTCGGTCTGGGAATGTGAACCGCGGCGGTTCGGTCGATTCCTTTGAGGCCGGCGAACCGATCGATATCTTCGATCGTGATATGGGTGGTTTCTGCAAGGAGCAGATAGATATCGCCAGTTTTCTCCAAATGGCTGAACGAAGGAATGTCGGACGTATACAGAACGGAATAATCCGGATGTTCATAAAAATGAAAACTGTATGCATCGCTTCCAATGCCCAGAGAACGGGCGGATACCGAAAGGGAATCAAGATGCCCGTTGCGAAGAGCCGTGAGATTTAAATCCGAATATTCCAAAACCGCGCCGTGTTCCAGGGGATGAAACAGGATGGGGAATGACCATCTCGCCGGATAAATTTGAAACAGGCCCAGAAAAAGCGTCATTTGACTGCAGATTCCGGAAGGCACACACACGATCAGCTTCTCTTTTCGCCCGTCCAGATGCATGCATTGCAGCAGCATGGGCAGCCCGCCCATGTGATCGGCATGGCTGTGGCTGATGAACACTGCGCTGAGGGTTTTCGGATCCAGCCGATAACGCACCAGCTGTCGGGTGACTCCTTCGCCGGCGTCGATCAGGAAGTTTGAATCTCCCGATCGTACGTGAAAAGCCGAGAAATGCCGGTTCGGGTCGATCATGCCGGAACCGGTTCCGAGAGCGGTCAGAATCATGGCTTCCAGCTCTTGAAATAATCGATTGTTTTTTTCAGGCCCTGCGCCAAATCGGTCCGGGGTGTCCATTGCATTTTCAGGGAGGCCTTTGATCCGTCGATCGCACTTCTTTTCTGTTCGCCGGGTTTGGCCGGACCGTGGTTTTCCGAAAATTGATTGCCTGTCAGATGATTGATCTGTTTAAAAAGTTCGTTGACGTCGGTCTCGTTTCCGGTTCCGATATTGAAGGTCTCGCATTCCGAATAATGAAGAGCGGACAGATTGGCGTTGACCACATCGTCGACAAACACGTAATCCCGCGTTTGCCGGCCGTCGCCGTTGATCACGGGATTCTCACCTGAAAGCAGCTTGTGGGCGAATATGGCGACCACTCCCGCTTCTCCCCTGGGATTCTGCCTGGGTCCATACACGTTGGCATATCGAAGAATTACATGTTCCAGGCCGAACTCTTTCAGATAGTAGTACAGATATTTTTCGGAGGTCAGTTTGGCAATACCGTAAGGAGAAACAGGGCGTGTCGGATGGGATTCATCACAGGGAAACGCTTCCTGTTCACCATAAATCGCGCCTCCGGTGGATGCGAAGATGAAACGTCTGACGCGGGTTCGCACACAATGCTGTAAAAGATTTAAAAGTCCCAGGATATTCACCCGGGCGTCGTAAACCGGATCCGATACGGACACACGGATATCCATCTGTGCTGCCAGATGATAGATCACATCAAAGGACTCCAAATCGAAAATCTTTCCGATCTCGTCATGACGGATGTCCATTAGATAGAAAGCGGCCTTGTCATTCACCTGATTCAGGCGGCCCATGCTGAGATTGTCGATGACCGCGACCCGGTGACCGTCCCGAATCAGGCTGTCGACCAGGTGGGATCCGATGAACCCGGCGCCGCCGGTGACTCCTATTTTCAAATTCGCCTCCTGTATCAGTTATTTACTCAGCTTCGATCACACGATTTTTTAATGTGCCCAATCCTTCGATGGTGATTTCAACGATATCACCTGCCTGTATGGGGGAAACTCCTTTCGGGGTTCCGGTGGCGATGATATCACCGGGAAGAAGGGTGATATGTCGGCTTATCTGCGCGATCAGAACGGGAACGGAGAAAATCATCTCCCTTGTGTTTGCTTTCTGCCGGATTTCACCGTTGACTCGGCATTCGATGTCCAGCTGCGGATTCTCGTCGATACGGTCGGCGGGCACCAGATAGGGGCCCATGGGACAAAAAGTGTCCAGACTTTTCGAACGAAACCAGGGTTTGCCCTGTTCGATATCCGTTTTCTGCAGGGTTCTGGCCGTTACATCATTCAGAATCGAATAACCCGCAACATGAGAAATGGCGGAACTCTCAGGCACGCGGGAGGTTTCCCGTCCGATGATTACCGCGAGTTCGGCTTCATGATCAACTCTTCCCACATCACGCGGGATGCGAATGTCGCTCTCATGGGCAAGCAGTGATGAAGGAGCCTTGCCGAAATACAGAACCTCATCGGGTATCGGGTGGTCCATTTCACGGGCGTGTTCCTGATAATTGCGGCCGATGCAGATGATCTTCGACGGCCGGGAGACGGGAATATCGATACGCGTGGAATCGGGAAGCACAAGAGATGTCCATTTTGATTGCACCCAGGAGTCACTGAGTACGGTTTCTATGAGTTCACCGGAGCACGTTCTCATTTCAACCATGACCTGAAGAAAAGTGACGGGAACAGGATTCTTGATTCCGCGTGCTTTCTGATAAATGCACAGAGCGGCTGTCAGGTTTAATTTCTTTTCCTTGTACTCAACCCCTACAACGGATTCATTTTCATCAGTCAAGGCGCTGAAGAGTTTCAATAGTGTTTCCTCCATGAATAAACCGGTTCTCAGAATAATAATTAACTTGCACGATTATTTCAAGAGAAATCTCGAATCAGACCGATAAAACTGAATCCAGCGTTATGGCACGTACCTGGCGATTAATGGTTTTTTCATTGACTTCTGCCAGGAAAATACATAATTTAACCATGGTAAAGAATCCTGAAAAGTTCACGGAACCACACAAAAGAAAGGGGGTTATTATGCGGCCGTGGTTATTTCTCGGTGGAATCCTCCTGGTGATGGGTGTCGTGAGTCTTCTAAACAGGGAGACGGCCATGCCTCAAAATGAAAAACCCATCCGGCAACGTCATGAGATGGTCGAGAGACAGATCATCGCGCGGGGTGTCAGAGATGAGGAGGTGTTGCGGGCGATGCGGAAAGTGCCTCGCCATCTGTTCGTTCCCGAATCATTTCGAAGACTGGCTTATGCCGATGAGCCTCTGCCCATCGGAGAAGATCAAACCATCTCCCAGCCCTATATTGTGGCATATATGACGGAAGCCCTGCGACTGAAGGGGGGTGAGCGGGTGCTGGAAATCGGTACCGGATCAGGCTATCAGGCGGCGGTATTGGCCGAGATTGCTGATTCGGTGTTCACCATTGAGATCGTTCCGGCTCTTGCAGACAGAGCGGCCGAGACATTGGCCGATCTGGGATACGACAATGTACGATGTCTGAAGGGCGATGGAACCTACGGGTGGCCGGAAAAAGCGCCCTTTGACGCGATCATGGTCACGGCGGCTCCACCTTCGATCCCTTCGGCTCTTTCTGAACAGCTGAAAGAGGGAGGGCGGATGATTATTCCGGTGGGAACCTGGTATCAGGAATTGATTCTGGTCACGCGCAAGAACGGAGCATTGCGCAAAGAGCGTCTGATACCGGTTCGTTTTGTGCCCATGACCGGGGACTCGCGTAAAAAAGAATGAAAAATGGTTTTCGGGTTGAAACAAAGGACTGTTTTTTTCGTTATCATAAAGAAATCAATATGACTCGGGAGTGGTCCCATGAAAGAAAAAATTGATCCTGAAACATCTGTACGGCGTCTCTATAAATCCCGAAAGGATAAAATGATCGACGGAGTTTGCGCGGGCGTTGCCGAGTATTTTGCCGTGGATCCGACACTGGTGAGAATTGTATGGACTCTGGCTGTTTTTATGGGGGGGCTTGGCATACCGGCCTACATTTTGGGAATGATTTTCATTCCACCCAACCCGGAACATGAGGGGCTGAATGACGCGCAAAAGAAACAATGGAACCAGGGCGTACTCTGGGGAGGAATCCTGATCTTCATGGGATTCGCGTTCTTTCTGAACCGGTGGAATTATTTTTCATGGCGTTTTCCCATGTCATTCCGGTTTCGGTATTTTCATGGTATTCCCTGGGAAATTATTTGGCCGCTGGTCCTCATCGCTTTTGGTGTTGCTTATCTGATGATTGTCAGCCGCAAGAAAGAAGAAAAAAATGAGGAAGCCGCCTCGCAAAAAGAGATTCGACGCAGATGGGTCCGGTCGCGAAAACACAAGATACTGGGAGGCGTGTGCGGAGGGCTGGCTGAATATCTTTCCATGGATCCGGCGATCGTTCGAATCATTGTGGCTGCCGTGGCCCTCACGCACATTCCTTTCTGGGCGATTCTCTATCTAATCGCCGTGTTCGCCATTCCTCTTGAAGACGCGGAACCGGATGAGGAGTCCTGAAATACCGTGGCTGTTTAAAATGAGGTGTCGTATGTCCGAAAGAAAATCTTCCGTATGGCCGGGTATTGTCTTTATATTTGTCGGGTTATGGTTTTTGGCAAAACAGTTTGTCGCGGTCGGTTATTTTTGGGACATGGCCTATCCGGTTATACTGGCTGCTCTGGGTATTTTTTTGATCATACGGGGCACGGAATCAAGGCAGAGCAACGCTCTTTTCTGGGGGGTGACATTGTTCGCGGGAGGCGCGTTTTTTCTGCTTCGAAATTATGAACTGATTCCCTGGCTTTATCCGGACGAATACTGGCCTGTATTTCTGATGGCTCCAGGCCTTGGTTTTATCGCGCTTTTTATTCAGAACCCCCGTGATTGGGGAAATCTGATTCCAGGTGCGTTTCTGCTCTTTTTCGGTTTGCGAATGGTAAGCCGTTCTTTCTTTTGGGGAGGTGAAAGATATTTCCGGCAATTTTGGCCGCTTCTTTTGGTCTTTATCGGAATCGGAGCCCTATACAGCGGTCTGAAAGACCGCTGAAACAGAGTGGGCCCTCGTTTCCGCCGCTTTGAACGGATTGGTCCTCACATCTCCGAGTATTCTTTCCTGTTTGTGACGAATTCTTCATATAATTTTCATTGACTTTAAAAGATCTTTGACTTAAAATAAGTTGGATGTAAACGTGCAAATCCGTTTTTCCAGTATTTAAACCAATTATTTCCAAGTCAGGCGGTTGTGGCGATTTTTTCAAAAAAAAAGCGTATCGACTCCGTGAATGGAAGAACACCTCTGCCCTCGTGGATGATGCATTCCGATAGGCTGATGGAATCCGTTCTGCCCTCTGAACGGATCTTTAGGCTGTTGAAAGATATTCAGAAACGGGTTCTGGCCGAACAGGTGCTCATTCTGTCCTGGATGCCCGGCAGGGAGAAGCCCTCTCTCATGGGTATGTCGCCGGCAGGAGAAGCCCCCCTTTTCGATTCCTCTACACAGAAACTCATCATTGAAAAACTGGCGCAAACCCGAGTGCCGCTCACCGATAAAAATTATTCCTTCCAGACGGAACAAGAAAAAGAGATTTTCGATTCATTCATGGCCGTTCCTCTGACCGTCTCCGAAGATTCGGTGGATGCCCTTGTGCTGATCAATTACAGCCGGCTCAATGAAACGCGTTTCACGGACTATCTGGGTTTCATCACATCCGTGCTTTCGCTGGCGCTGCAAAACGGCAGGCTTTTCGGCAAACTAAAGAAGAAGCAGGAGGAGCTGCATCAGTGGGTCACCCATGTCGAAGAACGAATCGAACAGGGAACCAGACAACTGCTCGAAAAGGAGCTTCGTTATCAAGTGCTGTTCGACGGCGCCACGGATGGAATTTTCGTTCATGATGAAGAGGGACGTATTCTTGAAGTGAACCGGGCCGCGTGCAGTCTCCTCAAGGTGGATAAGAAAACACTGCTCAACACGCCCTGGAATCAATTCATACCTGCCGATGACTGGGAAGAGCAGAATGCATATTTCAAAAAGGTTTTAAGCACGAAAAAAGCTCTTCCCCTTAAGGCCGCCATGCTAAGAGCGGATGGGCAATCCTTTCACGCTGAAATCAGATGCCGCCGCGTGAGAATCGGGGGAAGATATCTTCTGCAGACATTTGTTCGTGATATCTCTCCTCAAGTCACCCTTCAGGCCAGCCTCCAGGAATCCAAGGAGAAATACCGAATATTCATCGAGTCTTCTCTTGTCGGTGTTTTTATCGTACGTAAAAACAGGATTCAATTTGCCAACGGTATGTTTGAGCGAATGACCGGATTTGCAAAGAATGAGCTGCTGGGACGCAATTTTCTCGATCTGGTTGCATCCGAAGACCGCGAAGAGATCAGTAAAAAATTGAACAATGAATCAGGCTCGGAACAATACGAGACCCGGTTTATTACCCGGTCCGGCGCCGAATTATGGGGAGAGGTTTATTCTCATCGCGTCATTCTGGACGGTCGAGTATCTGTTCTCGGCAACGTGGTCGATATCACGCAGAGAAAGAAACTGGAAAGCCGAATGTTCGAGACCCAGAAACTCGAATCAATCGGAACTCTGGCAGGCGGAATTGCCCACGATTTCAATAATCTGCTTGGAGGAATACTCGGATATGCGTCTCTGCTTCTGAGTGATATTGATGAAAACCATCCCTTTTACAGCGACCTGCAGACTATTGCCAGCACAACCAAAAAAGCCGCTGAATTGACCAATCATCTGCTCGCTTTTGCCAGAGGGGGAAAATACCGGGTCACCACGCTCTCGGTCAATCAGATTGTTCATGAGGTCATCAAAGCGCTGACTCATGCCACGGACCGGACCATAGCCGTTGAAACCATGCTGGACGACAATCTGTGGACGGTAAGAGGCGATTATGAGCAGATCTATCAGGTGATTTACAATATCGGTATAAACGCTGCACAGGCCATGCCGAACGGCGGTGTGATACAAATCAACACATCCAACTTTCAGATGGAAAAAACGTTTTCCAGGCAACAGCTTGGAATAACACCGGGAAACTATGTACGGGTTACGGTAACCGATACGGGTGCGGGAATGGATGAAAAGACACTGACAAGAGCCTTTGAACCGTTTTTCACGACCCGGCCGGCCGGTCAGGGCACGGGGATGGGCTTGTCCGTGGCCTATGGAGTGATTCGAAATCATGGGGGAGCCATACAACTGGCCAGTGAACCGGGCCACGGGACCAAAGTAACTTTTTTTCTGCCCCGATCTACTGAACAGAGGGACGAGCAATTGGTTGTTCCAAATAATAAAGGGCAGGGTACGGTTCTTTTGGTGGATGATGAGCGGATTATCCGGCATGTCGGAAAACGCATGCTTGAGAAAGGCGGATATCGTGTACTTCTCGCAGCCGACGGACAGGAGGCTTTGGATATTTTCAAGAAAGAACACCAATCCGTGGATCTGGTGATAATGGATTTGATCATGCCGAGAATGGACGGCCGCGAAGCTTATCAGCGCCTGGTTGAGATCGATTCGAAGGTAAAAGTCCTTTTTACCAGCGGATATCGTCAGGATGACCGGCTGGAACTGATCCCCTTTAATGAAATTGATTTTGTACAGAAACCCTTTAATACCGATACGCTGCTCAGAGCTGTTTCCAATCGCATGAAATTCGAAAAAGAAGATAAATAGATTGGAACGGGGTTTGCATGATTGTCTTGAGGTTCAGAAGATCGGAAATAAGAAATTGACAGTATAAACGGTCTTCTGAAAAGAGACATCAACTTTCAAACCGGCGGGTTTAAGTATTCAGAAATGACGATATGTCGATAAGTCAAGTTAAATTAAGAGATAACGGCCCTTTGGTATCTGAAAAGATCTATGAGGAAATGTATTCCAAGGCCGATATACTCTACTTCTCTCTCAACGCGGATCGCTGTATAAAAGCCTGCAACGTGACGGCTGAGGAAAAATTGGGGCAGGACAAACAACAGCTCCTGGGAAAAAAATTCCTGGACTGTATTCAGGAAGCCGAACGACCGCGCATGAATGAAACACTTGACCAGTGCTATGAGAGGGGATATATTCGAGACTTTTTCACGCGGATGATCACGGGCATCGATTGTCTTGAAGTCTGCATAAACGGACTGGCCGTATCCTCCGGCGATTCCACAGCGGTAAAACTCTATATACGCGATATCCATCCTGTTGTCCGGCTGGAGCGGCAGAGACGGTTTTACACGCGATTGCTGAGGGAGTTTATCAACCGGCCATTCACGGAATCGCTTCTTGCTCGATTTCTTGATGAATTGAAGGAAGTTATGGAAGCGGAAGGTATCGGCTTACTCCTTTCCGATGGAAAAGGAAAAACCATTCACCAGGGAGAATGGCCCGAATCGGATTTTAACGCGTTTACGCACACACACTTTTCCAAGATTGAAGAAACTGTTTTTCAGGATGTGCTGCAAACCTGCCGACGGTATCATATCGGTGAATTTTCAACATCCGGCTCGCTGACCCTTTGCCGCTCCGCGGACTCCTTATCGGAATTTCCACAGGGAAAGGCGAAAGATTTTCTTTTCTCACTTTCTCATTTCGGATCATTGATTCTTGCGCCGGTATCTCATGCGAATATGAAGGGATATTGCCTGCTTGCAAAAATACGTCCCGATGTATGGAATGAAAGGGATATCGATTTTATCGAAGACATGATCGGCGATTTTTTGCATTCGGTTCATTCATCCGGCAGGCAGGAAGGAAATTGGGGCGAGAAGGCCATGACCATGATGAATGTGCCGATTCTCGGTCTTCTGGTACTAAAAAACGGTCGTATTCAAAGAGTCAATCCCTGGGTTGAAAGATTTCTCGAGCGTCCCGCCAAATCCCTGAAAAATATCGAGTATATGGACCTGATCCATCCGGAATACAGGGAAAGGATTCTTTCCATGGTAAAGCGTGCGGCTGCGGGTGATGTGGAATCCTGCGACGCACTGGTTATGGGCACCAATAACCGTTATAAGGCTATTCAATGCGCGTATAATAAAGTGGGTCTCAACGGAGATTCCATCGAAATTTGGTATTGGGTCGACAAGGAAGACCGCCGCCATCTGAGTAGCCGGCTGTTTCAGGCCCGTAAGATGGAAACACTGGGAATGCTGGCAGGGGGTATTATTCATGATTTCAATAATCTCCTGGCCTCCATTCTGGGATACAGTTCCATGATGATTGAAGAGATCGGAAATACAGACGCGCATTATGAAGACATTCGTCAAATAAACCGGACCACGGAAAAGGCCGTAGAATTGACATCACGCCTCATGGCCCATGCGCATGGGCAGAGTTTTATCGTCGAACGGCTCGATGTGAACATGCTGATCCAGGAAGTTGCGGGCATTCTTTCCCGGTCGGTTGACAAGACCATCACCATGCGGGCCGAATTGGACCCGAGAGTGGCTGCCGTCAGAGCGGATGCCGTTAAAATACAGCAGTGTATCATGGAGGTGGGTCTCAACGCCAGGGACGCAATGCCTCGGGGCGGTAAACTCATCTTTAAAACCGCGAATTTATTTATCGATGAAATACAGGCCAGACATCAGCAGGATGCAAAACCCGGTCAATATGTTCAAATCAGCATCAGTGATACCGGTATAGGCATGAACGCGTCGGTTAAGGAACAAATTTTCGATCCGAATTTCACAACCAAAGACCACACCGGTTTAAGGGGAACAGGACTTTCCCGTGTTCAAGAAATCGTCAACGAACATCACGGTTTTATCTCCGTATTCAGTGAAACACAAAAAGGAACGGTGTTCAAGATTCATATCCCCGCGCAGAGCGCTGCGGAGGATAAACCGAAACGCGATGAGAAAACACCCCTGAAAGGGAAAGAGACCATTCTGCTTGTGGATGATGAAAAAATATTAAGAGAGACCGCCCGGAAAATGCTGAGCCGTTATGGGTATAGAGTCATCAGCGCGGAAAGCGGATCGGAGGCACTCTCGATCTATAAAAAACATCTGAACAAAATTGACCTGGTCATACTGGATTTCATCATGCCCGGACTCCCCGTGCACCGCGTGCTGACCTGGATGAAAAAGATCAATCCAAAAGCAAAAATACTGGCCGTAACGGATATGGGTGACACGGAATCGGTCAGGGATTCGATCGAAACGGT
>DSAB01000082.1 GCA_011388275.1 bacterium | reverse complement strand
GCCGCCGTCCCTGCAATAACCCGCAGCCGGTTAAGATCCGGTTCTCTCTCCGGCAATGAACGGCATATCGATCGACTGAAAGATTATTCTCAATCAATCTGCAAATATTAAAAATGGACGAAAATGTCTATATTTAAAAATAATGATTGAAATCCGTAAAATCAATAAAAAACAGGCTTTGTTGCAAATCAAAATGTCATCTGCGCGAAAGCGGAAATTCGAAGAAATCAAGACCATCAAAACGTCTCGCCGGTATGATCACTTCGTTTCTTGCAGGATTTTTTCATACACCATAAAATGTCTTCCCGGCCCGTAATAATCGATCACCGCCTGATTGCCGCATAGACTGGCCGTTTCACCGATACAACGGCTGATATTCCGGTATCCCTGTTTTTCAAACAATTTTTGAGACGCGGTGTTTTCCGGATCGATGGTTGCCTCGATCCGCCCGGCACCGGCTTCCGCCATCTCTTTCACGACATATTTCATCAGACTCGTGCCCAATCCGCTGCCCTGCATCGCCGGCAGAATGCCGATCTGCCACAGAAAATAGGTTTCAGGGTTTGTCTGGTCACGGAAACCCATCACCCAACCGACCAGACGGTCTCCGCACCGGGCGACAAAACAGGTGTTTTGAAAATATCTCAGAATGATCTTGAATAAATGCGGTTGATACGGTTCCAGAGGAGGCATTTTCGACACCATATCAAAGACCTCGAGAAAATCCGCCTCCGATGCCCGCTGAAAAACCGGCTCTTGTACCCGCACTTTCCGGACTTTTTCAATATGACGGATCTTTCTGCGGACCATGGCCTGCGTTCCGATATCGCGGCGGTGATAAAAATCTCCCTGCACCATGCGGATGGTCCGTTCGACCCGCTTATACGCCGTGTAAATTTTCTCACTCTCACTGATAAACGCCAGACCGCGTTCCGAACCCACCTGAAGCCGCTCGCTGCTGTCTTGACCGCAGCTGAAAAAAACACGGGCTCCGGAACGATTCAATTCCTCCTCATCAAAAGCCACGTCCAGAGTCTGATAGAGTTTCATGGGATATTCAGGAGGAACGATATACTTGCACACGGTTGCCCGCCTCCTGAATTTCAGCTTGGTCTCCTCTCCCCGTAAGACCGCCTTGACTCCGTTCAGCAGGTCTTCCTCCAGCAGAAACATCACATTGATCCACTCCGGGTCGCCGGGCCGGAAGTTGTATTCAATGAGCTTGACGCCCTGATCCGTGATCATAAACTGCCCGTAGAGAAACCCCCGGCAGATGCCCCCTGTCTCTTTCCTGAATGCCTGCAGGGTCTCCCGCATAATTCGAAAAGCCTCCTGATAATCGGCGAAACCCAGAAACGGCAGCATATGATCCGTGTCCGAACAGGAACCCATACTGGCCGTGTTCACACCCCGATCGCCGGGCAACCGCTTCTTGAAATCCTGCACCGAAGGCGTATTCACAAGCGACAGATCGTTCACCAAACATTGCAGCGTGAACTCTTCTCCTTCCAGCTTCTCTTCGATAATGACTTCCGGGTGTCCGGAATAGGCTTCATCGATAATATAGTGGATATAATCGGCTATGGCTTCCGCGTTTTCCAGCTGTTCGCCATAAACCCGAACACCCAGGCCGTCGGTCAGCCCCAGGGGTTTCACGGCCACTTTCCAGTCCATCTGCCGCGCGTAATCGACGGCATCTTCGGCGCTTGAAAAAACCTCGAATTCGGGAATCGCCCTGGGAACATACTTTTTCATGAGGCGCCGGGTAAACGCCTTGTTGGCCTCGAGCTGCGCGGCCCTGCGGTCAGGCCCGAAAGAGGTGATTCCCCGGGATTCCAAAAGATCGGTGAGCCCCGCATCCAGAGGCGCGGCCGCGGTAATCAGGGCAATATCGATCTCTTTATCCCGGGCAAAATCCGCGATGCGCTGTATATTTGAAAATTTTCCGATCGCATGGTCCTGAACCAGCCGGATAACGGCCGGATTGGATGTGTCCATATAGGCATAGAGATTGTACTGACCGTACCGGTTCAGGTTTTCCAGCGTAATCTGCTCTTTGGCCCAGCTGCCCACAACCAGAACATTCCTGATATCACAAGCAGGATCCAACATGAAACTCACTCCTTTCCCCTTCGATCAAATCAATCATGCTTTTCTTCTATTATGCGCCGCTCGGGATCTCTTGATCCGCCGGCTTTTTTTGCCACATGAAAAAACACCGGGTAACCGCCTTCTCCGCCTCGATCATCAAAAACGCCCCGGCTCCGATACTCACGGGCAGCAGCCAGTATCGAAGTTCCGAAGAGGCCGAACCGAACCACAGATTCATGAACGGCGCGTAGTTAAAAGCGAGCTGCAGGACGGCCAGCACGCCGACAGCCAGCCACGCGAAACGATTGGCCAGCAGCCGTCTGATCTTCAGGCTGGATTCACGCAGATAGCGGCTGTTAAACAGATAAAACGCCTGGCCGCAGACAAGCGTGTTTACCGCCAGAGTACGCGCCTGGTCAATGGGCATGCCGAGATCTTTCTCGATCATAAACACGGCGATGGTCGCTCCGCCGATAAACAGAGAGACAAAGCCAATACGCCAGAGAAAAACACCCCCCAGAATCGGCTCGCCTGAATCCCGGGGCGGCCGGCTCATTATACCGGGTTCCGCGGGCTCGAAGGCCAGCGATAATGCCAGCGTCACCGCGGTCACCATGTTGACCCACAGGATCTGCACCGGAGTCAACGGCAGAACCAGCCCGAAAAGAACAGCAGCAAGGATCACCAGCCCCTCCGCCCCGTTTGTAGGCAGAATGAAGAGAATCGCTTTTCGCAGATTATCATAGATGGTACGGCCTTCCTCCACGGCTCGCTCGATGGAAGCGAAGTTGTCATCCGCCAGCACGATATCAGCAGCCTCCCTGGTCGCTTCGGTTCCCTTGATGCCCATGGCCACGCCCACATCGGCGCGTTTGAGCGCGGGCGCGTCGTTTACGCCGTCTCCGGTCATGGCCACGATTTCATTTTCGGCCTGCAGGGCCTTGACCAGCCGGAGTTTATGCTCCGGACTGGTTCGGGCGAAAATGTCATTTTCGAGAACCATTCGGCGCAGTTCTTCATTTGAGGCATCCTCGATTTCGGCGCCTGTCACGGCGCTTTTACCGTCACCGATGCCCATTTCACGGCCGATGGCAAGGGCCGTACTCGCATGGTCACCGGTGATCATCTTCACCCGGATTCCGGCCTGATGACAGACCTGAACGGCCTTTACGGCCTCGGGTCTGGGCGGATCGATGATCCCCACAATGCCGAGAAAGATCATCTTTTCATCAAGGTCTTCCGGATTGATGTCGTGTTTCTCGCCATCCGCCCCGCGCATCGCCGCGGCGAGAACCCGCAGGCCCTGCCCGCTTAACTCATTGATCCGCTCTTCCCAAAAAGCACGATTGAGAGGTTCCGTATCTTTATCGCCGGACCGCTGCAGTCCGCATCGGTCCAGAAGCCGGTCCGGCGCGCCTTTGACCAGAACGCGCGAGTCTCCACCGGGCAGGCGGTGAAGTGTGGCCATGTACTTGTTTTCCGACTCGAAAGGAATCGCCGCAATACGTTTGTATCCCTCCCGGTCATCGAATCCCGCCTTGACGGCCAGGCTGAGCAGCGCACCTTCGGTAGGCTCACCCATCACTTTCCATTGACCGTCATGTTCCTCGATCTCCGAGTCATTGCACAGCGCCATGACCTCGACAAGCTCATACAGATCCTCACGCTCTTTGGATGTGACCTCCTGTTGATCACTCCTGATTCGGCCTTCAGGCGCATATCCCGTTCCCTCGACGTGATAACGCCCCGCTCGAGTGATCACGTGACGCACAGTCATTTCATTGCGCGTCAGCGTACCGGTTTTATCCGAACAGATGACCGTGACAGAACCCAGTGTTTCCACGGCATTGAGCCGGCGCGTGATGGCGTTCCGGCGGGCCATGCGTTCCACTCCCAGGGCCAGCGTGATTGTGAGAATCGCCGGAAGACCTTCCGGAATCGCGGCCACCGCGAACCCGATTGCCGCGAGAAACAGCTCGGCAATTGTAAAGTCATGCAGCAGCCGGCCGGCCAGTGAAATCAATACAGCCATGCCCACAATCACCGCGGAAAGAATCTTGCCGAAACGGTTCATCCGGCGGGTCAGAGGCGTAGCCAGTTTTTCGACATCAGCAATCATCTTGTTGATTCGGCCCAGCTCCGTGGCCGTGCCCGTGGCCGTGACCACACCGGTTCCGCGTCCGGCAGTCACCATCGTACCCGAAAACGCCATGCTGCTGCGATCTCCCAAACCGGCTTGTTCCGCCGCGGGTTCGATGTGTTTGTCCGTGGGCACGGATTCTCCGGTCAGCATGGACTCCTCGATGCGCAGGTTCACAGCTTCGATGAGCCGCATGTCTGCGGGCACGCGATCGCCGCTGCGCAGCCGCACGATGTCTCCGGGAACCAAATCTTCCGCGTCCAGCTCGGTCCATTTTCCGTCCCGGCGCACGGCGGCCCGCGGCGAAAGCATTTTACGTATGCCCTCCAGGGCCTTTTCGGCCTTGCCCTCCTGAATAAAACCGATAACCGCGTTGATCAGCACGACACCGAGAATCACTCCGGTGTCTATCCAGTGTCCGAGCGCGGCCGTGATCCCCGCCGCGGCGATCAAAATAATGATCAGCAGATCCTGAAAATGTTTAAGGAATCTCTTAAGAAGACCCTCCTTCTCCGGAGCGGGCAGACGGTTGGGACCGGCCGCTTCGATTCTTTCGGCGGCCTCACCGGCGGCAAGTCCCTTCGAAGAGACTTTCAGCTGCCTGAGCACATCCTCAACAGACCGCGCATGAGGTTTCTTGATCTGGAACAGGGATCTGTCTTCGGATTTCATCGATCTCCTTCCTTTTTATTCTGAGTGCCGGTTCGAAAAAACGGGTTTTATTCCGACCCAAATTGTTTGAATGACCTGTTTTCCGGCTTCCGTTCCTGTAATGTCGTCATTTCGAATGATTTATGCAACCGTCTATCGACCGAATTCAATTTCATAAAAGCGCCTCACTCGGCAACTTTTTCCTTGACTTTGACGTAAATATATAATATTCTGTCCGGTTATGTTATGACACCGAAACGAACCGCGACCGGATTGGAGTTCCGGTCTGCCCGTTACACATCGATCCATTGAATCATGGAGGATTAAATGAAACCTGTACTGATCATACCAGTCGTGTTTATTCTTTCTTCCGGCCTGATCGCCGCGGCAGCGGCCTGGTCGGATCATTCGGCCTCTTTCAAACCGGAAAATAACGGCACTCCGCCCCTGATCGACCGGGAACTCTTCTTCGGCGATCCTGAAATCAGCGGCGGCCAGCTTTCTCCCGACGGAAAATATGTCTCCTTTCTCCGCCCCTATGAAGGGACACGCAATCTGTGGGTCAAACCGCGTGAAGCGGACTTCTCTGACGCCGTCCCGGTAACAGACCGCACAGACCGGCCCATTATGGGATACTTCTGGTCGCGCGACGGCCGCTACCTGCTCTTCGTCATGGATCAAGGCGGGGATGAAAACTACAACATTCACGCCCTGGATCCCGCACAGGCCCAACCGGGTTTGATTCCGGAAGCCCGAAACATCACCCGTCTGGAAGGTGTCAGGGCCGTGATCTTCCATATCGCCCATCAGGACCCGGATCTTCTGTACGTGGGTCTGAATGACCGCGACAAATCCTGGCATGATCTGTATCGACTCAGAATCTCGACCGGTGAGCTGATCAAGCTCCGCGAGAACACCAACCGATACACATCATGGAGTTTCGACTGGAACGACCAACTCAGACTGGCTTCCCGTTCCAAAGAGAATGGTGACAACGAGCTCTGGCGCATGGACGACGACGGGAAAGAAACCCTGATCTATGAATGGTCCTTGATGGAAACCGCCTACATCGCCGGTTTTCACAAGGACAACAGCAAGGTCTATCTGGTTTCGGACAAGGGTGATGCTCTGGATAAAACCAGGCTGTTTCTGCTGGATCTGAAAGGCGGGACAAAAACCCCGGTGGAAAAAGATCCCGAAGACCGGGTCGATTTCGGAGGATTGTGGCAGTCCCGCAAAACCCGGGAAATCATCGCGACTTTCTATACGGATGACCGCACACGGATCTATTTCAGGGATAAAAAGTTCGAAAAACACTACCGGCACATAAAAAGTCTGCTGGGTGATGTGGAGATCTCCTTTGCCTCAGGCACGGAAGATGAATCGATGTACTTTGTATCCGCGTACTCGGACACTCGGCCGGCTTCGGTCTATATATACGATCTGAGCAGCCGAGAACTCTCCTATCAGTACACTCCCCGCAGCGAACTGAAGCCGGAATATATGTCGCCCATGCGCGCCGTACGCTATTCATCTTCAGACGGGCTGGAAATTCCCGCCTATCTGACATTGCCGAAAGGATTCGGGGACAAAAATCTGCCGCTTGTCGTGGTTCCACACGGCGGACCCTGGGCGCGTGACACCTGGGGTTTCGATACATACGCCCAATTCTTTGCCAACCGCGGCTACGCGGTGCTGCAGCCCAACTTCAGAGGCAGTACCGGCTACGGCAAGGCGTTTCTGAATGCCGGAAACAAGCAGTGGGGCGATCTGATGCAGGACGATATCACCTGGGGTGTCAAATACCTGATCGAAAAAGGCATCGCGGACTCGAAACGCGTCGCCATTTTCGGCGGATCGTACGGAGGTTACGCCACACTGGCCGGACTGGCCTTCACGCCTGAACTCTACGCCGCCGGAGTCTCGTTTGTCGGCCCTTCCAATCTGATCACGCTGCTGAATTCCATACCCCCCTACTGGGAAGCGGCGAGAAAAATGTTTCTGGAACGCATGGGCGATCCCTCCACACCGAAGGGAAAATCCGAACTCGTCAGACAGTCCCCGCTGTTCTCCGCGGACAGAATCAAGGCGCCCCTTCTGGTGGTTCAGGGGCAGAACGATCCCCGGGTGATCAAGGCGGAGAGCGACCAGATCGTCGTGGCCCTGCGCGACAGGGGGTTCCCGGTTGAGTATATCAACGCGCCGGATGAAGGACACGGTTTCGCGCGGCCGGAAAACAGCATGGCTTTTGTCGCGGCCATGGAAAAATTTCTGGCCAAACACATCGGCGGACGTTATCAGGAAGACATGCCGGAGCCGATCGCAAAACGACTGGAAGAGATAACCGTCGACGTTCAGACCGTAACCCTTCCCGAAGCGGTTCAGGAAGATGACCTGTCCAAAACACTAAAGCCCGTCCGTGAACTGGCTCCGGGAAACTTCGCCTATCAAATCAGCATCGCCGCCATGGGTATTGAAATGCGGAGCGAAGTCAGAATCAGCCGTGAAAACGGAAACGTCACGATCCGCGAAGTCACACAGAGTCCCATGGGAGAAGCCGATGACCATCTGACACTTAACGCCTCCACCCTGGAGCCCGTCACCCGAAAGGTGAGTCAGGGTCCGATGCGTATAGAGATCGATTACGGCAAAGATCGGGTGAAAGGCACGATCAGCACGGGCAGCCAGGACATCCCTGTGAACATTGAACTCAGCGGCCCTCTTTTCGCCGAAGGACCCGCGCAGGGCATGCAGCTGGCCACTCTGCCCATGGCCGAAGGATACACGGCGGTCTTTCGGAACGCGGACATCAATGCCATGAACGAGAAACTTTTCCGTCTGCAGGTCACGGCCGAGACACTTGAAGACGGAAAAGAAACCTGGCGCCTGGAAGTGACAGCCGCCGATGGGGGGGCGGGCGGTCAGACCGTCTGGGTGGATCGGAACACCTTTCAAGTCATCAAATACGAGCAAGCCATCCCGCAGCTGGGAGGCGCTAAACTGGCAGGCACTCTGATTCTCGAATAGAGAATTTGCGGTATCACTTCATGAGGGGACGGAACCGGTTTCCGTCCCCTCATGTCTGAATACTTGAGTGTTATTTTCCTTCCATCATGGCCGACACATCCTGTTCGGCGGTTGTAATCTTTTTGATTCCGAAATTCTCCACTAAATATTCCGCGACATTCTCCGACAAGAATCCGGGAAGTGTCGGCCCCAGCCGAATGTTTTTGAAGCCCAGAGACAGCAGGGCCAGAAATACCAGAACCGCTTTTTGTTCATACCAGGCAATATCAAACGAAAGCGGCAGATTGTTGACGTCATCCAGGCCGAACGCTTCCTTTAATTTGAGCGCGATAACCGCCAGTGAATAGGAATCGTTGCACTGGCCCGCGTCCAGCACCCTGGGAATCCCGTCGATATCTCCCAAATCCAGTTTGATATATTTGTACTTCGCGCAGCCTGCCGTCAGAATGATGGTGTCTTTCGGCAATGTCCGGGCCACCTCCGTGAAATAATCTCTCGATTTGTGTCTGCCGTCGCAGCCTGCCATGACCACGAATCGGCTGATCCTGCCGGCTTTTACGGCCTCAACGATTTGGTCGGCCAGCTTGAGAACCTGCCCATGGCCGAATCCGCCGACAATCTTTCCGGTTTCCAGTTGTTCCGGCGGCGGACATTGTTTCGCGCGTTCGATGATTTTCGAAAAATCTTTGTGTCCGCCTTTGGGCCTGTCCGGAATATGGACACAACCCTCAAAACCCACAGGCCCGGACGTAAAGATTCTGTCTGTATGCTCGAGTTTCGGCGGAACCAGACAGTTTGAAGTGAACAGAACCGGACCCTTGAAACTTTCAATCTCCGCCTTCTGTAAATACCAGGAATTGCCGTAATTGCCCGCCAGATGCTCATACTTTTTGAAGAAGGGCCTGTAATGTGCGGGCAGCATTTCGCTGTGCGTGTACACATCAACGCCCGTACCCCGAGTCTGATCCAGCAGCTCTTCCAGGTCAACCAGATCATGGCCTGAAATGAGAATCCCCGGATTGTTTCTGACCCCGAGATTGACTTCTGTCATTTCCTGTTCGCCGTAATGAGCGTTCGAGTCGTCCAGATATTTCATGACAGCCACACCCATTTCACCGGTTTTCATCACCAGCTGCAGCAGTTTCTCCCGGTCGGCTTGGTCATCCGCCAGTTCAGCCAGCGCCTCGAACAGAAATTCGAATATTTCCCTGCCAGTGCCTTCACCGCTGATTTGATATCCATGTTCCAGATACGCGGAAATTCCTTTCAACCCGTACAGAACAACCGCTTTCAGCGAACGGATATCTTCATCTTCAATGGCCAGCCATCCTGTTTCGCCGGATTCGGCTTTCTCAACAATCGCATCAGCGGATTCATAGCTCCAGATCGCGCAAGAAGGCAGATGGTTCGTATCGATGGTTTCTTTCTCTAGAACCTGCTTTCTCAAAGCGTCTCGAATTTCGACAGCTTTTTGAATGTAACCGATAAAATTGTCCCTGGCAAAATCGGTATTCGTGATTGTGGTAAACAGGTGTTTATCGACAAAGTAGGCCGCATCTTCATCATAGATGCCGCGTTTTTTCCCGGCCACCGCCCAGACTGAAATGCCTTTCAGAATCCAGATCAGCAGATCCTGCAGATTGGCGACTTCCGCTTTCTTGCCGCACACACCCTGTTTCATGGAACAGCCCTTGTTCCCGGCTGTTTCCTGACACTGGTGACAGAACATCAAGGTTTTTTCCATGTTCCTGGCCCTCCTGATTGGTGTTTGGGAGAAATATACACACCGATCAACATCCTGTCATTGATATATGTCAAGTTTTCAATATTTAGCCTGAATTAATTCACAAATCTTTGAGTGAAAAAATGAAAAGACCGTTTCATAGAGGGACACCGTCTCCTCCGGAAGAGGCCCGTGACTGCGGGTGGTATTCAGACTTCACACCAGTCAAAATCAATTAGGTTGCCGTACAACGCTGCGGCCCGAATGATTCCGGCGCTTTCCATGGCCGTGTTGAATACGCGTCCTGGTACCCGGCTCGCTGGAAGGCGCAGATCCATGCTTCGGTTTCCTGCTGCCCGTTCCCCTGAACACAGGTTTCCGGACAGACTGACTTTCCGGGATAAAGGACCCGTAATCAAAACCCGCCAGACGCTGCCGCCTGATAGGAGCACCCAGGACTTTTTCGATACTTCTGAGCAGCGGCTCATCCTCCCTGACTGCCAGAGTAAGAGCATCTCCGTTTTTCAACGCCCTTCCCGTTCGACCGATACGATGAGTATAGGCATCCACGGTGTCTGTCATATCATAGTTGATCACATGAGAGACCTCGGACACATCGATGCCCCGGGCAGCGATGTCCGTGGCGACGAGGATGTCGTACTTGCCGCTGCGGAATCCATTGATGGCCTCCTGCCGGCGGTTCTGAGTCATATTCCCCTGAAGAGCCGAAACATTATAATCCCTCTTGCCCAGCTGCGCGGCCAGTGTCCTGGCCCTGTGTTTGGTCCGTGTAAAAATCAGCACACGGCCTGTAGCCGTCTGTTTTAAAATTGCAAAGAGCAACGGCTTTTTCAAATCGACCGAAACCGGATATACAGCATGAGAGACCGTGGCAGCCGGCGCGATCATTCCGATCTGAACCGTCTCCGGATTACGCAGAATCTGATCAGCCAGACCGCGTATCTCATCGGGCATGGTCGCGGAAAAGAACAGGGTCTGTCTCTCGAAAGGAAGAGCCTTCAGAATCCTCCGTATGTCAGGAAGAAAGCCCATGTCGCACATCCGGTCGGCCTCATCCAGAACAAGGACCTCCACATGCGACAGATCGATGTTCCCCTCCCTCAGATGATCCAGAAGACGGCCCGGACAGGCGACAACGATCTCTACGCCCCGTTTCAGTGCAGCCAGCTGGGGACTCTTGCTGACTCCGCCATATATGGAGAGGCTGCGTATCCCCGTGTGTTTCCCCAGATCGACACCGGCCTGAAAGATCTGTTCGGCAAGCTCCCGGGTCGGAGCGAGAATCAGAGCGCGAACCCGCTTTTTCGGTCCTTGGAGCAATCGTTGAAGAATCGGCAGAATAAAAGCCGCTGTTTTTCCAGTTCCGGTCTGAGCCAGCCCGAGTATATCCTTACCGCTCAGAACCAGGGGAATGGCCTTTTCCTGGATGGGTGTTGGGGTTATATAACCTGAATTTTTAATGCCCTGATGGATACGTGAATCCAGAATAAATTGATTAAACGTCATGATACACTAAACTCCTTTTCTATTCGCAGACCGAAGCGGTTTTTCATCTCCGGCATGAGAAATCGGGTTGTTTGATAGATTATACCGAGCTTGAATGATATTTGTTCACGCAAGAATTATAATGTATGCTATTTTTGGGAGAAAAGCCAGCGGAATGGACAAGGCGATGATTTAAGTGTGTACTGCGAGGTTTGTTAAATGCATCGTTTTGATCACATGGGCACGGCATGCACGGCTGCTGTATCGCTGAATCAGGTTGACACAGAACGACCGGACAGGTTTCTCATCTTCAAATCGCAGAATTCTCCTTGATTTTTTGAAAAAAATCAGGCACCTTGAATAAACAAGATCTTATTTGTTGAATTTGATCCGAGAAATCATTTCATTCTCGGGATCCTGAACTAAGTTTAAATTCATCCATTCAAAGGCAGCTTCAATGAGCAAAGCATCCATCCGAATTTTTATTGCAGATGACAACTGTCTGCTCCTTGAAGGACTTGTCACCATGCTGGGTGAAAAAGAAGACTTCATCGTGGCGGGTACGGCACCAAACGGTCTTAAAGCCCTGGAACAGATCAAAGACCTGCGGCCGGAAGTGGCATTAATCGACATCGGCATGCCCGACAAGGACGGGCTGGAAGTCATACAAGCCCTTCATCAAGATTCACCCGAAGTCAAAGTGATTATCCTCGGTCTGATCGATCTGACTGATGAAATCATGGCTTGTATCGAAGCCGGAGCTTCCGGTTATGTATTGAAAGAATCTTCATTCGACCACCTGGTCGAAACCATCCAATCGGTTCACCGGAATGAAGCGTTTTGCTCACCACGGATGGCCGCTTCGCTGTTTTCGCGTATCGCGGAGCTAACGAGTGCAGGCAGGACGCAAACATCTCTTGATTCCGTCAAGCTGACCGGACGTGAGCTGGATGTCATTAATCTGATTGCCGAAGGTATATCCAATAAGGAAATTGCCCGGCGGCTTTTCATCGAAACACAGACTGTTAAAAATCATGTCCATAATATCCTCGAAAAACTCCAGCTGCATAGCCGCTTTGAAGCCGTTCAATATGCCCGCGAAAGAAAACTCCTGAATAAGAAATAATTTTCAAATGGTTTTCCCGACTCAAAGGCCCAGTACTTCTTATGCGTAAACATGATCAGGTCTGTTGTCTTTCTGGTCCCTCGCCTGGATCTATTTTGAATCTTCCGGTCTATTGACTCTCCGGCTGTAATTGCGGATATTACCTTACAGCTGATAGAGGATAGTGCCATGCAAAAAATTCATATCATGTTTTCGAGCCGGCCGATATTGTTATCGGAAGTAATTCGGAATTTAATCGAACGTCAGCCGGACATGAAAGTGGCGGGAGAAGTTGTTGATCCCATCGAACTCATTTTTGCTCTCAGGAAGACACCCGCGGATGTGGTCATCATCACACCGCAGAAAGTGAACGGGAACCCAAGAATCTGCGCTCAACTATTTAAAGAACATCCTGCGTTGATCATTCTAATAGTGACAGCAGAAAGTAGAGCTGTCTATATTTATCAATCCGGTTCACCCAGAAAACAAATCGAAAGCCCTTCTGAACGAACGATTCTCGATGCCATCCGAAGGTGCCTGCAGGATGAATCTGCCAATAACAATAAAGAATGAACCATTCGACACGATAACAGCTGGATTCCGATGATCATTTTGCGAAAACATTCAAAATTTATGCATATACTTCACTGCGAACGAAAGTTATTTATCACGAAACAGGGCAATTACCCCCAAATGATCATTTTAAAAGGAGCATATCATGAAAATTTATGTAGGCAATCTGGCAAGCAGTGTCACCGAAGATATCCTGAAAAAAACCTTTGAGGCTTTCGGGCAGGTTGGAACTGTCAATGTGATTAAGGATAAACACAGCGGCGAACCCCGCGGGTTTGGTTTCGTAGAGATGCCTTCAAAAAAAGAAGCTCAGTCCGCAATCGATGGTCTGAACGGCAAGGAGATAATCGGACAAAACCTTAAGGTCAACGAGGCCCATGCACGGTCTGAACGATTCGGAAAAACCCGGGCCGGAGACCGGCGTTACTAGCGAAACCGGATTTTCCAATCATACGATTTATCAGGATCTTACCGGTCCTTCGAATGTATTTGTGCAAGGATTGCACTTGAGACGCATGCGGCATCTTGCTGTGTGTGAATCTGCAAACATTCACCTGTAACCAAGGAGCCTGTCATGACATGGCTAATTCCTGTTATTATAATCATCCTGTTAATTATAGCGAGTGCAATCCGTATTCTGAAAGAATATGAGAGGAGTGTAATCTTCCGTCTGGGCCGAATGATCGGGTTTAAAGGACCCGGATTGATTTTACTCATCCCTTTCATCGACCGCATGGTGAAGGTGAGTTTGAGAACCGTTGCCATGGACGTTCCCCCGCAGGATATCATTACGATGAAAGAAAAATAGAAGACAGAAACCGGTCTTCAAACAAGGGGTTTTTGTATATGAACCAAAATTCAAATCGTTCCATGCTCGATCGTATCGCGTTCATCGGTAATTACCTGCCGCGGCAATGCGGCATCGCCACGTTCACCACTGATCTGTGTGAGTCCATCGCCACCCGATATCGTCAAACCACCTGCATTGCCCTGCCGGTCAATGATACCAAGGCCGGTTATGCCTATCCGGCGCGTGTCCGTTTTGAACTTCAGGAGAAAGACATCCATTCCTATCGCCGTGCGGCTGACTTCCTGAACATCAACAATGTGAATCTCGTATCCCTGCAGCATGAGTACGGTATCTTTGGGGGAACCGCGGGCAGTCACATCCTGGAGCTCCTTCATAATTTGCGTGTACCCATCGTCACAACGCTGCATACCATTCTGCGTGAGCCCGATCGCGATCAAAAATGCGTTCTGCAAAAAATCGCCGAACTGTCTGACCGGCTCGTTGTCATGAGTCAACGGGGCGCAGAATTTCTGCGGGATATCTACGGCGTGCCTTCGGAGAAAATCGATTTTATTCATCACGGCATCCCGGATGTTCCCTTTGTCGACTCCAGTTATCATAAAGATTTGTTTGGAGTCGAGGGGAAAATCGTTCTTCTCAGCTTTGGCTTGCTTTCGGCAAGCAAAGGCATTGAAAATGTCATCTCTGCGCTTCCCGCCATTCTGACCCGGCATCCGAATGTTGTATATATGGTCCTGGGGGCCACACACCCTCATGTGTTACAGAATGAGGGTGAAACATACCGGCTGTCACTGGAACGGCTTGCCAGGGACCAGGGTGTGGAAGGTCAGGTCATCTTCTACAATCGATTTGTCAGCACGGAAGAGCTGATTGAATTTATCAGTACTGCGGATATTTACATCACACCCTATCTCAATGAGGCACAAATCACCTCCGGGACTCTCGCCTATACACTGGGTGCCGGTAAAGCGGTGGTTTCAACACCCTACTGGTATGCTGAAGAAATGCTTGCCGACGGACGGGGAAAGCTCGTGCCGTTCCGGGACCCGGCCGCCCTGGCTGATCAGGTGATCGGCCTTCTGGACAGTGAATCCCGGCGTCACGCCATGCGCAAGAAAGCCTATGTGTTTACCCGGAAGATGATCTGGCCCCAGGTAGCGAACCGCTATATGGAAAGTTTTGAACGCACACGCAGGGAGCGTCGGCATTTTGCCCATTCGGGCTTTGCGGTCAAACCACTGGATAAACGTCCAGGTGAGTTGCCGCCTCTTAAACTGGACCATCTGCATCATATGACGGATGGAACCGGCATTATGCAGCATGCCATTTTCACCATCCCCAACTATCGTGAAGGGTATACGATTGATGACAACG
This sequence comes from bacterium, assembly GCA_011388275.1. Lineage (GTDB taxonomy): Bacteria > Zhuqueibacterota > QNDG01 > QNDG01 > DSAB01 > DSAB01. Next base: position 6,639 of record DSAB01000082.1, on the reverse strand, counting down.
CCCGCGCACTTATTGTCAGCACATACCTGGAAGTCCTGGATAACGAAGCGGCGATACATCTGGGTACGCGCTATCTGGCTTTCATCTGGTATGCCTTTAACACAGAAAACGGGCGGTTCCGCAACTTTATGGATTACCAGCACCGATGGATTGAAGAAACCGGTTCCGACGACAGCCACGGCCGTACATTGTGGGCTTTGGGCACGGTGTTGGGCAAATCGAACACAAGTGCTTTGCACAGTATGGCAGGCTGGGTATTCGAGCAAGCCTTACCCGCCATTCTCAACACCTCCAGCCCCCGTGCCTGGGCTTTCGCAATCATGGGTATTCAGGAATATTTGCAACGATTTGCCGGTGACCGCCGGGCTTACCAGGTCTGCGAAGAATTATCCGGGCGGCTGCTGACATTGTATCAAAACCATCGAACGGATAAGTGGCGCTGGTATGAAGACCGGTTGACGTACTGTAACGCCGTACTGCCCCACGCCCTGCTCTTGTGCGGTAAAACATTATCGGATACGACAATGACTGAAGCCGGATTGGATTCACTTCAGTGGCTGGCCGCCCTGCAACACGCGGACCAGGGACATTTTGTTCCCGTTGGATCCAATGGGTTTTATATGAAAGGTGGAGAACAAGCCCGTTTCGATCAACAGCCGGTCGAAGCACAGACAATGGTCTCATGTTGTCTGGAGGCCTACAGGATAACTGCCGATAAACATTGGCGTGATGAAGCCCGCCGCGCCTTTGAGTGGTTCCTCGGACGCAATGACCTGAACCTTCCTCTCTACGATCCGGTGACAGGAGGCTGCCGGGATGGTTTGCATCCCGATAGTGCGAACGGAAACCAGGGCGCGGAATCGACTCTGGCCTTTCTTCAGGCCCTGCTGGAACTACGGTTGGCCAGCAATAATTTCATCAAACAGGAGACCCCAAGCACATGACGAATCCACATTCCGAGCTCTTTCGAAGACATGAAAACAACCCCATTCTGACCGCCGCCCAGTGGCCGTACCCGGTCAACAGTGTGTTCAATCCCGCCGCAGTATTGCTGCCCGACGGCGTGACACTGCTCTTGTGCCGTGTCGAGGACAGACGCGGACATTCTCACTTATGTGCAGCCCGTTCCGATAATGGAATCAACGGCTGGAAGATCGATACCGAGCCGACGCTGATGCCTGATCCGAAGCAATACCCGGAAGAAATATGGGGTATTGAAGATCCGCGTATTACTTTTCTTGAAACGTTCAACAAGTACGCTGTTGTTTACACCTCCTTCACGCGTGAAGGCCCGGGTGTATCCCTGGCGCTTACTGAGGATTTTTACAATTTCGAACGGTATGGCCTGATCCTGCAGCCGGAAGATAAGGACGCGGTTCTTCTGCCTGAAAAGATCAATGGAAATTGGGCCCTGATCCATCGTCCGGTTAGTTCCCATCACAGCGGAGCTCACATATGGATATCTTATTCGTCCAATTTGCATCATTGGGGGGATCACAGGCTCATGTTGAAAGCCAGGCGCGGGTCTTGGTGGGACGCGAATAAGATCGGGCTCTCTCCTCCTCCGATTAAAACCGAAAAAGGCTGGCTGGTCATCTACCACGGTGTGCGGCAAAACGCAGCAGGTTCTATCTACCGGCTCGGTCTGGCCCTGTTTGATTTAAACAGACCGGAGATTTGTATCAAACGCAGTGACGAGTGGATTTTCGGACCTCAAGAACCTTACGAGCGACGCGGCGATGTAGACCATGTGGTTTTTCCGTGCGGTTATACCATCGCCCCGGATGGCGATACTCTGAATCTGTATTACGGTGCCGCGGATACGAGCATTGCCCTGGCCATAGGCAGTATCAATGCCATGATGGGATATCTGATGTCAATCGAATAAACCGATCGATTCATAAATCCGTGGCTGTCAGCCCAAAATACCACCGGGCCGAGTCGTTCGGCGGCGAATCATCCCGCTGACAGCTGGCTTAAATGCCGCTGTGAGGGCCACAACCCCTTAGTCCGACAAATAATATGAAATCGTTGACACAACGCGAATATTTTTAATGTGAGGATTGTTCTTGTCTCTTGAGCTGATACTGAACTGACCTTGTGATGCCGATTTTATTTTTCCCAACCGACTCTTTGAATCGGATGCAAATTTTTCTGCGACTTCACGGGCCTGTCTCGTGGCCTCCTCAATCATCTCCGGCTTCACTTCGTTGAGTCGTGTAAAGATATATTCTGTCTGCGATTCATAATTTTCGCCGGTCAATACAATACCCTGCTTCCCCAGCTCAGACAATTCGCTCATCACCTTTCTTACGGTTGCGATATGGCCCGAATACACCGTAACCGTCTGCGAGGCAACAAAGCGAAATCCGGGACTTGAATCACTTCCGTATTGCTGAGCGGATCGGTCGAAAACCGCCGGAGTCGAAACCGTGATCTCCTCCCTGTCGATACCGGCCTTTTCAAGAAATGTTCGAATTCTTTCCGAGCTTTTATCAATGGAATGATACATCTCCCCCAGATCGTTGCCTGCCACAGTGAACTGAATCGGCCAGATAACGATATCGGCTTCATACTCTCTCTCGGACAATCCTTTTACGGTAACAGTACGTTCAAACTGTTTGAACCTGATCAGCGCATTACCGATCAGAGAACCGAGCAATGCCAGGCCGATTACAAGGCACACGCCCAGGATGATCGAATGGTATTTATTGTTTTCTGACATTTTCTAATTCCTCCTTTTCCAGGTTACGGCCCGGACGGAACGCCATCGCCCTCTCCTGAGGCCGATTGTTCCCGCAGGATTTTCTCTATCCATGCCGGTCTTCTTCTCGTCCATCGGGCGAAACGCAGTTTCTCGCCGACATAAAAGTTGCGATAGGCCTGCACCGGATCTCCGGGCACCCTGTACGGCTCCGGCATGGCCTGGGCAAACTCCGTGAGTCCCGTTGATTCAAACCGCATCCCCATCATTTCTTCTCCCGGCCCTCTCGGTATGCTTTCGAATAAACGAGCCGATGGTATCCACCGCCTGTTTGGCCTCGGGAAGCCAGGGGGTGTTGACATGCCACACATGCCACATTTTCGGCCAGACGGTCAGAGTCACATGCACACCGGCGCTGCGGGCCTTATCCGCGATCCGCTGCGCGTCACTCAGCAGAATTTCATATTCGCCCGCCTGGATCAGCAAGGGTGGAAGGCCTCTCATATCACCGTAATGGGGTGAGATCAGCGGCAGGCACGGATCCCGTTCACCTCTATAATAACGCGCCATGGACGCGGCAAATTCGGCCGTCAGAAGCGCATCCCGGTTTGCATGGAATGTCTCGCCCGTGCAAGCCAGATCCGTCATGGGGGAGATACATACGGCGGCGGCCGGCAGGGGATCACCCGCGTCACGCAGGACCATGAGCATGGCCAGCGTCAGATTCCCCCCGGCCGAATCCCCGGCGATAACGATTCGATCCGGCGCCACGTTCTCATTCACAATCCAGTGATAGGCCGCCAGGCAGTCTTCCAGAGCCGCCGGAAAAGGATTCTCGGGAGCCAGCCGGTAATTCACCGCCAAAACACGGCTTTGGGATGCCTTCCCGATATGGGCCGACAGGACACGATGACTCTGATACCATCCCAGGACCCATCCTCCTCCATGCAGATACAGAATGACCGGTTGAGAGGATACAGAACCGGGAAGAATCCATTCGGCAGACACCCCCCTGATTGTCAGAAGATGCGTCACGGTTCTCCGGGGTAGCCTCAGAGGACGGGAAATCCTCTCGGAAAATCTTCGCAGCCTGGAAACGGAGCCCAAGGCATTCATTCGCAGGGAAACGGCCTTTGACAGGGCCCTGAAGAAATAACTCCTCACGCTGGACATACTGCAGGCAGCCTTTTAGTATTGGTACAGGAACAATAACAGGCGGATTATTCGAAAATAGAAACACCGCGAGAACGTGAAATGATCCGCCTGACTCCATTTCCTGAGAGTCGACAATTCATATCAAGACGAATTCATTTTCTTTTTTTCTTGAGAATCTTATCAGCGGCCAGTTTCCCCGTGAGAATCGACATGGGAACACCCGCGGGACTGTAAGCCCATTGTCCTGCCTGGTAAATGGAAGGAATGGGCGTCAAAACCGACCGGTCGGAGAACTGGATTTTATTGACCACCGGAACAGGCTTTTCAAAGGACCATCCTGTGATGGCGCCTTCGGAACTGGCAATCCGGTTTTCTATGCTCAGAGGTGTAAAAGCAAAATGTTTAATGGTCTTGTTCTTCAGCATGGGATATATGGACCGGGACAGGACATTCAGCATGCGTTCTTCAAGGGCCTGGGTCAATTCATCAACCCATCCCGCTTCCTGAGCTTTTTTGAACAAATCATACTCCGCGAGGAGGCTGATAATCAGACCGGTTTTCCCCGGAGGAGCCAGATCCGGATCCTTGAGTCCGGGGATGGAGATTTCGTAGGTATTCAATTGGGTGAATTTGTCCAGCCAGGCGAAGATTTCTTCTTTTTTCACCCTGTCAAAATTGCGAAGCAGATCGCTCAGTTTCATCCAGTGCGTTTCCCCCAGTCCTTTTCTGGATGGCGTATAGAAAAAATGGCCGTGGGCGATTTTACGAAAACTCTCCAGAGGCTCATCCGCTTCGACGAACAGGGTAAAGACCGAGTCGCCGCCCCGGCTTTTCATCATATTCGTTTTGGTCTCCGTAAATTTTTTCCGGATCTTCGGTAGCAGGCCGTCTGTTTTTGTCAGGGCATACAAAGTCTTCAAGTCAGCCGCCCAGATCAGATGATCATACGCATAGGTCTCATGATTCTGATCTTTAACCTCACGGGGCTCAGCCAGTACTTCAACGATCATTGTCTCTGTCCGAATTTCTCCCCCCCATTCGGTGATTTTGTCTCTTACGATATCGGCCAGTTTCCCAACGCCGCCTTTGGGATAAAAATAGTCCAGATAAAGCGAGAAATAGCTCAACGCGAAAAAGGCCGGTGTCTTTTTAAAGAAATGCTGGGATATGATATCCTTAAGGGAAGGATTTTTCACCAGGGTTTCCAGGTAATCCTCAACGGGCATGTTCATGCGATTGATCTTTCCCACGGTAAAGATAAATTTCGGCAGCCAGGGCAGCAGTTTCTTAAAGATGAAGTCCGTGTCACCCTTCAGATCTTTAAACACCGGATTCTCGATCCCGTAGAGCACATCCATGTGCTTCATGATTTTCCGTATTATTCTTAAGACTGCATCGATCTCCTCCCCGCTTCCCGAGTATAATCTCGCCAGAAGGTCCCTGTATTGCTCCAGACTCTCCAAACCTTCAATGTGCAGCATCTCATTTTCGATGCCCAGAGAGACCGGACTCTTCACGACTTCCAGATGGATTCCCAGGTCTTTCAACATCGGGGAAATAATACCCGCGTCTTCCAGGGCCCGTACTCCGGCGTCAAAATGAAATCCATCCCGGGTGAAGGAATTCACCAGCCCGCCGCATTCCCTGTTTTTTTCAATCAGCAGGACTTTTTGGCCTTCACGGGACAGATAGGCCGCCGCTGTCAGCCCCGCGATGCCTCCCCCGACTATGATGGTGTCGTATTTATATTCAGTCATATTCTTTTACCCGAATCCGCTGTTTCCTTGTCTGTTTTTACCCCTTGCCGTATCCCGGGTGATAAAAAATAGTCAACCCATTCAGATCTCTTGCAATCCGCCCAATTCCAAGCTCTTTTGCCACACTTCAATCGCCACTTCCCGGTCCCGGGCCGGCGGCGCGGGCTCTTCCTTGGTTGTCAGATTGAAAAATTTTCCGCTGAGACTTTCCACATCTTTTGATACGCCAAGATAGTATAAGGCTTCGGCCGAACCTTCCGGCGACTGTAAAATTTTATCATAAACATTTCTTTTAATCCAACGGTAAACCGGCCCGTTTTCCCGGCCGGTATCCGTTTTCACCGCGCCCGGATGCATGGCGTTGATGGTGACACCCGACCCGATGAACTTTTCATCGAAAACAATCATGGACAGAAGCTGGGCGGTCTTGGCGGACCCGTAGCTTTTTAATCCGGAATATCGGTGTTTTTTCCAGTTCAGGTCATCCAGATGCAGTCCCCAGGCGGCAAAGCGATGACCCTCGGAATTCACCAGGATAATTCTGCCCCTTTTCTGAGACTTCAGCTTGTCCATCAGCTTGTAATTGATGATGAACGACGAGAGATAATGAACGGCGAAGAGTTTTTCGATGCCGTCCGGAGTGAGTTCTCTTTTGGTCAGATACACACCGGCATTGTGGATCAGCACATCGATGGGAGTCCTGATATTCGACAGTTCTTCGGCGGCCCGGTGAATATCCCCCAGGAGGCTTAAATCAGCAATGATATCCCGATATTGGACGCCGAATTCTCCCTCGATTTCACGGCGCAGCGCCTCCGATTTCTTCGGATTGCGATTGACGCATAGGAGATTGGCGCCTAGAAAGGCGTATTTCCGTGCGGTGACACGCCCGATGCCCGATGTCGCGCCGGTGATGACGACCCATTTGTCTTTAAAAGAGTCTGTACAAATTTGGGGATCCCGGCCATTGTTCCGAATCATGGCAAGAATGTTGGACCATTGATATTCTTTAAAATACTGAAT
>DSAB01000131.1 GCA_011388275.1 bacterium | reverse complement strand
GATAGGATTGAAAGTCGGGATAACCCGAATAATTCACGGAACTGTTGAGAGTCAAATAAAATCATATAAAAAAATGATTTTATTTGACTCATAATTCTATTTGTGAATTATTCAGGTTAAATATTTTATCATTAGCAATTTCAATGACGAAGGGGTATCAAAAAAAATGAAGCCCGGGTTCACCTGTTTGACTTCGATCAATCGCATCCATTCTGAAAATTTAAAAAACACAACACGCATTGTACTCCCTGGCCTGAGGCGTCGGATAAAAGATCCGTTTCGGATCCTTTTTTTTATGGTGTTTCTCTCCGCACTCCCCGCATTCGCACTCTCTGTAAAAAATGACAGTACCGCATGGCGCGATTCCGCGGTTAGAATATTTCTTGATCTCGATCACAGGCAAAACCATTGGCAGGAATTTTTCAAGACCGACATTCCCTATGTGAATTACGTGAGGGACACTCGGCAGGCTCAGGTTCATATTCTGATCACAACTCAGAGAACCGGAGCCGGCGGAACGGAGTTCACTCTTGTTTTTCTGGGGCAGAAGTCATTCATCAATCAGAACGACACCTTGTTCTATGTGTCCAAGCCCGGAGATACGGATGATATGAACCGCAAAGGGGTGTCCCGAATCATCAAGATGGGGTTGATGCCCTATGTGGTCAAAACACCGATGGCCTCGGATATTGATATTGTATACAAACGGAGAATCACATTTCACGACGGATTGGCCGTCCACGACAAATGGGACAACTGGGTATTCACGGCCCGTGCGAATATTGACCTGCGCGGAGAAGAGAGTACCAGCCGCATTCGGTTCGACGGATCCGTCACGGCCAACCGGATCACTCCGGACTGGAAGATCAGCCTGCACGGAAGAACCGATTATAACGAAAATACCTATAAAACCGATGAGGGGACCATTTCCAGCCATCAGCGGTCAAACCGGTTCAGCGGCATGGCGGTGAAAAGCCTGGGTGAGCATTGGTCTGTCGGCGTGTTCAATTCGCTGTCGGCCTCCACTTTCGCCAATACGGAGTTCAGTATCGAAGCGGCACCGGCCATTGAATACAACCTGTTTCCCTATTCCCAGTCGACCCGGCGTGAATTCCGTCTGCTTTACCGTGCCGGTTATAGCCATATTTGGTATCTGGAAGAAACACTGTACGGAAAAAATGAGGAAGGTCTCGTTTTTGAAAGTCTCGCGGCAACCTATGAGGTTCGTGAGAAATGGGGCAATGTGAGCGCCACTCTCGAAGGATTTCATTACTTTCATGATTTTTCGAAAAACCATCTGAGATTATCCGGCTGGTTTTCCTTTCGCATCTGGGAGGGGCTTTCTCTGAGCCTGTCCGGCAGTTATTCCGTGATCCGCGACCGGCTCGGCATTCCAAAAGGAGATCTGACCGTGGAGGATATTCTGCTGAGCCGAAAGCAGCTGGCCACGGGTTATGATTACCGGCTGCGGCTGGGCATATCCTACACATTTGGATCCATTTACAGCAATGTCGTTAATCCCCGTTTCGGCACCTGAAATCATCGTTAAACACCGATTTGGAATGAGTCATCTTGAACGGACACAAGACCTCTGTTCGCTCAAAGAATCATTTCCTGGTTGAAACATCGAAGAAAATTCATTATATTTAACCCGGATTATTCTGGTTAAAAGTTTCAGGCGGTATATTCCGGCAAGGTAATAATCAAAGGTCTACTCTCGACCTCGAGTGCCTAAACTCCGCCACCTGATGAATATTCCTGACCGGTTTCTATCATGTATTTTACTTGACAGGAGGAAAACCATGAACCGATTTCACCGAAGATGGGCGATTCTGACTTTAATGTTTTTCATCCTGCTCTCCGGAGCCCGGGCGCTCAACCTGGAAGATCAGGTTATCGAGCATACCCTGGACAACGGTTTGCGCATTCTCATGGTTGAACGGTCCGAAGTGCCACGGGTCGTGTGCCATATTTATTACCGTGTCGGTTCTATTTTCGAACGTCCCGGAATAACCGGGATATCCCATTTTCACGAACATATGATGTTCAAAGGAACACGGATGATGGGGGTTTCGGACTTCGAAGCCGATCATCGTCTGAACGTAAAGATCGATTCTCTGATGGATCTTGTCTACAATGAAAAGTATCACAAGAAGAACGGAGACATGGACGCGGTTCGAATCTGGCAGCAGCAGGCTGAAAGCCTGATGAAGGAAGAGAAACAGTATATTATCAAGGATGATTTGTGGGAAACCTACATGAGAAACGGAGGCACCGGCTTGAATGCTTCCACGGGCAAGGAGAGCACCGGATATTACGTTACCCTGCCTGCAAACAAGGTCGAGCTCCAGATGCTGCTTGAATCGGATCGCATGGCCAACGCCTATTTCAGGGAGTTCTATTCCGAAAAAGAAGTGGTGCGCGAGGAAAGGCGGCTGAGCGAGAACCGGCCCGGATATCTTTTTCAGGAACAGCTGAACGCCACGTTTTATGCCGCATCTCCTTACTCATGGGGTGTGATTGGCTGGGATATCGATCTGCAAACCATGACCAAACAGGATATGATCGATTTCAACCGCCAGTATTACGTACCCAATAACGCGGTCGCGGTTTATGTGGGAGATATCGATCCGCAGAAAATTATCCGTATGGCAGAAAAATATTTTGGCTCCATCCCCAGGGGCCCGGAACCGGAACCCATCCGCACCCTGGAACCTCCCCAGCATTGCGAAAAACGTCTCTACGGGGAGGCCCCCACCATGCCTTCCATGACCATACTCTACCACATTCCGCCCGCGGGGCATCCCGATGAAGCGGTCTTCGATGTAATTACCGGTCTTTTGAACGGACGAACCGGCAGGCTGTACAAGTCTCTGGTCCTTGAGAAGGATCTGGCTACGCGCGCTCAGGGTTACGGAATGGTTTCGGCGTATTCCGGGGCGTTCAACTTCGGGGCCCTGCCCAAAACACAGGGTGAAGTCACCATGGAAGACCTGGAACGGGCGCTGGTTGAAGAGATCGACCGACTCAAGAATGAACCGGTAGAAGAGAGAGAACTTCAGAAAGTGAAAAATCAAACGGAAGCCCGTTTTATTCGGGGCCTTCGATCCGACTACGGACTGGCGGCCCGGCTTGGACGGGCCGAGCTCTATCAAGGCTGGCGCGATCTGGACCGATCTTCCGAACGGCTCAACGCCGTGACTGCCGATGATATCATGCGGGTGGCCTCCACCTATTTCGTGAAAGACAACCGGACAGTCGGGATCCTGCTGAGAAAAGAAACCGGAAGCCGGGGTCCGGGGCAGGCAGGCCGCGGATCCTCCCGTTGAATCCGCGAATCCGAAGAATTATTCATTATAGAAGGAGGTACCATGAATCGGCGATTGATCATTCTAACGGGTGCTGCACTGGCGCTGACCGGAATTTGTGTGTTGACGGCCCAGGTGCCCAAACATCCGTCCGAGCTGAAATTCGAGTCTTTGACGTACAATCCGCCCAGGGCAGAAGAATACAGAATCACCCTGTCCAACGGGATGATTGTTTATATGGTGGAAGATCATTCATTGCCGGCAGTGGATCTGCAGGCGTTTATCCGCACCGGTTCCATCTATGATCCCGTGAACAAAAAGGGCCTGGCTCAAATGACAGGGTCCGTCATGAGAACCGGCGGTACAGCCAGTCTGTCCGGCGATGAGCTGGATGAGAAAGTGGATTTTCTGGGGGCCTCACTCTCTTCAACCATCGGAACTCGAAGGGGAAGCGCCTCCCTGTTCGTGCTGTCCAAGGACCTGGAAGAAGGGCTCGAACTTTTCGCGGACATGTTGATGAATCCGGTTTTTGAAGAGAGCAAGATCACTCTGTACAAAGATCAGACCATGGAGAACCTGAAAGCCCGCAACGATCAGCCGCGGCGTCTGCTCGGGCTGGAGTTCGACCGGCTTCTCTACGGCGATCACCCCTTTGTGTGGGAAACGGATCGTGCCGCTCTGGAAACAATCACCCGTGACGATTTAATAGACTTTCACAACCGGTATTTCAGGCCCAATAACGTGATTCTGGCTGCTGCCGGAGATTTTGATCGGGATGAAATGGTAAGAAAACTGGAATTTGTCTTCAGATCCTGGACGCCGGAAGAAATCGATTTTCCTTCACTCCCGGAAGTGAAAGTCAAAAACCGGCCCGGTGTATTCATGGTTCAAAAAGAGATCAGTCAGGGGTATGTCAATGTGGGTCATTTCGGTGTCAAAGACACGAATCCCGATCTTTACGCTCTCGACATCATGAACTTTATTCTGGGCGGCGGAAGTTTCACGTCCCGGATTACGACCAAGGTCCGTTCGGATGAGGGACTGGCCTATAATACGGGAAGCCGCTTCGTGAATCAGCATGATTTTCCGGGTACGTTTTACGGATACGTACAGACCAAATCATCCACCGTTCAGTATGCCGTGTCACTTATTCTGGATGAGTTCCGGCGCATTCGCAGTGAACGGGTGAGTGAATCGGAGATGGAAACGGCGAAAAATTATTTTCTTGACAGTTTTCCAAACCGTTTCTCATCCAGTCTGAACACAATGGCTGCTTTCGCCGAACTGGAATACGACAGATTTCCGCTGGACTACTATGACCACTACCGGGCGAATATCGAGAAAGTCAGTCGGGATGAGGTTCTGCGTGTGGCGAAAAAATACATTAAACCCGATCAAATGTCCATCTTTATCGTGGGAGATATCGAAGCCTGTAAAGCCGGGTCACCCGATCATCCAGGCAGCCTGGAAAAATGGGGAAAGATGACTGTCATCGAGCCCCTGGATCCGATGGCTGCGTCCGGCGGGCGCTAATCTGAAAAATCGGTTCAGACTGGAATATGCGTTCTGCGCTCAGGCGGCCGGTTTTAAAACCGGTCTACAGCTCGCCGGTGTCTGATTATCGAAGCACGAATGGCGGTTCGAAGTCTCTTTACCCATAAAACCAGGGGAACCGGAATGGCACAGACTTTTCAACCTTTCGAAATGGAACGCATGATGTCGAAATGGGAGAATGCGGTGGAGTATAATCTCTCGGAGAGCGGAGTGCATCCCATGATCATTCGTGAACTGATTGATGATGCGGACGATATCGATGCGTTGCTGGACACGGAAATCAATTATCCCCAGGCCAACGGGCTACCTGCGCTGCGAGAAAGAATAGCCGCCCTCTATGAGGAAAGCAGACCGGAACAGGTATTGGTCACCGTGGGTTGTATCGAAGCCAATTATCTGGCCCTTCACACCCTTCTGGAACCGGGTGACGAGATGGCCATGATGCTTCCCAATTATATGCAGCTGTGGGGGGTGGCGCGGAATCGGGGAATTCAAATCAGGCCTTTTTATTTGCGTGAGGAAAATGACTGGGCGCTTGATATGGGAGACGCGGTCACGGAAAAGACCCGGCTTATTGCTGTCTGCAATCCCAACAACCCCACGGGGTATATTCTGACGGAAGATGAGATGGATGAGATCGTCAGGCAGGCGGAAAGAGTCGGCGCATGGATTCTGGCTGACGAAGTCTACGCGGGCACCGAGCGGCTGACCGATCGCGAGACACCCTCGTTCCGGGGACGGTATGACAGGGTTTTGGCCAACGGAAGCCTCTCCAAGGCCTACGGTATTCCCGGTCTGCGCATCGGCTGGACCGTGGGGCCTGAAAACACGGTTGATGACATGTGGGCCCGCCGTGAATATATCACCATCAGTGCCGGAATGCTTTCGAACAAGCTGGCAGAAATCGCCTTGCGGCCGCAGGTCCGAAGGCGTATACTGCGCCGCACCCGGGACTATATCCGCCGCGGATATCCTGTTCTGGAGGAATGGATGAACAGCCAGGGAGGACTGTTCGATGTGGTTCCGCCTCAGGCGGCTGCCATCGCTTTCGTCCGATATCATCTGAACGTGAATTCAACCGAATTCGTCAATCGGTTGATAAGGGAAAAGAGCGTCCTTATCGTGCCCGGGGATCAATTCGGCATGGACAGGCACTTTCGAATCAGTTACGGCCTTTCGCCCGAAAGGCTGGAGCCCGCTCTCGAACGAATCGAGGAACTGCTCAATGAATACACGGCATCATGACAAAGGGCCGGCAGGCCGGAAGAAACAGGCTGCCTCGTCCGTTAAATCATTGAAGGGACAGGAAACGATGCCCAAGAAACCGTCGTCACCGTCGCCCATGTCGCCCGCGCGGTTTACGGCATTTTTGCTGGGGATTCTCGTTGTGATGGCTTCGGGTTTTGTTCTGCATCAGCTGCAGGTTGTATTCAAGCCGCTGCTCATCGCGATTTTTCTGTCCTTTATCTTCGACCCCATGGTCGGTTTTTTTCGAAAGCTGAAAATGCCCTCTTTTCTGGCTTATCTGGTAGCCCTGATTGTCGTGTTCTGGTCTTTTTATCTCGTGGGCCTGGTTGTATATGCCAGTTTTGCCAATCTGACTCAGCGCATTCCCCAGTATCAGGATCAGTTCAATGAATTGTACAGGAACCTGCTGGGGTCGCTGAGAATCCCACACGAGGAAGTTCAGGCCTATATCGATCAGATTCGGTTTCAGGATGTCTGGAAAGAACTTTCCATTCCGTCTCTCATTCGTTCGACTCTGGGTAACTTTCTGAATTTTCTCGGCAAACTGTTTTTGGTCCTTCTGTTTACCGTGTATATCGTTCTGGGGAAAAAGCATTATCTTTCCAAGATTGGAAAGGCGTTCTCGAAGGAGCGGGGAAGGCAGATTAACCGGATTATTCACAATATCGATATCGGGATGCAGAAATACCTCGGAATCAAAACGCTGGTGAGTCTGGTGACCGGAGTGATAGCCACGGTGATTCTTCTGATTTTCAATGTCGAATTCGCTCTGCTTTGGGGTCTTCTCACCTTTCTGCTGAATTATATTCCACAGATCGGATCCGCGGCGGCCACGATTCCTCCCATCCTCTTGTGTATTTTCCAGCACGGTTCGATCTTCCCGGCTCTCTGGGTTGCCATACTGCTTCTGACCACCCAGATGACCATGGGCAATGTCGTGGAACCTAAATTAATGGGCAGCGGTCTGCACATGAGTCCGCTGGTTGTAATTTTTTCCTTGATTTTCTGGGGGTTCATCTGGGGACCCGCGGGCATGGTTCTGGCGGTTCCGATTTCGGCGTCCATACAGATTATCTGTTCCAATATCGATTCCCTGCGTCCCATCAGTCTGTTTATGGGGGGCGACTGAACATCTCAACACAGACTTATGAGTACGAAAAATGCGTGTCGTTCATACCGATCAGGCGCCCGCGCCAGGCGGGCACTATTCACAGGCCGTGATTCATGACGGATGGATATTTGTATCGGGCCAGCTTCCCATTGATCCTGTAAAAGGGCCGGTGCGGGGAGATGTGGATGTGCAGACCGGACAGGTTCTGCAAAACATCCTGTCCATTGTCGAAGCGGCCGGAGGATCGAAAAGCCAGATTGTGAAGATCACGGTATATGTTTCAGATATCTCTCTCTGGGACCGGGTGAACACGGTTTACGGCCGTTTTTTTGAAAACCATCGCCCGGCCCGAAGCGTGGTGCCCGTTTGCCCGCTGCATTATGGATTTCAGGTGGAGATGGACGCCGTCGCTTTTCTGACCGAACAGGAGTAAGATGCGGATCGTGGATTTGCATGCCATTCGGAAAGCCGGCGAGAGGATACGGCCATTCGCGCATCGAACGCCGGTTCTTACCTGCGCGGCGCTGAATCAAATGGCGGGCGCGGATCTTTTTTTCAAGTGTGAGAATTTTCAAAAAGCCGGCGCCTTTAAATTTCGGGGGGCATGCAATACCGTTCTGAGTCTACCGGACGGGAAGGCCGGGCGCGGAGTCGTAACCCATTCTTCGGGCAATCATGCCGCCGCCCTATCCCTGGCTGCCCGGCTGCGTTCCATTCCCGCGCATATTGTCATGCCCTCCAATGCACCTTCCGTCAAGATTGCGGCGGTGAAGGCCTACGGCGGGTCCGTGACATTCTGCGAACCGACTCTGGAATCGCGTGAAACAACGGCCCTTCAGATTGTGGAAAAGACAGGGGCCGAACTGGTTCATCCCTACAACGATCTGCGTATCATTGCGGGCCAGGGCACCGCGGTTTTGGAGCTGCTGGAAGATGTTCCTGATCTCGACATGGTTCTGGTGCCGGTCGGAGGAGGGGGGCTTCTCAGCGGATCGGTTTTGGCTGCGAAAGGATTGAACCCGAAACTGCGTGTGATCGGCTGTGAACCGAAAAACGCCGATGACGCCTGGCGTTCCAAGGCAGCGGGACGTCTCATTCCCGCCGGGAACCCGAAAACCATCGCCGACGGGTTGAGAACCTCTCTGGGTTCTCTGACGTTTCCCATTATCCGCGATCATGTGGATGCTGTCTGGCTGGCTGAAGAGGAAGCCATTGTTCAGTCCATGCGTCTGATATTCGAGCGGATGAAGATCGTGGTTGAACCCTCTTCCGCGGTTCCGCTGGCGGCACTGCTTGCGGCTGAAAATCCGGAAACGCGGCGCTGCGGAATCCTTTTATCCGGCGGCAATGTGGATCTGAGCTCCTGGTTCAACGCGCTTATATCGGTTTGAAGAAAGCCGGGAACTCCGGCGTCCTTTCGGTCGTTCATATTCTAAATCAAACGCCGTGAAAAAATCGAATGACTTGATTCAGGAGTCATTTTTTATTATATTTTGCCGTGCAAATTCCATAAATGACAAAATGTTTCAATGGTCGGGAAAGCGTATCAATAACCACGAAGGAAGACACTATGGTCGAACTCGAACATGTATCCAAATACTATGGAGTGACAAGGGCCCTCGAAGATGTGACATGCCGCATTCAGAAGGGCGAAATCGTGGGTTTTCTGGGTCCCAACGGCGCTGGAAAATCCACCGCGATGAAGATCATCACGACCTATACGGCGCCCAGTCGGGGGAAGGCCCGTGTCGGCGGCCTGGATGTTCTGGAAAGACCGCTGGACGTCCGTCGAATGATCGGCTACTTGCCGGAAACCGTGCCTTTGTATGACGACATGCTGGTTCGGGAATACCTGGAGTTCATGGGACAGGCCAGGCATCTGAACGGAAAACTCAAATCCCGGCTCAATTGGGTGGTCGAAGCCTGCGGTCTTGAATCTGTACTTCAGCGGAAGATCAGCGTTCTGTCCAAGGGGTTCAAGCAGCGAACCTGTCTGGCTCAGGCCCTCATACACGATCCGGAGGTTCTGATTCTGGATGAACCGACCTCGGGTCTCGACCCCCTGCAAATCATCGGGATCCGTCAGTTGATACGAAATCTGGCCCACGAAAAGACGATTATTCTCAGCACCCATATTCTGTCTGAAGTGGCCAATGTGGCAGACCGGATCCTGGTCGTCAATCAGGGAAGACTGGTGGCAGACGGGAGTTTCGATGATCTGATTGATCAGGTGTCGGATAAAAATTCCATCTACCTGGCGATTCGGGGAACAAGAAAAGAGCTTCAGGACGGTCTCAAAGGCATTCAGGAAGTCAGAGAAACGGCCGCTGATTCAGATACCCCCAGGGGAGTCAGCGGAATGCATGTCTATTATTCTGAAAAGATCGATATGGTGAAAAAGCTCAATGAATTGATCCGGGAAAGAGGCTGGGAGGTGGTCGAATTCCACCGCGAGAGACTGTCTTTGGAAGACAGCTTTATCCGGCTGACACGAGCGGATTCCGGAAAACCCGATTCCGGTGCTTCGGAAAAAAAGAAAGGGGGTGGCCGGTGAAAGACATTGCCATTATTTTCAACCGGGAATTCCGGGCGTATTTTTATTCGCCGATAGCGTATGTATTCAGTATTATTTTCATTGTCCTGAATGCCAGTATCTATATGTTTCACTTCTTCTTTTTCGGCAATGCCGATATGCGTTCTTTTTTCTCCAGTCTTCCGCTTGTCCTGGGGCTGATCTTCATTCCCGCCATCTCCATGCGGCTGTGGTCTGAAGAGAAGAAGCTCGGCACAATCGAACTTCTTCTCACGCTGCCCATGAAAACCGAGTCGATCGTGCTGGGCAAATTTCTGGCGAGCCTTCTTTTTTACCTTGTGGCATTGGCCGGTACATTGAGCATCCCCATTCTGCTGCTATTTCTGGGCCGTCCGGATTTCGGACCCATATTCGGCGGTTACTTCGGGGCTGTTTTGCTGGGTGCGTATTTTCTTTCCGTCGGTATCTTTATTTCCAGTTTTTTTTCGGACCAGATTGTCTCGCTGATCATTACCAGTCTTGTTTGCGGATTTCTGACTCTTATCGGCTGGCAGTATGTGCCCATGGTCATCGATGGATGGATACCGGGTTTGGGAGAGTTTCTGTATAACTATGTCGGGGTCACCCGTCATTTCAACGATATCGAGCGCGGTGTCATCGATATGAAAAGTATCGTCTTTTTTCTGACATTCACCGCCTTGTTTATTTATCTCAATGCCAAGTTTCTGGAAAGGAGAAAATACTAGTCATGAAAGATATGAACAGGCAGTTCATCAAGACTTTTGTGATCGGGTCGCTGCTTCTCCTGGGCATTGTGATCCTGATCAACAGCATCTTCGACCATATCAATATCGGCCGATTCGACCTGACGGCGGACAAGGTGTACCGCCTCTCTCCCTCGGCGGGAAAAATTCTTGCCGATCTGGAGGCGCCGATCGAGATCACCTATTACGTGTCTTCATCGGAGAAAATGCCCACGCAATGGAAAAATCTCGAACGGGATGTCATCGATAAATTGAAGGAGCTTAAACTGGCTTCCAGAGGCAGACTCAGCTACACGATCTTCGATCCGTCGGCCGAGGAAGAGAGGGAGGCCTATGAAGCGGCACGTATTGAACAAGAGTCCGGACAGGCCGGATTATCCCGCAAACGGATTGCCGAAAGGCTGTACGACAAGGGAGTGATTCCTTTTGGTGTGCAGAGTACGGACCGGGATGAATTCGCCGTGAAACGGGTTTACTCATCCCTGGTGCTGTCTTATCTGGACAGAAAGGAAGAAGTTATCGAAGAGGTTCGGCCCGAAACCTTCGGCAGCCTGGAATATGAAATCATGTCCAGGATATTCAAACTGGTTTCCAACCGAAGACCGAAAGTGGGTTTTTATCCCGGACAGCCGGAAATTCCTCCCCAGTATCGTCAGTATTATCAACAGACTCCTCCGGACATGTATGAATTCGCCGTGCAGCTGCTGAGGGAATCGGGATATGATGTGATTCGAACCAATATCACCCGCGAAGATCCCATCCCCGATGGTATTCAAACCATGGTGATTATGGTGGATCAGCCTCTCAATGAGCGCCAGATGTATGAGATCGATAAACTGGTTCATCGCGGCGTGGGTGTCATCCTGGCCGCTCAGACCTACAATTACCAGATCTCTCCGTCCAGAGAACCAGGACACTTCGATGTGCGGGGAATGCCATCCAGACTGAATATCAACCGCATTACAATGAACTGGGGATTTGAATTCGATCAGGCCATGTTCATGGACCGAAGCTCGGCGTACATTCAGATACCGGTCTATCAGACTCGAAGCATGGGTGCTTTTCAGGTTCGGCAGCAGCGAATGGAACCGGTTACAAAACCGGTGATTATCAAAATTCAAAACGAGAATATCAACACGGATCTGTCTATTTCCAACAAGATCAGTGAGCTCTTTTATATGTACGGAGGCCGGCTGATGGTCCATCACGATCTGATCAGGGAGAATGAATTGAAAGTCCAGACACTCTTTACATCCAGCAGCGAGAGCTGGGTCAGACAAAGTTATGGATACGGCCCGGTGGATACCAGTCCGGCCGATCCCAGAGACCGATTGGGCAAACAGCCTCTGGCCGTATACATCGAGGGGCGATTCAAAGCGACCTTTACCGATTCGATTCCGCCCTGGGAACCAATGCCCGGAGCCGATGAGGAATCTTTGACCATGAATGCTTCAGGGCTCTCCGAGTTGACAGGCGAATCTCAAATGAATCGAATGATCGTGACCGGCTGCACTAATTTGTTTAAAAATGATGTGCTTCAATCCGTTGCCAGCCATAAGGCGCTGCTGTTGAACAGCGTGGATGTTCTGACACTGGGAGAAGATCTGATTCACATACGGTCCAAGAACATCTCCTCCCGAAAGATCAGAGAGATCAGCAGCGCGGGAAAAACCTTTTCCAAGGCTTTCGCGGTCTGGTTTACGCCCATTTTGTTTGCGGGGTTCGGTCTTTGGCTGAACATGCGTCGAAAAAAACAGTAAGAAGAACGACAGGACTGATTATTATTATGAGGGGCCAAGAATGAAAGAGAAGCATTTGAAAATATTTGCCGGTGTTTTTGTGTTTTTGCTCATCCTGTTTTTTGTCACAAAACCCAGGCAGCGGGGAGTGAACGTGGATGAACTGGTTCAGACCCTGCTCATCGGTTTTGTCCAGGACGATGTGAGAACCATTGAAGTCTACAAACAGACTTCTGGAGAGCCGGCGCAAATGGTATTCAGGAAGGATCAAGACGGCCATTGGCGGATTATGACTCATCACGGCGCACGGGCCCAAAAAAGCCGCGTCGACCAGTTATTGAACAATCTGATCGAAATGACCGGGAATGTGCGCTCTTCCGATTCAAGGCATCTGGAAACCTACGGGATCACCGATCATCAGGGCGTTCAGCTGCTTCTGAAAGGCGAAGGGGATAAAACCCTGGCGAATTTAATTGTCGGGAAGTCTTCCGAGGATCCGAACAGTGGTTTTGTCCGATTTGAGGGAAAGGACAAGGTCTATGCGGTGGACAGGAATATTCTGTCCAGTTTGGGAGTGTACGGCGGACTCGACACGCTTTCGCGTTTCAATCACAGTTCATTTGTGAGTCTGCAGGCCGTGGATCAGAAAGCGGATACCCTTGAATGGATCGGCATGGTAGTCAATCGAAAAGAGATGGTTATCAAAAAGGTGGAGACAGAGGTGGTTGTCGACGATTCCACCGGAGAAACCCGAAAAGATTCAGAGTGGGTTCTGATGCAGGGTTCCAGGGAAATTTCTCTGGACCAGAAAGCGGTAGAGGATTTCCTTCGGGATGTCACACAAATCCGTGCCCTGAAAGTAGCAGACCGCATCGGGGGCGGCCTGACCGATATGGAGAAGAGCTCACAATACGGATTTGACCGTCCTTCGCATTACCTGGTTTACAAGCGGCCTGAGGCGCCCCAGGAAAATGTCCTGTTCGGACGGGTTAATGAGGATGAGAGTCGTATGATGCTCGTACAGTATGAGGGGCTTGTGTATCACGTCGGAAAGAGCGTGTTCGAAAGAGCATTCAAATGGATGGATGAACTTCCGCAGAAAACCCGTTGAAATAGACAGGCTGTCCAAAAAGTACTCAATCACGGTTCGGCTTTCTGGACAGCCTGCTTGCAGTCAGAAATTAAATTTCTGAATCGATGAAACATCGAGTGTATAGAAACCCCTGCCGTGTGTAGCGGTTACCAAAATTCCGTCACGCGGATGAATCACCAGGTCATGAATGAATGTGACAGGCAGCCCTTTGCCCAAAACATTCCAGGATTCCCCCTCGTCGAATGAAACATAAACCCCCATGTCCGTGCCCACATAAAGAATGGACGGATTGACAGGATCCTGCCTCACGACATTGACCGGACCGCCCGGAATCCCGGTCAGCAATTTCACTGTTTTTCCATAATCGGTCACTTTGTACAGGTAGACGTGAAAGTCGTCCTCCCGGTAACCGTTCAGAGACACGTAAACGGTTGATGGATCCGACCGGGATGCTTCCACGCGGGATACCCAGATTTTCTTCAATCCACCGATCCGGTTCCAGGTTTTTCCATCGTCCGTGGTGACATGAACGTTGCCGTCGTCTGATCCCGTCCAGATCAGGCCGGGCCGCAGCGGAGATTCGGAGATCGTGGTCAATGCGCCGTAGGGCACGTCTCCCCGGCGGCGTGTATCGTTGTCCGTCAAATCGGGTGACACGGTCTTCCAGTGTTCTCCCCGGTCCGTGGATTTGTGCAGATACTGGGAACCGAAATAGAGAGTCTGCGGGTCATGGGCCGACAGAATAAACGGGGTCAGCCAGGTGCATCGCAGCGGGTCTTCTCCCTGGTCCGCTTTCGGTTTGATTCGCACGGTTTCACCCGTACCCAGATGGCTTCGTATCAGACTGCCGTAGTAGTTTTCGCTGTAGAGAATGTCGGGATCCGTGGGGTCAATCTCCAGATAACTGGCTTCTCCGCCGGGAATGAACTTCCATTGATACGGATTGTCATTCACCGGGTTATGAGTTGACGGCCCCATGATGCATCCATGATCCTGGGCGCTTCCATACACGTTGAATGGTTCGGCCATATCCACGCTGACATTATAAAATTGCACCACGGGCAGGTTGATGATGTCTTTCCATGTCAGCCCGCCGTCATAGCTGATGTTCAGGCCTCCGTCGTTGCCCATGACAATTCTTCGTGTATTGCGCGGGTCTATCCACATGGCCTGATAATCACCGTGCATGCCCTCGTCCGGCACGCGATTGAACGTGCGGCCTCCGTCCGTGGACACCATACAGGGCACACCCAGAATCCACACCTGTTCCGCGTTTTGTGGATTCACCCGGATCTGACCGAAATAATAACCGTAGGTATTGTATACGTTTCCCAGATGATCCTGATTGACTTTAATCCACGAATCTCCACGGTCATCGGACCGGTAGACTTCGATTCCATGAATGATGTTTCTGGCGGCGAAACCATAGGCATCGGTCTCCCCGGCCTTCGCTTTTCGATAGATGTCGTGATTGTCCAGGCTCGCATAAATGGTCTCGGGCCGGGAATCACAAACCGCCAAACCGATTCTTCCTTCCAGGCCCTTGTTCGGAAATCCACGGGTGAGCTGTTTCCAGGTTTTGCCGCCGTCCTCGGTTTTATAGATTCCGCTGCCGGGTCCATACTCAAACATCTCCCAGGCTTTGCGCAGCCGTTCCCAGGCCGCGGCGTAGAGAATGGAGGGATCCGCGGGGTCCATGGCCAGATCGATAATGCCGGTTTTTTCATCGATAAAAAGAACCTCCTCCCAGGTCTTCCCTCCGTTTGTGGTCTTGTAGACCCCCCTGTGACGGTTGTAGGAGTAGAGGGATCCGATGGATGCCACATACACAATATCCGGATTAACAGGGTGGATGACGATTCGGCCGATATGATGCGTGTCTTCCAGACCCATGTGCTGCCAGGTGTTTCCGCCGTCGGTGGATTTAAACACACCCACGCCAGCGTAGGTGCTGCGTGAACTGTTGTTTTCTCCGGTTCCCGCCCAGATGATCCGCGGATCGGACAGAGAGATTGCGATATCGGCCATGGTGGTCGACGGCTGATCGTCGAAAACCGGGGTCCAGGTGGTCCCTTCATTGGTCGTCTTCCAAAGGCCTCCCGAGGCGGAGGCCGCAAACAGAGTAAAGGGTTCGTCAAGGGGCGCGTCGACATCAACAATACGCCCGCTCATCCATTGAGGTCCAATGCCTTTCCATCTCAGACTTTTTAAAATAAACTGATGCCTCATGGATTTTAACTGGATGGTTCCGGACATTTTCCGGTGGGTTTCAAACCATTCCAGGCGAGTCTTGCCTGGTGTCGGACGGCCGTCTTCACGCAGCTGGGCTTTGCCGTTTCCCAATAAAGCCAGCAGCAGGAGCAGCAGTATAGGCATTGATCGTTTCATGGAAACCTCCCTGAGACGGTGAGTGTTTATCGATAAATATTTCCAAGGCGTGTATAGGTGTTGAAGAGATTTGGTAATATAAAAAACAAAGCCGGATTTTGCAACCCTAAACACGTCTCGAATGGCAATAATGAAAAATAGCTTGACAAATTGAAAAAAAATTGTCATTATATGGTACAGTATTTGCTTAAGTTATCGAAGAAGTCAACCTATTTTATCAATCCCGATGGAGGGCAACCTATGTTTCCCAACAGGATAAGCTGGACGGCTGTCAAAAGATGCTGTCTTTTGTGGACGGTTTTGTTTGGTCTGTCAGGAATCCGGCCTTTGGCCGCACAGAATATGACCGTACTGAAAAGCACCGGAATGGTCGCAGTCATAGGCGCGGGATCGAATCACGGAATTCGTGTGGGAGATATGTACGCGGTGAAACGCTACATCAATGGTGTGTGGAGAGAAGTGACCTATGTTCAGGTGACCACAGTTCGTCCCGCTATTTCCCGTATCGAAGTGATTGAAATCGCTCCACAAATCAATCTGGTCAACGGAGATCGTTTGGAATCCATGGATGGAACGGAGTCCATCACTCCGACAACTCCGCCTCGAGTAAAAACTGAGCCTCAGAAGACAATTACAGGTACGAAACCCTTGCCTGTTCTCTATGTGGGGCCCATTGCAGGAGCACTGGTTCCATTGAAAGGGATGGAAACGGGAGGTGGTCAGGACATGGAGACAGGCATCCTCTATGGAGGCGTTTTCGGTTACCGGTTCCGGCCTGGCATGGATGTGACAACCCGTTTTTTATATGCGGGGAAACAAAATGCATGGACTATGTGGAATTTACATATGGTTGGAAGGCGTTATTTCGACGGCGGATTTATCGTTGAGGCCGGTTATGATATCATCTACCCTCAAACCGCCAGTAATTTGAAGCTTACTCTCGGTTTTGTCACTGGAGTGGGATTTCTGTTTGGAGCACCTCCCTATTTTTCTGTTGAACTCGGTTTAACGTATCATATTTTTCCCAATTATTCCAATGAATCGACGGCTCAGTTCATGACAATTCAGGCCCGTTTGATTCTGTAAGTTGTTACCGGATTTCAAAATGAAATCCGGTAACCTGTTCCTCTTTCTATAACAGGGCGGTCTGACATCAGGCCGCCTTGACCGTTTTACCGGTTCTTTCCTCTTATCGTGCTGTCCATTTGTCCATGTAACTTTATACCTCCATTTTTCGTATTGAAATAGGAATCAATCAACAGATGTGTGAATGAAGCCGGGACCATCGACAATATGATCGATGGATGCGGAGGAGGACGGCATTTATGAAAAGAAGAACCAGGCGGCTGATTGTTTTGGGAATCCTTTCGGCTTTGGTCTTGATCATTCTGACAGCGATTCTCTCGGGGAAAAAGACTCCCCCGCAGAGGCGTCGTGTGACGGCCGAAATACGGGACATCGAGGACAAGGCGCTTGCCGTGGGGTCGATCGAACCTCTCAACGAAATTGCCGTGAAGTCCAAGATATCCGGTGTTGTGGGGAAACTCTTCGCCGATGTAGGCGATTTTATCGAGCAGGGTGCGCCTCTGCTGGAAGTCAAACCGGATCCCACGCCTCTGGAGCGGATCGAGGCGAAACGAAATGTCGAGATGAGGCGCATTGCCCTAAACACTCTGAAAAAGGAGCTGATCCGAAATGATGAGCTGCTTCAAAAAGGGCTGATTTCGGAATATGAATACGAACAGCTTCGGCGTATTCATGATGAAGCGGCGCTCCATCTTCAGATCGCCGAAGAACAGCTGGATCTTCTGGAAAAGGGCCGGGTCGAGCTGGCCGGTCAGAATATCGAAACCGTAATCAAATCACCCATTACGGGCTTCATACTCGAGAAAGCGGTCAATGTGGGCGACCCTGTGGTTCCCCTGACGTCCTATCAGGCGGGTACCGAGCTGATGAAGATAGCCGATATGAAACAGCTCATCTTCAAGGGAACAGTCGATGAAATCGATGTCGGACGCATTCGGGAAGGGATGAAAGCCGAACTTCAGATCGGGGCGCTTCCCGGTGCGGCGGTTGACGGCCATGTCAGTCTGATATCTCTGAAGGCACGGAAAAGAGACAACACAACCGTGTTTCCCGTGGAAATAATCATCGACGAGATGGGGAATGCCGTGCTCAGGGCCGGTTATTCGGCCAACGCGCACATCATCATCGAGAGAAAGAGCGGTGTTTTAACAATTCCCGAGAGGGTCATTACGTTTCGAAATGATTCCGCCTTTGTCATGCTTCCGGCACTCGAGAACGGATCGGTCGAAATCCATGTTGAGACCGGACTGAGTGACGCGATTCACATCGAAATCATTTCCGGTCTGGAACAGGGACAGGAAGTGCTGGAAAAGGAAGTTCAGGAAATACTCTAGAGGCCGTATTCATGGACAGGATGCTGGAAAACATCCGTGAAGTGCTTCATATTATTCGGCAGTATCGATCCCGCACGGCCATGACGCTTTTCGGTCTCGTCTGGGGAACCATGACCGTCATCCTTCTCCTGGCATTCGGTGTGGGTGTGCAAAGAGCAATGAGCCGCAATATGCACGGTCTGGGAGAGGGGATCGCCATCTGCTGGCCGGGAAGGACAAGTATTCCCTTTGAAGGATACGGGCGAGACCGATGGATACGACTTAAAGCGGAAGACATGGTCCTGCTGAAGCAGGAAATATGGCAAATCAATGCGTGCAGCCCCGAGTACAGCCGCTGGAATACTCCGGTCAGAGTCAAGGATAAGATCAATTCTCCCAATATAACGGGCATTGTTCCTGAATACGGTCCTATGCGCCATGTATGGCCTCAGCCCGGAGGGCGCTTTATTAATGAAAAAGATCTCGCGATGAAACGTCGTGTTGTTTTTCTTGGAAACGATTTGAAGGATTTCCTGTTCGGCAAAGACGACCCGGCTGTCGGGCGGTATGTCTTTATCGGTGAAACGCCTTTTCTGGTTATCGGCGTTCTCATTCCCAAAACCCAGAATTCGTCCTATAATCAGCGGGACAAAGATCGCGCATTTATTCCCGCGACCACGTTTACTTCTCTGTTCGGTGATCAGCCGGTCAGCAATTTCGTGTATCAGATCAGCGATCCCCGGATCGGGAAACAGGTGCAGACGCGGGTTTATTCGGTGCTGGCCAGGAAATACCGGTTCGATCCCGATGACAGAGAAACCCTGCATGTCTGGGATACCACCGAGATGGATCGGTTTATTTTCTATTTTTCCTTGGGGATGAATATCTTTCTGGGGATTATCGGATGTATTACTCTGGTGGTGGGTGGTATCGGGCTGGCGAATATCATGTATGTCGGTGTTCAGGAGAGGACCCGGGAAATCGGCATCAAACGATCGATCGGTGCCAAACGAAGGCATATCCTGGGTCAATTTATCCTGGAAGCTTTTTTCATCATCGGCATGGGAGCTGTCATCGGTTTCGCACTGGCCCTGGTGATCATCCGGCTTCTGTCGCTTCTGCCTATCGAGGATACCGTGGGCCATCCGGTTTTGAATCTGCCCGTGGCGCTGATCACGGTGGCGATCCTGTCTCTGATTGGATTCCTGGCCGGGTTCTTTCCCGCGCGCAAGGCCTCAAGACTCGAAGTAGTCGAGTGTCTCAGATACTGATCATCGTCTCCGGACCGGCCGGTAAAGAGGATTTCAGCCATGCAATTTTTTATGCTGCTGCGTGAGTTTCTTGAAGACATTCGTAAGCAGAAAACCCGGGCTTTTCTCACGACGATCGCTATTACCTGGGGAACGCTTGCGGTGATCCTCCTTATGGCATTTGGCGAGGGCCTGTCCTTCAGGATGCGTGAAAGCCTTTTGAACGCCGGTAACCGGATTATTCGCGTATACGGCGGACAGACGACTCAAAAATATCAGGGTCTGCCCGTGGGCAGGAGCATTCGAATGCGTCTGGATGATGCCGGCATCATTCAAAACAGCATTCCCGAGGTCGAATCGGCCATCGGAGTTCTGGGACGTCAGACCCGGCTTCGCCGCGACGGAGTAACCGTTTCCACGTTCATG
Source organism: bacterium (assembly GCA_011388275.1). GTDB lineage: Bacteria > Zhuqueibacterota > QNDG01 > QNDG01 > DSAB01 > DSAB01. The sequence goes on along the minus strand of DSAB01000131.1, from coordinate 2,004 downwards.
GAGGGAGTATTTCCCGAATTCGAGTTTATGCGGAGGATGTTTCCGGACGCCGGGGGGCGGTTTATCAATGATCGGGATGTCATGGAAAAAAGAAGGGTTTTGTTTCTGGGGCAGGTCATTGCCTCGGAATTATTCGGCGGTCAGGATCCGGTCGGTCAGATTGTGACCGTGGACGGCAACCCGTTTACCGTGATCGGCATCATGCCTAAAAAAATGCAGACATCCATGAACAACGGGCCGGATGACCGCCGTGCCATCATTCCTTTTACGACTTTTCAGAGCATTTACGGAAACCGTAATCTGAATGAGATGCTCGTCAAACCTCGCTACAGTCTGGACAACCGTCTGATCATCTCTGAAATTCGTCGCATACTCGGCCGTAAATACCAATTCGATCCGGCCGATGAACTGGCCATGCCGGTTTGGGATTTTATTGAGGATGAGAAGATCGGTGCTAAAGTATTCACCGGGATCAATGTTTTTCTCGCTGTCATCGGGGCCATGACCCTGATTATCGCCGGAGTGGGTGTCGCCAATATTATGTTCGTCGTGGTTAAGGAACGTACTCACGAGATCGGTATTAAAAGAGCGGTCGGAGCCAAAAGGCGCCATATTATTTTTCAGTTTATCTTCGAATCGCTTCTGATCGCCGTCATCGGCGGAGGCACCGGCTTGCTTTTGGCCTGGGGTCTGATCAAACTGATATGGACCATTCCCGCAGGTGACGGAGCCATGCAGTTTCTGGGCCGTCCGATTTTATCGTTTGCGGTTGTTTTTATAACGGTTTCGGTGCTCACCCTGATCGGACTTTTGGCCGGTTTATTCCCCGCGCGCAAGGCCGCCGGTATCGATCCTGTGGAGGCGCTGAGATATGAGTAGACCGTGAACGGTTGTTTCGGAAATGACACCCCCCAACTCGTCATTCCCGTCCCGCTTACACGTGAATAAACTCCAGCCGGACCGCTCTGCGTAGCAGAGCAGCCTTGACCGCTCTGCGTAGCAGAGCAGCCTTGAATCCAGGCTAAATAAAAAAAGGCCTTTGCAGGCCTTTTTTTCATGTGGTGTTCCCGGCTTGTCAGGCTTTGTGGTCGTCGGGTTTCAGGAAACGGTTGTACAGAGCCAGGGCAATGATGGTGAATAATCCGATACTGCTGAACACCAGCCACAGGGTTCTGGGCTGATTCAGGTAATCGACAAAATGGACGTAGAGTCTGGCGCCCACAATACTGCCGATAGAGCTGCCGAAAACGCCATACAGAAACAGATATCCCATATACATGGCTTTTCTGTCCGAAGGTGCGACCAGGCCAATATAGCTGATGAATTTGGGATGGGCGGTCATTTCGCCGATGGAAAAGATCGAAATCCCGGCTATAAACACCCAAATATTGGTATTGACCGCCAGAATCGCCATGCCCAGAGTGCCCAGGCCGATACCGAACATCATGGTGGGCAGGGCTTTGGTTTTCCGGACGATGGAGGAGATGAGAAGCTGAAGCAGAATGATGGTTCCGGCATTGATAACGGTCACATGTTCTACATCAAAGAACCAGCGGCTTTCAATGCCCAGCTTCCCGAGAAATCCGTTGACCGCCTGGTTGAGCGATGAAGCGTCCACATAAGCCTGAACATACCAGAGTACGGAGTCGAACATCTGAAAATACAAAACCCAGAAACCGGAATATAAAAAGATCATGAGAAGGAACTTCGCGTGATCGGCGAATTTAGCCGGTTCCGACTTGTCGATGAGGAAAAGAGAGGTAACCGTGATATAAATCACCGAGGCGATGATTCTTCCGAGCAGGTTGAGACCCGGAATAAACCAGATAAACGCGCCCACAGCCAGAACGGTCAGGAACGGCAGTGCCTGCGCAGAGGATTCCTTTGTGGCCGGTTTGGACGAGATGGCGATGATGATCAGGGCGATGATCATCAGTATCACCACAAAGAAAGGCAGAAAATTGCGTGAACCGGCTTCTTCCACGAGGTGATTGAGATCGCTTT
>DSAB01000028.1 GCA_011388275.1 bacterium | reverse complement strand
AATCCACATTCATTGATTTGAACAGCCTGTCCCGCCGCGTCATGATCTCGGCGCTCGTTTCGGCGTACAGGCGGCGCAAATGCGAATCCGACGTGTCTACAAGAATCCTCTCTCCGGTTTCAGCGTCCTCAAGCTCCAGATACCCCACATCGGGCAGCTCGGTTTCCCGGGGATCCACGAGATGAACAGCCACCAGATCGTGCTTCTTGTTGGCGATTCGCAGAGGACGCTCAAAATCCTTCGACAGGAAATCGGACACCAGAAAGACCACACTACGGCGGCGCGCCACTCGATTCAGAAATTCCAGTGCGCCGCCGACATCGGTCATCCTGTCTTCGGGCTTGAAATAGAGCAGCTCACGGAGCACTCTCAGCACATGGCTCTTTCCCTTGCGCGGCGGAATGTATTTCTCGACCTGGTCCGTGAAGATGATCAAGCCCACCTTGTCGTTGTTCTTGATGGCCGAAAACGCCAGCAGGGCGCAGATTTCGACTCCGATCTCACCCTTCATACGATCAAACGATCCGAATTCACCCGACGAACTGGCGTCCACCATCAGTATGACCGTGAGTTCCCGCTCTTCTTCAAACACCTTGACAAACGGTTTTCCGTAACGGGCCGTGACATTCCAGTCGATGGTTCGAATGTCGTCACCCACCTGATACTCCCGCACTTCCGAGAACTCCATGCCCCGGCCCTTGAACACCGAATGGTATTCGCCGGAAAAGACATCGTTCACGAGTCCGCGGGTGGTGATCTCCAGCCGGTGGACCTTTTTCAGTATTTCCCTGGGTATCATATTTCTGGTAATCCCGGATCCCGGACCCGGATGAGAAACCGGGGCTTACGGGACTTCGATCTTGTTCAGAACTTTTCGAACCACATCTTCCGCCGTGACCTCTTCGGCTTCGGCTTCATACGTGACGATCACGCGATGCCTGAGCACGTCCATTCCCACGGCCCGAATATCCTCCGGAGTGACATAACCCCGGTGCCGCAGAAAAGCGTGCGCCCGGGCCGCCTTGACCAGATAGATCGAGGCCCGCGGCGAGGCCCCGAAAGCGATCAGGGGTTTTAGTTCAACCAGACCGAACGCTTCCGGATCACGGGTGGCGAAAACGATATCCACGATGTACTGTTCGATCTTGGGATCCATGTAGATCGATTCCGCCACCTGCCTGGCCCGAATGATAGACCCGGGCTTGACAACCGGAAGGGCTTCGGGTTCCGGACCACCGGCCATGCGCCGCATGATGGCAAGCTCCTCTTCCCTGGAAGGATACTCCACGGATAGCTTCATCATAAACCGGTCGACCTGGGCTTCGGGCAGCGGATAGGTTCCCTCCTGCTCGATGGGATTTTGCGTGGCCAGAACCAGAAACGGATCATCCAGGGCGAACGTGTTCTCTCCGATGGTCACGGTCCGTTCCTGCATGGCTTCCAGCAGAGCGGACTGAACCTTGGCCGGAGACCGGTTGATTTCATCGGCAAGCACGATGTTGGAAAACACGGGGCCTTTCTTGGTCTGAAATTTTCCGCTTTTCTGATCATAGATCAGCGTCCCGATCAGATCGGCCGGAAGCATATCCGGAGTAAACTGAATACGCTGAAATTTGGTGTGAATCGCCGCAGACAGGGTTCTGACGGTCAGGGTTTTGGCGAGACCGGGCACCCCTTCCAGCAGCACATGACCGTTGGCCAGAAGTCCGATGAGCAGTCGTTCCACCATATAGGTCTGTCCGACAATGACCCTGGCGATTTCCGTGGTCAAAGTATCGACAAACGCGCTCTCTTTTTGAATCTGCTCATGAATGGCTTCGATATTCTTATCCATCACTCCTCCTGATTCGATCCATTAAACACCGGAAACCGGTGTGTTTGATGCCGTCTCTCCCGTGACAGGGCAAAGAAAAGGGGCTGCTTCACTCCGGACGTAACCCGGCCTTTTTTATTGACGAATGAGACCGGCTGAAAGTTGATAAAAACGGGATTGAAGGTTCGGCAGACCGGCCGGTCTACGCCGGTTGTTTTGCTTGTTTGGTCTTTTTCTCGCTTTGTTCCCGCTCTCTTACCGCTGTTCTGGCCTGCCCAAGAATAGATGCAAACATCGTCTCCACGAGGGTATAGGTTTCTTCCAGCTCAGCCCGAGAGGCCTGTCTCCCCGAGAATTTGAACCTGTCAGCCATAGTGAGAACATGTCGACATCGATTCACCATCTCATCATCCGCTCCCTGTTCCTTCAGCGAAGCAATCAGAGCTTCCGAAGTCGACTCAAGCGTGGAGATCCGATACTTCTTGGAAAGATAGAGCCGAAACAGCCTGGAAAGGCGCGTGAAGGATTCGTTTCGATCAGGATCCTTCAACCGGATGTTCTGTTTCAACTCATCAAGAAATATCTCCTCCAGAAGACGCGGTTCTTCGGCGGTTCTTTTCTTCCTGGACGGTTTTCTGAACCAGAGAAACAGGACCCCTCCGACGAAAAGAACCGAAATTCCGGGAAATATCCACCGTTTCAAAGACCTTTCCGGTTCGTGAACGGGTTTTATGACCTCCACCGCAATCCTGTCTGTTCTGACGGTGAGAACTTTTCCCGTGGATTTCTCCGTATAGGGCAGTTCCGCGGGTTCGATATGGGCCATGCCCGGCGAAACGGGCATCAGCGTGTATTCGATGGTTTTGAACACCCGTCTTCCCGTTTTGGTCTCTATGATTCGATGAGAAGCGGATTTTCCGATTATCTCGAGATTCGTCATGGCCGGCTCTTCCACCGGCCCGATCTCCACCTCGTCCGTATCGCCTTCCCATGACACTTCGATGGTATATTGACAGGAGCGGTTCAGAGGCACCTGTCGTGGATCGACCCGCGTCGACAGCGTCACCTCGTATTGGAAGGATCCAAACCCTGACGCGGCTGAAATCACGAGTCCAATCAGCAGGAAAGCGGCCGCGTATTGTCTGACTGCAAGATTCATAATACCCATAAACGTGTGTGCTGTGAAAAAGTTCCGGGGTCCGGAGCGTCGGGCACGGATGTCGCGGTCTTATCAGCCGTCCGATGAGTCGGGGGATTCCAGATGCCGAAGCTCCGGAATTTCATTGATGTCTTTACCCAGATACTTCAGCTCCCAGTGAACCGAAGGCGCGAGATCGTGATCCGGATAATCCTTCAGAAAGGCTTCATAGGCCTGACGGGCCTTCAGAGTATCGGAAAGGCTGTTCGACAGAATAAAACCGATCATAAACCGGCATCGGGCCGATCCCGGATCCGAAGGATAACGGCTGATCGCCCGCTCCAGCAGGGTGACGGCTCTTCGGTGTTCTTCCAGCCGGCCCGAATAGATCATACTCGCCAGATACAGCGCCTCGGGCGCCAGGCCGCTTTCGGGATAATCATGAACAACCTTCTCGAACAGGGCGGCCGCTTCGGTGTATTTCTCCCGGGATTCAAACTCGCGGGCTCGTTCCATCAGCGAAGAATCCGACACGCGGCGGCAATGAACCAGAGTCAAAAGGGCCAGACAGGCGACAGGGAACCGTTTCATGAAAATCCTCCGGTTATGAAAAAGGTATCCGACATTAAATTGTAAATGTAATTTTTTCATCGTTTAAAATCAAGCCCTTTTTCTCCGGCCGCCGCCACGATTCGATCACCCGGCCTGAACTCTCCGGCCAGCATCTGCTTGGCCAGGGGGTCGGTGAGAAACCGCTGCATCGTCCGCTTCAGAGGCCGCGCTCCGAAAGCGGGGTCATATCCCTGCTCCGCCAGAAATTCCCGGGCCGAATCGTCCAGTTCCAGATGAAGGCCCTGATCGGCGGCCAGCCTTTGAATTCGCTCGAACTGAAGGTCCACAATGCCGCGAAGCGCCTCTCTGTTCAGTGGCCGGAATACCACAACCTCATCGATCCGGTTCAGCAGTTCGGGCCGCAGAGACTGCTTGAGTTCCCTCTCAACCTCTCCCTTGATATCCTGATAGATCCTCTCTTCATTGGCGTCTTCCAGAGCCGCGGAACGTTCCATAATGGCCGGAGCGCCGATATTGGAGGTCATGATGATGATGGTGTTTTTAAAGTTGACCGTCCTGCCCTGATTGTCCGTGAGCCGGCCGTCGTCCAGTATCTGCAGCAGAATGTTGAACACTTCCGGATGCGCCTTTTCGATTTCATCCAGCAGCACCACCGAATAGGGCCGCCTCCGCACCGCTTCGGTCAGCTGCCCCCCCTCTTCATATCCGACATACCCGGGCGGAGCCCCGATAAGCCTCGACACGGAATGGCGTTCCATGTATTCAGACATGTCGATACGGATCATGGCGTGCTCGTCATCGAACAGAAACTCGGCCAGAGAACGGGCCAGTTCCGTCTTGCCCACACCGGTTGTGCCTAAAAAGATAAACGATCCGATGGGACGGGCTTCCTCCTGCAGGCCCGCGCGGCTCCGTCTCACGGCGTTTGCCACGGCTTCGACGGCCTGATCCTGCCCCACCAGCCGCCTGTGGATTCGCTCTTCCATGCGAAGCAGTTTCTCCCGCTCGCCCTCCATCATTCTCGAAACCGGGATGCCGGTCCATCGAGCCACGATTTCCGCCACGTCTTCCTCTTCCACTTCCTCCTTCAGCATCTGCCGCTCTTTCTGAATCCCGCGAAGTTTGGCGTTCGCCTTTTCCAGCTGTTTTTCGAGCTCGGGAAGCGTTCCGTATTTCATCTCGGCGGCTCTGGACAGGTTGCCGTCCCTTTCGGCCCGGGCGGCATCGGCCTTGGTGTTTTCGATCTTTTCTTTCAGATCCCGGATTTGCCCGATCGTCTCCTTTTCCATTTGCCAATGGGCGCGCAGACTTCGGGCCTCTTCCTGAAGATCGGCCAGTTCGGATTTGATTTTATCGAGCCTCTTTCTGGAAGCTTCATCCTTTTCCTTTTTCATGGCCTCGCGTTCAATCTCCAGCTGCCGAATGCGCCGTTCCACTTCATCCAGCTCCCGGGGCATGGAATCGATTTCAATGCGCAGCTTGGAAGCGGCCTCGTCCACCAGGTCGATGGCCTTGTCAGGAAGGAAACGGTCGGTGATATACCGGTGCGACAGCGTGGCCGCGGCCACCAGGGCCTTGTCCTGGATTCTGACTCCGTGATGGACTTCATACCGTTCCTTGAGACCGCGCAGAATGGAGATGGTCTCTTCTACATTCGGCTCGCCCACAACCACCGGCTGAAACCGACGCTCAAGGGCCTTGTCCTTTTCGATGTGTTTGCGGTATTCATCCAGAGTGGTGGCCCCCACGCAGCGCAGCTCTCCCCGGGCCAGGGCCGGCTTCAGCATGTTGGACGCGTCCACCGCCCCTTCGGCGGCTCCGGCGCCCACCAGAGTGTGCAGCTCGTCGATAAACAGAATGACCCGGCCGCCGGACTCCTCTATCTCCTTGAGCACGGCCTTGAGCCGGTCTTCAAACTCGCCCCTGTATTTGGCTCCCGCGATCAGCGCTCCCATGTCCAGGGCCACAATCTGTTTGGACTTGAGATTCTCCGGCACATCGCCTTCCGCGATCCGATGGGCGATTCCCTCGGCGATCGCGGTTTTCCCCACGCCCGCTTCTCCGATAAGAACCGGATTGTTCTTGGTCCTGCGCGAAAGGACCTGCAGAACCCGGCGTATCTCTTCATCCCGGCCGATCACCGGATCGAGTTTCTGCTGAACGGCCAGAGCCGTCAGGTCTCGTCCGTACCGCTTCAGGGCCTGGTATTTATCCTCGGGATTGGGATCGGTGACGCGCTGCCCGCCTCTCAGCTCCTGAAGAACCTGAAGAATGGAATCGTGATTCAGACCGGCCGACCGCAACAGATCTCCCGCGCCGCCTTTGGAACGGGCCAGAGCCATCAGGATATGTTCGACACTGATATACTCATCCTTCAGGCTTTGCGCCTCTTTCCAGGCCGCTTCCAGAACCTGCCCGCCTTCACGGGAAAGGGATATCTCCCCGACTCCCCCGGTGACCCGCGGAAATTTCTCCATGGCCCTGTTCGTATCGTTGATCAGGGCCTCGGCCGAAATTTCCAGCTTCTTCAGAATCGAACGCATCAATCCTTCTCTATCCTGAAGCAGCCCGTCGAGCAGATGCTCCGGTTCCATCTGTGGATGGTTTTTCTCACCGGCTGACTGCCGGGCCCGCTGCAGCACCTGCTGAGCCTTCATTGTGAATCGATCGGGTGTCAGCATGGTCTGTACTCGACCTCCTTGATGTTGTTTTTATATACCTTTGTTTTCCCCCGGGAACATGACCGCGTTCCCGGACTTTTCAAGCCGGCAGGCCAGTTTGCCGACAACCTTTTCCAGTTCTTCTTCACTCCACCCGTGCAGCTTCCGGTACAGAGACGGATGAAAACGCCGAATCAGCGCGAACAGACCCGTGAGCCCCCTGACCTGTGCGGGCAAAGCCGTCACGCAGGCCCCCCGGCGGATCTTAAAAGTATTGATCCCCATTTGAGGAATAAAGAAAGCGTCGTAAATGAAACGGATTCCCGAATGAGCGGCGGCCTTTTCGCGGTAAAAATGCATTTCAAGCTCCGGTGTCCTCAGCTCCAGCCCCCTTTTGGAATTGATGGCGGTTTTCAGCACCAGCACATCCTCCACGAGCAGACTGACATACACGGCCACCGGTTCCTCGCCTTCATAAGCTCCGGTCACCATGACCCCGGGATTGGCAAAAAGAGAACGGGTCCATGCTTCAAACCCATGCCGCCGCACGCGGTCGCTTCGAAAAGCGTACCCCGTGCGGTCGACGAAGTCCAGATACAGGGGATAGGCCTTGTTCAGAAACTCCCCGGCATCGGTGATCCGGCGTATGGCGACCTCATTTTTCAGCGCCGCCCTGAGATTGTGCCGCGTGTGTTTGGACAGGTTTTCCATCGTATAGTCCCGGCTGTTTTCATAGATCATCAGGTTGAAATAGGAATTCGAGACCTCGCCCGGTTTCGCGGCATACTGAAAACATCCCCCCCTATGGGGTACCTGTTCAGGCGAAAGAAGCCGCCAGGGCAGCAGCGGCCGGTAGAACCAGGGACGAATCCGGCGCCACCACACACCGTCGATCTTTCTCAGATCATCGCCCCCGTCTTTCTCTACAGCCGCGTATTCATCCGCGGTCATGGATTCCCACATCGCTTTCTCCTTTCAGACTTCCGCCGGGTCTCATGGCTGTTCACGATTCGCAATGCCAGTTCAGGCCGGCCGGAACGAAAGACGGTTATTCCGCTCCGGCCGGTTCTTATGACAGTTCTACGGGTATTTCACGGGGTTTGACCCGCTCATGCTTGGGCAGGTGAACCCGAAGTAGCCCGTTCTCGAGCCTGGCCTGAATCTTTTCCACATCCAGGGAATCACTGACCTTGAATACCCGGTAGTAATTCCCTTCCTCGATCTCCCGCAGAACAAAACACTCACAGGACTCCTGAGGCTCGGTTTTGCCGTAAATGGTGAGGTGACCGTCGGACAGTTTCACTTCAACGGCGTCCTTTTTCACGCCCGGCATCAGGGCCAGCAAAATGTACTCGTCTTTCGTCTCATAAATGTTCACCTGAGGCGGAAGGAGCTTGCCCTGGGCCCATTCTTTACGGAGCTTTTCTCTGTCGATCATTCGGATTGTCCCCCTTGATTATTTGTCTTCGTCGACGACTTCAAAATCGGCGTCTTCCACATTTTTGTCTTTTTCCTCCGAAGCGGTTTCATCCGCGGTCGGCCCCTCCTGCGCGCCCGCCTGGGGGCCCGCACCGGCATACATCTTCGAAGCAGCCTCCTGCCAGATCTGATTCAAGGCTTCGGTCGCCGATTTGATCTCGTTGATATTGCCGCTTTTATTGGCCTCTTTGAGCCGACCCAGTGCCGTTTCGACCCTGGACTGAGTCTCCTTGTCCAGCTTTTCGCCGTACTCTTTCAGATTCTTTTCCGTCTGATAGGCCAGTTGATCACCCATATTTTTAATTTCCACCTCTTCACGGTGTTTCTTGTCTTCGGCCGCGTGGGCTTTGGCGTCGTTGACCATCTTCTCAATCTCCTCTTTGGTCAGGCCGCTCGATGCCTCAATGCGTATGGACTGCTCCTTGCCCGTGGCCTTGTCCTTGGCCGAAACATTGAGTATGCCGTTGGCATCGATGTCGAAGGTCACTTCGATCTGCGGCACGCCCCGGGGTGCCGGCGGTATGCCGTCAAGATGGAACCGTCCGATGGTCTTGTTGTGCACGGCCATATCCCGCTCACCCTGAAGAACGTGAATCTCCACGGTGGTCTGACTGTCCGCCGCGGTGGAAAAGATCTCGCTCTTCTTGGTGGGAATGGTGGTGTTCTTTTCGATCAGCCTGGTAAACACACCGCCCAGCGTCTCGATGCCCAGAGAAAGCGGCGTCACATCCAGCAGCAGCACGTCCTTGACGTCACCGCCCAGAACGCCTCCCTGAATGGCCGCGCCGATGGCCACCACTTCGTCGGGGTTAACACCGCGGTGCGGGTCTCTGCCGAAGATTTCCTTGACGATCTCCTGAACCCGCGGCACGCGGGTCATGCCTCCGACCAGCACGACTTCATTGATATCACCCGCGCTCATGCCGGCGTCCTTCATGGCTTTGCGGCAGGGCTCGATGGTCCTGGCGAACAGATCATCGCAAAGCTGTTCAAATTTAGCCCGGGTCAGGGTCAGATTCAAATGTTTGGGCCCGGAATCGGTGGCCGTAATAAACGGCAGATTGATCTCCGTCTGAGTAGTGGTCGAAAGCTCCATCTTGGCCTTTTCGGAAGCTTCCTTCAGCCGCTGAAGCGCCATAGGATCTTTGGACAGGTCGACGCCGTCGCTCTTTTTAAATTCATCCACGAGCCATTTGATGACACGCTGATCGAAATCGTCACCGCCCAGATGGGTGTCGCCGTTGGTTGACTTGACTTCAAAAACACCGTCACCCAGCTCGAGAATGGAAACATCAAACGTCCCGCCGCCCAGATCGTATACGGCGATCTTTTCATTCTTCTTCTTGTCCAGACCGTAAGCCAGAGACGCGGCGGTCGGTTCGTTGATGATTCGCTTGACATCCAGACCCGCGATGACGCCGGCTTCCTTGGTGGCCTGGCGCTGACTGTCATTGAAATAGGCCGGAACCGTGACGACCGCTTCCGTCACTTTCTGCCCCAGATAATCTTCGGCCGTTTGTTTCATCTTTTGAAGGATCATGGCCGAAATCTCGGGCGGAGAATACTCTTTGTCTTCGATCTTTACCCGGGCCACGTTGTTTTTACCCTTCACGACCTTGTACGGAACTTCCTTGATTTCTTCGGCCACTTCTTCATGCATCCGACCCATGAACCGTTTGATGGAAAAGATGGTGTTTTCGGGATTGGTGATGGCCTGACGTTTCGCGGCGGCCCCTACCAGACGCTCTCCGTTCTTGGCGAAAGCGACCATGGAGGGTGTGGTTCGGGCTCCCTCCGCGTTGGGAATCACAACAGGCTCTCCGCCTTCCAGAACAGCCACGCAGGAATTCGTGGTGCCCAGATCGATACCAATAATTTTACCCATAATCAATAACCTCCCTTTAAGGACTGCAAATGATTCATTTATGATTTCGTTTTCGATTCACCCGGCTTTTTTTCAGCCTTTTCCGTTTTCGAATCTTTGCCGGATCCGGCCGGCTTCGAATTCGTTTCCGGAGACGAAACCTTCTCCTTGTTTTCCGCTGTGTTTTTCGCTGTTTCAGCGCGCTTATAATCCGTGATATAAAATCCGGATCCCTTGAATATCAAACCGGCTCCTGTACCGATGAGCCGGCGTACGGACTGCCCGCACATGGGGCATTTCTTCAACGGCGGATCGTTAATGGCCTGAAAGGCTTCGAACCGATGACCGCAGCTCTCACATGCGTAATCATAAGTAGGCATTCTGTTTCTCCCCGGTTATACGTCTTTTAATCCTCGCCTGACTGTTCAGGACATGCCGCTCCGGCTTTTTAATTGTTCCATCAATTCCTCATCCTCTTTGGATGGTTTTTCAGGAATACGGACATGAACCCTGACATATTGATCCCCCTGTTTGCCTCTTTTTTCAATACCCATCCCGGGTATCCGAAAAACCGCGCCCTCACCGGTTCCCGAAGGAATCTTCAGTTTGACTCTCCTGCCACGCACGGTTTTGACCAATACCGTGGAGCCGTGAACCGCCTGCGCAAGGCTCAGGGTAATGCGGCACTCAACATCCAGCCCCCGGCGGACAAAAAACCGATGGGGGTTGATATGGACCGTCACCAGCATATCGCCCGCGGGCGCTCCCGCTGTTCCGGGTTCTCCCTGTGATTTCAGGCGGATCACCTGGCCTTGACTGACTCCTTCCGGTATTTTGACCGAATAGGTTTTTCTTCCCTTGATCTGTCCCGCTCCGCGGCACCGCTCGCAAGGATTCTCGATGATCTGACCGCGTCCGTAACAGCGCGGACAGGGCCGGCTTACCCCGAACCCGCCCTGAGAAACCAGCACTGTTCCCGATCCCCCGCATTGCGGGCATGTTTCCACCCGTGATCCGGGCCTGGCCCCTCCTCCCTCACAGACCGGGCAGACAGATTCCTTGTCCACGGAAAAACGGCTTTCCCCGCCTTTCACGCTCAATTCAAAGGGAATGTGTATATTCACCCGAATATTTTTCCCCTTGCGGGGTCCTCGCCTGCTTCTCCGCGTCTCCGCTCCAAAGTCAAAGAACTGGGAAAACAAATCGCCCAGCCCGGAAAACAGATCGCCCTCAAAGGAGAATCCTCCGGCCGGTCCTCTGAATTCACCCTGACCCGCAGAGCCGAAAGGATTGAATCCGAATCCTCCCTCTCCTCCGCTTCCAAAACGACGGACCTGATCGTATTTCCGCCGCTTTTCGGGGTCATGCAATACATCATAAGCTTCGGAAATCTCCTTGAACCGTTCTTCGGCCCGGCAATTGCCGGGATTGGCATCGGGATGATACTGTTTGGCCAGCCGTCGATACACTTTTTTAATTTCTTCGGGTGACGCATTTTCTTTCACACCCAGAACCGCGTAATAATCCTTCGAAACCATGGAACCTATTCACCTCGGTTCTTGAATCTTCCGACACGGACTCGGCCGGGACGCAGCAGCCGGTCTCCCAGTTTATAGCCTCTCTCCCATTCTTCCATCACCATGCCGTCCTCTTCCTTCTGACATTCAACAACCCCGACGGCCTCATGCACTTCGGGATCAAAGGAAGATCCGACCCCCCTGACGGGCTGCAGGCCGGCATCCGCCATGACTTTCTGAAGTTTCCGGCTGATCAGACGAACTCCCTCCACGTCACACACTCCCCGCTCTTCATCGTGCTGAATCAGTCGCTCCAGATCATCCATTGCCGGAAGAATCTGTTTGACAATCTCTCCCTGGGCGCGTGCCCACACATCATCCTGTTCACGCTCCACCCGGCGCTTGTAATTGATAAATTCCGCCTGCAGGCGCCTGAGCGTGTCCACAAGATCCTGCTCGCGGGCAGGGCCGCTGCCGTTTTCTTGTTTTTCCTGCCCGGAAGCTCCCTCCGAAACGCTCTCAGGGCCGGAAACCGGAATGTTGATCTCTCTGTCATGCGTCTCTTGACGTTCCATATTATTTTCCATGAATGACAAGGGTCCGGACGGGAATACAAACCCTCCTTGCCGGACCCTGTTCTGAATAAACCGCCTGCCTGTTCGATCAGCTTACCGCAACCTGGATCTCTTTAGGTTTGCTCTCCTCGGACTTGGGCAGAACCACCATGAGAATACCGTCTTTGTATTTGGCTTTTACCTTGTCCGCGCTTACCGAAGAAGGCAGGCTGAATGACCGCTGAAAAGACCCAAAAGACCTTTCCACGCGATGGAATTGCTTGTTTTTTTCCTCCTTCTCCTGAGTCTTCTCCCCGGACAGAGTCAGGACATTGTCCTGAATGGTAATCTTGATATCATCCTTTTTGATTCCGGGAACTTCAGCGGATACGGTAATCTCTTCTTCGTTTTCACTGATGTCAACCACAGGATTCCAGATCATCATTCCGCCGCTTTCGGGTTTTCTGGCAAAATAGCTGTCGAACATCCTGTTCATCTCATCCTGAATGGACACCAGATCCTGAAAAGGATTCCATCGAATGAGTGTCATGTTCAGCACCTCCTTTGATGATTGCAGTTTACCATTTTTCCCTTACTTCGTCTATTTCTCATGCAATCGTCGTGCCAGACCCGTAATTTCAGCATAATATATTGTTTATATGATACCTATGGAGCTCTTCATAGACCAGCGGATTGAATGCCATTTTGGCATGCAATGCGCCATAATGACTTTTTGATACAAAAAACCTGCCATTATTGCAAAAAAAACGGGGCAGGAATTAACCTGCCCCGGAAGATTCAGAAATACAGGATATCCCATGGCGTCGCCGTGAAAACGGACGGCGCAAGAATCCCTGCTAACAATCCGATTTAGGGAAACGTCCCATGATCCGTCTGTACGCCGTTGTTGTAAGTCCACCATTCGCCGGTTCCCGCGGCTGTCCAGACGATTTTAAAGGTAAGCGCTCCTTCCCAGTACTCTTCAAGCCAGCCCGACCCGTCGTTGTTATACCGGCCCTTGATTTCCCAGAAATCGCCCGCAAAATTAAAAGTGACGTTCAAGCCGGTCGAATCCGAGGTCCAAGCCCAGACAAAAAACTCTTCTCCGGATTCGGGATCATAGATTTTTAAATACCCCTCGCTGCCGTCTTTCTTCTCCATCGCGGAAAGAATGGTGAAGTTATTGACTATAAGCCCGTCGCCCAAATCACCGGAGAGGATCAGCTGCCAGGTAATCTGGGTCGAGGTCTCCTGCACACGCAAGGTGATAGAGACGCCGTCTTCGTCCGTCCAGGTTTCTTCCCAGACATCGTCGCCCATGGTTTTGCCCACAGGCCGTGTCGGAGGCTCCATCCAGTCGGAAAAACCGCCCATTTGACCGAACGCCTCGGCCAGCTGGATCGCGTAATCCACCTGGGGGTCGCCGGCATTGGCTGTCAGGGCGGCGGGCACCTGCACATTCGGGCCGTTGAATTCGGGCATCTCGTCCTTGCTGGGTCCGGTGCTTTTCTTGGAACATCCGGCCGCCACGGCCAGCACCAGAATAACGGCGAGCAGTTTAATCCATTTGCTGTTCACTAAATCCTCCTTCGTGTTTGATCATACCTCATCTTGATTGAAAAACAGTTGTCCCTTGTGCACCGGTATAAGAACGGCGCGTAACTCAGAAAAAATACAGACTTGATAAAAGCGGTGTTCAAATCAATAAGATAAACGATAATATAATCAGTCGAAAGAATATATGCAAACACTATTTTTCGTTGCTGCAAAGTGGGTCATTATTGTAAAGTTACGTTGTGAAAAAAGCATGGAGCATAGGGCAATAAGAAAAGACGCAAAGCGCCAAGCGCGGAGAGCAGAACGGAAAGAATGAGGTTGTTATTTTCACCTTTTTCCTGCGATAGGCCGGCTTTATGTTTCATTCATGGTATGGGGGGAGGGCATTATTTCGCTTGAGGCGGACTTGTCCGCCTCAGGCGGAATAGCGAAGGGGTTGGGGGTAGACTCAGTAAATGGCTGGAAGATACCCTTATGATGGCAGCGAGCTTGGAAAAAGAATGTTTCTTTTGGCTACTTTTCTTGCGCCAAGAAAAGTAGCCCGCCGGAGGCATTGATAAGATACTTTAAAGCATACGCGTTAACTGCTTTTACGTATGTGTGGAGTAATCTGTCAAGAGATTAAAAAAAACTGGATCCCCGCTGGAGTTTATCCCGCGCAAGCGGGACGGGGATAACATGCCGTAAGATGCGCAGGTGCCGGATCTCCGCTGGAGTATAATCCCGCGTACGCGGGACGGAGATGACATCCTGATCGATTAAAATTCGAAACAGTTAAAAACACTCAACCTGACAACAATCCCAATGACAATAAAAAGCCGGCCATTGAAAGCCGGCTCTTTACAACTTGCTGGAAACTTCCTGGAAACGCGAAAATATGTCTAATTCGGTATCTTCACGAAAGCGTGATACCGGGTATCCCGGTACTTGCAGTGAAAGATCACGACCTGTCCCTTTTCCGCCTTTTTTAGAATACGCCGGTAATCGGACACCGAGGTGACGGGCTGGTCCTCGATTTGAAGGATGAGGCTGCCCCGCGTGATGTTGGCCTCGGCCGCGGCACTGTAGCGCTCCAAATCGGTCACCAGCACCCCCTCATCGTCCCTGTACCATTCAAACCGTGAACGAAGTTCATCCGTCAGATCCCGAACCGTCAGCCCCAGATCGGCAAAAGAGGTCTCCTCTTCCTGAGGCAGGACCGTGCTTCGTCCCGTTTCACGCTGACCGAGTTTGATTCGAACCGCCCTTTCCTTCCCGTCACGAAGGATGGTGAGCGCAACCGTGTCTCCCGGATTTTTCAGTGCGACCATATTCTGCACCTGGTTGCTCTGTGTGACCTCTTTCCCGTCGAGTTTCAGAATAACATCCAGCGGCTTCATCCCCGCTTTCTCCGCCGGGCTGTCCTCCACCACTTCAGCGACGAGCACTCCTGTCGGCCGATCCATGCCGAACCGGTCGGCTATCACCTTGTCGACATTGCGCATGGCCAGCCCCATATAAGCACGAACCACGAACCCTTTTTCGATCAGATCCTGCATGACTTTCCGGGCCAGATTAATCGGTACGGCAAAACCGTATCCCGCGTAATAACCCGTACCCGAAGCAATGGCCGTATTGATGCCGACC
The DNA here is from genome assembly GCA_011388275.1 of bacterium. Taxonomy (GTDB): domain Bacteria; phylum Zhuqueibacterota; class QNDG01; order QNDG01; family DSAB01; genus DSAB01. The sequence goes on along the minus strand of DSAB01000028.1, from coordinate 8,003 downwards.
ACCTCACCGCGCAAATTGACAAGCGGCCCGCCGCTGTTCCCCCTGTTGATCGCCGCGTCGGTCTGTATAAAATTCTCGATGGCGAAATTGGACTCCTCTTCGCCGCGTCCCACAAGCTGAATATTCCGGCCCTTGGCGCTCACAATGCCGGCCGTTACCGTGGAACTCAGTTCCAGCGGGTTGCCCACGGCCATCACCCATTCGCCGATCTCCAGGATTTCAGAGTCACCCAGACGGGCTGCGGTCAGATCGCCGGCATCGACCTTGATTACCGCGATCTCGGTAAGCGGGTCGGTGCCGACCAGATCTCCCTTGACCACGCGTTTGTCATAAAGCGTGACCTGAATGTCATCTGATTCATTGATGACATGATGGTTGGTCAGTATATACCCGTCACGGCTGACAACTACCCCCGAACCCAGACCGTACTGCCTCTGCCTCGCAGGCGGGTCGCTGTCCTCGAGGCCGAACCAGTCTCTCAGAAGCGGAGGCAGGCTGCTGCTTCTGGACCGTTCCACCATGCGGGAAGTGGATATGGACACAACGGTCGGCAGAATCTCCTGGGCCGCATCAACAAAGATCCGATTCATGTTTTGAATGGACGGCAAGTCCGGCGGCGGTTCGGCCCTTTCAGCGGCTTTGGATTCCGCTTCACTCGCGACACCGGGAGTCATCCAGTTCATGTTGGCTGAAAAAACAATCCCGGCCACGACACCGGCGAGTATCAGACCGGCTCCGGACCAGATTTTAATTTGTTTGGACCACATGGTACTACCTCCTCCTTATCGAAACACTTCAATAAAGCCGGACGAAGAAACATTCAGATAAAAGTCCGACCGAAAACCGTTCAGTTACGCATGCCCCGAAGAAAAAACAGCCTCAACAGATGCACCAGAGAAACCGCCAGGGCGGCCACATAGGTCAGCGCCGCAGCTTGCAAGACTTTCCGGGCCTGACCGGTCTCGGCCTCAACGAGATACCCGCGGTTTTGCAGCAGCGCCAGTGCGCGTGAACTGGCATTGTATTCAACGGGCAGCGTGATCAGCTGAAACGCCACGGCCCCCAAAAACAGAAAGATACCGATATCCATCAGCGAAGGCGCGGTAAATAAAAATCCGATAATAAAGAGAGGAAAGGCCAGAGACGATCCGAACTGGGCCACAGGAACGATGCTCTGGCGGATTTGAAAAGGCGTGTATGCCCGTGCATGCTGAATGGCGTGTCCCACCTCATGGGCGGCGATACCCAGAGCGGCTACCGAGCGGCTCCCTGCGATTTCAGCCGAAAGCCGCAATGTTTTGGTTCTGGGATCGTAATGATCGGTCAGCCGGCCTTTTGCCGCTTCCAGGGTCACATGGTTGAGACCGCTGTCATCCAGCAGCTTCCTGGCCGCTTCGGCGCCACGCAGTCCAGCTGCCGATGGAATCCGGTTGGCCGCGGCAAACGTGGACTTTACCCGATGCTGGGCCCAAAGAGTCAGTGCAAAAGCCGGAAGCAAAAGTAAAAAAGTAGGATCATAGAAAAAGAATGGCATCATCCATTCTCCCTTATTTTATTATAACCACTGGACAGCAAGCTCTGTAAATAACTCGATTGTTCTTACGATATTCCATTTTGAAAAGTTCCCGTTTCGAAATGGATAAAAATCGTCTCTCAACCGGTTCCGTTTGAGGAGAACCGCCGGAAGACGCGGAATCGAAACCAGGATTGCGGCAACAAACAGTGATTTATTTTAAAAACGCAGGGCCAGAGTAATGCCCCGAGGGTTGGCGCTGATATTGATTCGTCCGAGAGGAACCTTGACTTCCATGGGCCGAAATGCGATATATATCGATCCCACGGCAAAAATGCCGGATACAATGCACAGGGCCAGATGAGTATTGGACCGGTCCGTGATGTTATTGACATCATCGGGTGTGTCCTTAACACGTTCCTGTTCATCCCGAAAATTGTTGTACTGATGCACGGCATACGCCCCCGAGGCAGCACCAAGCAGCGTAAAAGGAAGAAAGGGCAGACTTTTTTTGAGATAATATCGAGTGCCTGTTTCAAAATCCCAGATCGATTTGTCTTCCCGGTATATCTTGCTGATCTCGTTCTGGGGAATCACCACGAGAGTTCCCTCCACCGTGCGCATTACCAGTCCTTGCTGGGTACGGTTTACAAATGTTCCCCGGTATTCTATTTTCTGCCTGGTAATGACCCGGTCCACGGCAAGCGCCTGGACCGGCAGGAAAACCGCCAGGCCGACGCAGACACACTTTCTGCAGACACACTTTCTTATGAATCTCATCATAGCAGAAAATATTGCAGAATCCATGCCAAAAGAACAACAGGCACGGCCTTCTAATTCTCCTTGTATAGAAGCACCATGATCCGCCGGTTCAGATACCGACCGATGGGCGAGTCGTTGTCTCCCAGAAGCAGATCTCCACGCCCCTGAATTGTGATCCGCAGAGGTTCATTTTCTCCGAAACCTCTGGGCGGTTCGATACGGTTCCAGATCTTCATGTATTGATTCGGATAGGCCCGTCTCACCCTTTCCTTGAAAGCTTCCGTAAACCGCTGGGCCCGCCGCAGTGAAAGACGCTCATTGACTGTTTCACTTCCAATGGCGCAGGCATGTCCGTCGAACTGAACGCTCATCGCCGGATTCTCCACCATTTCACGAGCGATGTCCATCAGATGGTCCCAGTAAAACTGATAAACAGGTTCCACACCCGCAAACTCGGCGGCTCCGAACATCTCCCAGCGCTGCAGAGTCCGTCTTTCCTTGACAAATACGGAATCCATAGGTGTGTAAAAAGTTCTCCCCAGCGAATCGGTCAATACGAGCCTGTACCTATAGGAATTGTCTTTCAGGACCAGCAAACCGTTTTGATCCATGCCGTTCCAGCTTACTTTGCCACGCAAACTGTCTCCATGGATCAGATTCATGTCAATAATCTCGAAAGGAACCGACTCCCCCTTGATACGCCAGATTTCGATACCGCCGGGTGAATACAGTTCGACATGAAACGGAATGCCGCCATTTTGAAATGTGGTATCCGCCGCTATGCGGAAGGGACGGAAAATCAGTTCTTCATAGGCACGATCCACGGAAAATGTGACTACCCGGTTCTGTTCCATCATCCATTTCGCATCCAGTGAATCGGACGGCATGGGCCGCCGTCCCCGGATGGTTTGAGGATGATTCTTGACCACGACTAATTGAGAATCGTCCACACCCAGATTTCTCAAATGATCCCTGACCCTCTCTGCACGCCTTTCAGCCAGAAGCGGATCCTGCTCACCCGTCAGGTAATCGATCGAACCCATGATACGCATCGTCACATGGGAATAGGCCCGCAAACGTTCAGCAAACGCTTTCAGAACCGCCGGATAGATCCCGCGATCCTCTATATAGGACAAGTGGACCTCTTCCGAGAAGGGCTGAAAATAGACTTTCGGAACGATAGGCATTTCAATATAATCATAATCCGTCGCGATGATTTCCGCCGAATCCAGTGATGTCACCCGTCCCTTGGGTATGGAAACCACACCACCGGTCCAGTTGTTGTTTTCCTTCACCAGTTCTTTTACCTGGTTGTCGGCATCCACTTTTACTTCCATAGAGTGAATCCCATTACACGACGTATGCCAGTCGAGGATGAATGTCGTATCCGACCCGGAAGGCAAATTGGAAACCATCACATCCATCAGCACCTCAGAAGAGTCTTCGGCACAGATATCGGGCAGACGGTCCGTCCAGCGGACCCTGAAGGGCCCGGAAGGAATGTTTCCTTCATTGGCAATTTGCAGAGTCAGCCTCCCCTGCTCGGAAGTGGTGGTAATCAGGGGCCGGGGTTCAAAAGAGAAAGCCCTGACATTCAGATCAGGCGTAGAAACCACAAAGTCGGCAATCCGTTCCTCTCCCCGTCTGGCCAGCCGGGCGTGGCCGTCCAAGTCATAGGCCGCCACTGCCCAGTAATAGATACCGCCTTCCCGGATTTTGGATTGGTACCGGGTACCGGCCACCGACTCGCAAATCAACAGAGAATCGCGCAGTGCCGACCGGAAGAATCGCTCGAGGTCTCTTTCCACCATTTGAATCGACCGATCCACCATCCCCTTGTGTGGCGCAACCATCACCAGATACTGAACCCGGTCAAAGGGGTCAGGGTCTGTGGCCTTCTCCCAGCTCAATGTGACTGCCGAAGACTCACCCAGCACCTGGGAATCGGCAATGAGCGGTTCGTCCAGCCGGAACGGCTCTGGCGCCACCGGAAAGTGGGAAAAACTGCCTCTGTAAGTCTGATTTAAAACCGAACCGTAATCCACGCCGGCCACCGCGACTTCAAACGCATCTCCGAAACGGGAAGGAAGTCCCAGAATCGAATTCATGACATCATCCCAGCGCATGCCGATGCCCAGACTGAAATCTCCCAGATTTTCCTGGTTGATGCGGTATCCGGCACGCAGCGCCACCATGCTCCGCCACCATATTTCGGCGCCGAACGCGGTTTCCATTTCGCGGTCTAGTACACCGATCGCGTCCGCGGCCATGAGCAGGCTCCATCCATTGTGCCGGCCCATGTGCAATGAAAGTCCCGCACGCCAGGTTCGAGGCAGTGCAGTCGGCCGCGCCAAAAATGTGACTCCCTCTCCGATATGCATCAGGCTGGCGCCAGCCGTGATAATCCCGTAATCGAACAATCCCCGTCCGGCCCCCATGGAGAATCGGGGAGGACGAATCATCAACCCCGCATCGGCGAACCACCCCCGGGCCGCATAATCGCCCAGAAAACTGGAGAATCCCCTCAGATTGACACCAACGGCCAGCATTTTCGAGATCCAGTCCAGGCGCTGCGCCAGAGAAACACCCCCTGTGGCATGGTTGGCCGTCACCGGTGTATCCATGCCGCCGGTGGCATCCCATTCCGGCATTCCGATATAACTGGCATGAATCCCGAGACTGGCCTTGCGGCTTCCCAGAAATCGAAACTGCCCCACAGCGGAGAGTGTGGCCTGGTACACATCGGTAAACCAGACATTGTAATCGGCGGACCACTGCCATCGCCGGATATGCCCCAGTCCTCCGGGATTGGTGAAGATGGTATACACATCATCGCCCACACCGGTGAACACTCCGCCCATTCCCGCCTGACGAGCACCGGTGCCGATTTTCAAAAAGGGGAGTCCGACCGGATCCTGAGGCATGGCCATGCCGGATAGAAGCAGAAGCATCCCCATCAGAAAGCGCGTCTTTACACTCATGAAGGTACCCCGCTGTCACCGAATCACAATAAACTTCCTGGCCTTCTGAAACGCTCCGGAAGTCAGAATGGCCACATAAGTTCCGCTGCCGATGAGGCGCCCTTTTTCATCTCTTCCGTCCCAAATATGGCTGTTCCATCCTGCCGGGTAGGGGCCATCAACCGGTTCAACAATAAAAGCGCCTGAAAGATCGTATATTTTAATTCTGGCGTTTCTGTTGGAACTGAGTCTGAATCGCAGATCAAGTCCGGTTCCATCATCCGGGAAATATGTATTTTTATCAAGTAAAAAATTGTTGACACTTCGTATGGTGAAATGAGCTGTATCGGACTGGATTTCTCCCCAGAATCCCCATGTATAGAGAGTGACGATGACTCGTTCCTCTTTTCCGGATGTTCGCATGGCAGTATCCGTAATCGGGGGAACGACGGAAAGCCACTCATCGGGAATCAGCGTGTTCATGGCGATGAATGAATCGGCGTACACAGTATCCTGGCTTCCATCGGCATGAAGAACATGAAGATCCCACCGCTTCACTCGTACGGGTGACCGGACCTCCACATTAACTGGATCGCCGGAAGCCACATGTTTCGGAAAAAGAATGATTTCCGGTTTTGGAAACACTCGCCCCATGACATAAACCGTATCCGAAACCGTATCGTTGGATGGATTCGCATCCAGCTCGCAGGAAACCCTGGCTGTATTGACCATGGGCATTTCTTCCCAGGGTGCTACAGAAACATGCGCAACGGCGCGGTATTGAAATTGAACCGATTCATTCACGCGCAGCATGGGGATTGTCCATACCACCGAATCCACAGTGACCGTGTCCGGTGGCTGAAACGAATCCAGAAATGCCATGGAGTCTGGAAACAAATCCGTGATTCGAACCAGACCCGCCAATCCGGGGCCATGATTCGTCACAGTCAAGGTATAGGAAATCGTGTCTTCGGGAAAGACCAGATATCTTCCTTCTGAAGAGAGTGAATCCGTGACAGCCGACTTGTGTATGCCCACATCAGGAGGAATCAACGGCACCTGATAGGTGCCGACACCCCGCCCCAGGACACCCTGGTAAAGTACATCGATATCGACCAGACGGGTGGTTCCGTTTGTAAAAGGATCCGTGGAACGTGTGGCTAAAATGTAAAAACCCCGGATCAAACCGTAAACCGATAAATAGATGGCTTCGAGATCCTCCGCGGTCTGGGCATGCTTGTAGACACCCCCGGTGCTGTCGGCCAGCTGAGTGAGCACATCCACATCCAGGCGGCCGCCCAGGCCGATCATGAATATCGGAACCTTCCTCTCGTTGGCATGATCGATCACTTCCTGAATGGTTCGGGTGCTGGAATTGTCCCTTCCGTCCGTATAGGCCATCACCGCGCTTCGCCAGGGCTCACCCTCACACAGGGTAATGGCTTCGTAAAGTGCGTCATAGAGAGCTGTTCCGGATACAACATCGGGTTTTTTAGGAATGTCTTCCATCAAAGGAATCGTATCCGCGGTGAAGGTCTGAAAAACTCGAACGCCTCCGTTGAACTTGATGAGCGCGACACGGTCCAGATCATTCTTCTGCCGGATAAATGTCCGGGCCGCGTCTTCCGCCGCGTTGATGCCGGTCCCCATGCTCGTGCTGTAATCCATGGCCATGGCGACCGACACTCCATACCCCTCCAAATTCTCCACTTCCGTGACCATCCACGTGGTATCGAATGCGAGACTTTTAACGTCAGGCATCGAAGGGATGGAAACATCTTCCTGATGGGTCTCCCAGATCCGGGACCAGACACTGTCCACGGGTAAACCCAGCTGTGTTGTATCCCCGGGGAAAAGCCATCTGGAAGTATCGGCCAGACCGTGTATATAACTGTTTTTTTGATTCTGTACGGTAATAATGGACAGAACAGGAAAAGGAAAGCCTCCGCGCATTCCGCCAAGAAACGTCGTATCCTGAATGGACACTCTCTCGAACGTCACTTTCAGTGAATCGTTTCCCCGGGCCGAAAGCCCCTGAAAATAAAGCAAGAACAGCAGAGTGCAGAGTAAAACAGGCTGGTGATAAATAAATCGTCTCCGGGCCATATTTGCCTCACCGTCCAATGTTTGAATAATATTCAGAAAGGCCATGCTTCGGGCCTAACCGCGGAACATTGATGCGGGATCGGTCCAGAGACGTATTAAAAAATCCGGCTCCCCTCGGTCGAAAATCCGCAACCGTCCCTGGATGCGTCCAATGGTCCGAGACAAACCGAAAGGGATTGATACCGGTCTTATTTCCCCTAAGACATTGAATTATAAAGATATTTCAAAATAAAGTCAAGAAAAATTTTATGTTCGATGATTTCCGGTCCTTTTCGGGAAACACAGGCGTAACCGCTTCGAATCTCATTTTTGATGCAACCTTTTCATGAATCGGCAGGTCTATATAGATGAAAGCTTGATCGGCGGGAACAATTCAGACATGAAAGGAATCCCCTTATGTCCGTTGACATTCAATACGATCAGGATGTCGCTGTGGTCAGCATGCAGGGAAAGCTCATGGGCGGACCGGAAACACGTCTGTGTGGCCAGGCGCTGCAAAACCTGATTAAAAAGGGCGTCCGCAAGATCACTATCGACATGTCCGGTGTGGACTGGCTCAACAGCGGCGGAATGGGTATGCTGATGGCTGCCTACAACCGGCTGAGAAAAGAGGGAGGGACTCTCTGCCTCAGCGGCACCACACCCGGAACACGGCGCCTTTT
>DSAB01000143.1 GCA_011388275.1 bacterium | reverse complement strand
ATGGTCGATGGTCTATTGTCGCGGCCGGAGGCCGCCCGTGGTCTGCGGTCTGTTGTCTGTGGTCGCGGCCCGAAGGGCCGCATCAAGGTCTCCGCTGGAGTTTATCATCCCGCGCACGCGGGACGGGGATGGCAGACCCATTTTCTCCTTGACAAGATAAGAAAAAGTCGTTACTTTTGAATGTCTTAACATCCGCAAGTAAACCGTCAACACTTGAATCCGCGGTCCCGGGAGGTGTTCATGGCTGTCGCCAGAAATATCGTGATCCTGCTCATCGAGGATTCGGCCACAGTACGTACGCTTTACAAAAAAACGTTTGAGGACGCGGGCTTCGAAGTCATTGAAGCCGAATATGGCCAGATGGGCCTGAAACTGGCCATCGAAGAAAAGCCGGACATTATCGTTCTGGACATGCTTTTGCCAGACATTCACGGACTGGAGGTTCTGGAAAGCATACGGGCCAACGAGGGAACGAAACAGATACCCGTTCTGGCGTTGACGTCCCTGCGTGAAGTTCAGGACATACAAAAAGCCATCAATCTGGGTGCCAACTATTACAGTGTGAAGGGAAGCGATTCCCCCCAAAAGCTGCTCGACATGATCTACAAGCTGCTCAAACGATCCTTTTCGGGAGCCGCTCAGACCGAATCCGATGAAGCGGACAAGCCAGACCAAAAAACCCAAATCGATGAAAACGATATCGAGTTTCTCGTCAGCTGAAAGGCGCGGGTTATTGGCGGCTTCCATCCTGCTTCATTCATACAATTCCATGAACACAGCGGTCATCATGAAATCAGGCGGGCCGCCCGTTCGAATGTTTCAGGTTTTTTAAAAACAGACAAAGAATCACTCCGCTGATGACGGCCAGCACCAGAAAGATCCCTGCGATGCTGCCCTCTTCACTGATGGACCTTCGGTTTACCATCAGCACCATGCCCGCCAGGGCCACGGCCAGCTCGATGATGAAGACGAGCATTACGGGTGTGAGAAGGAATCCCAGCGGCTTTTTCTTCAGCAGTTGAATGCCGGTGAGAATCAGGGCCGGTAAAGCGATGGCCAGATCCATGACGTGCACGGGATTGACCAACAGCCGATAGTCACTGACGCTTTTGGGTACGGTGTTCGTGATAACGGCAGGTACCACATCCCTGAACCACAAAAGATAAAACAGCACCGCGACCGCCAACAGGAAGAAAGCCGGAATGCGGCATGGAGTCTTCTCGCCGAACCAGGATTCTGGATTCATTCGGCTCATTCGGATCATCAAAGTCACAAAAAGATAAAAAGAGGCGCCGAAAGTCAGGCAGTAAAGGAGGAAAAGGCGGTTGAAATGCACACCGAAACAGTAGATAACGAATGAATAGAGGATATAGAGTACCGTTCCGGTAAAAACAAACATCGCGGCGCGGCTCTTTCGAAGAGTCCCCAAAAGCGCGATAACAAGCAGCGGAAGAATGAAGAACAGATTCACCAAATCCTGGCCGGTTCCCTGCGCGGCCAGTGAAGGCACTTCTCTGGCGTATGTACCGGAAACAAATGAGCCGAAAAAGGAAACCACACCCAGAGCGAGTGAGAGAACCGCCGTGAGAATGATCAGGGTTTTTCGTTCTTCATGAGGCATTTCTTATTCTCCTTGTTTGAATCCATTTGACGATTGATGTGATTCCGTAAAGCCATCCGGTCACCGGCTGTCGGCCGCTTCGGCCGGGCGGTCCAGCGGCTGTACGTCCTCCTCGAAATAACGGTGAAAAAATCCCGGCAGCTGCCGGTAATTCCGATGTTCGGTGATCCCGTCGAGGCTGCGGGCGTTCAGGGTATTCCAGAAAAGCACGTTTTTGTCTTTTAGTTCTCCGTTCCGCGCGTCGGAAATCAGGGCGGCCATGGCCTTGCCCGTGTAGGTCCCGTCAAGATGCACGCCGTCCAGAGAAAAAGCCAGGCGAACGGCTTCCATGCCCGCATCGGTGAAACAGGCGTACTTCGTTCCGAAAAATTCATTCCGTATTGTCAGGCGCTTCATGCCGTGCTCCGCGAACGGAAAGGAAGGATCCTTCTGTCGAAGGAGAGTCCGTGTCCTTGAATAGAGGCGCTGAAACGCGCGTGCATTAGCCATAATTTCAGGAACGACGCGGACTCCGATCAGTTCCGGGTCCAGACCGACGGCCTGAAGACCCAGCAGCAGGCCTGCGGCCGTTCCCATGGTGCCCAGGGCCACATAGATCCGGTCGGGTTTCGGCAGGAGTCCTTCATCGATCTGCAACTTCAGCTCCAGTCCTGCGTTCACGAATCCGCAGGCTCCCAGCGGGGTCGAACCTCCGGGCGGAATAATCATGGGCGGCCGTCCCGTGCGCATCGCTTCCAGAAGCGACTGGACAAGGGCTCCTCGCTTCAGGGCGGAAGATTTGGCGTATCCGTGCAGATCGGAGCCGGCGTCGAGATGCGCGAGCAGATTGCGGCGTACGTACCGGGCGTTGGGCTGATCGGCCAGCAGGCAAACCGCGCGCAGTCCCGTCTTCCGGGCGCAGAGAGCGGTCGCCAGGGCGTGGTTCGATCCCGCTGCCCCGAACGTGAGAACAGACCGGTTTTTCTGACTGAGCGCCTCACCCAGCAGGAATTCCAGCTTGCGGATTTTATTGCCCCCGAAGGGCCGGGCCGTGAATCCGTCCGATTTGACATCGCACCGTTGTATGCGCAGATGTTTTTCCAGCCCCTTCAGACGGGAGACGGGTGTGGGTAATTCGGCCAGCACAACCCGGCTGAGGCTTTGCCTCAGCCGGGGATAGCCGGCAAAAAGCGGGATGTTCCGGCAGCCGCTCATCACGCAAGAAAAGCGGCTACTTCAGAAACATCTCGTCGGCCGGAATGATGGTCACGTTCCCGGCCCGAATATTCAGCGGATATACGGCGATCTCTTTGTCTTCTTCCAGCACTTCCGGAGGCTTGGGCGTGCTGTATTCCAGCGGACTGGGCGTGTTGTTGACCAGCGCCCTGGACAGCTTCCTGGCGTTGTCTGTAATCATGACGATCGCCATGTTTTCCGTTTGCAGATGCCGCCGAATGGCTTCGTTGACCTCTTCCAGTGTCAGCTTGTCGAGCGTTTTTTCCATGGTTTTCAGATGGTCTTTGATGCCGTAGAAGTGGTCATCCATTTTGTACCCCAGACGGGTGGATGTCGTGGGCGCGTAATGCAGGATGTATTTTTTCAAAAATTCCCGGGTCAGCTCGAAATCTTCAGGGCTCATGCCGTTATCGATCAGCTTTTGAATCTCGCGCACCGCGGCTCTCAACGAGAAATGGGCGGCTTCATTGGGCACCGGCCTGATCCAGACTTCGAAGATCTGCCGGCGCCGGGCCACGTTTACGGGCGGGAACTGACGGGCCCATCCATTCGGAAAGACTTCGATGTAGGAGTAATCGCCGTAATTCAGTCCCCGGGTCTCGCGAATCACCTGATACAAATGCGAACTGGAATTTCGATGCTCGCCCAGCCAGGAATTGGCCAGCCAGAGGGCATAGAAATCCCGGTCGCCCCGTTTCACGTCGATGGGAAAACCGAAACTGATAGCCGTGGAACAGGTGTTCTTTTGAACCAGAGTCACATGCTGACCCTCCAGGGGCCGGATATCCGGAGGAGGAACCGGAGGCACGACTTTGGGCGGCAAGGCAGACAGCCGGTTCTTAAGATCCTGGATCAACGGTTTTTCGTATCCGCCCCCGACACCGGTAATCACATTGTCCCGCGTGAAATAGGTCTGATAGAATTGTTTGACGTGATCGAGGGTAATGGAGCGCACGCTTTCGATGAGTCCCGCTTCGGGATGGCCGTAGGGTGTTCCCTGAAAGATCATGCGATAGAATGTCTCCTTGCCGAACATTTCGTCATTGGAATACCGCATGGTTTTTTCCAGGAAGTTGAGTGTGTTGGTCTTGATACGGTTGAAATCCTCTTCCAGAAAAGCCGGATGCAGAATGGCGTCCGTCAACAGATCCAGATAGGTGTCCAGATGATCCTTGTGGACGCGTCCGGTGATGACGGTCATCTCTTTGTCCACCGAAGCTCCATAGCCTGCGGCCATGGGGTACAGGGCTTCCAGAATTTCACTGTACCGGCGGTTTTCCGTGCTGCCGTCGGTCATGAGAGCCGCGGTCAGGGCGGCAAGCCCTTCTTTGCCCTGCGGGTCGTTCTGGGATCCCACTTTGAACCAGATACGGAAAGCCACTGTGGGATCGGAATCCACAGGCAACGTGATGGTCTGAATGCCGTTTTCCGAATCACAGGAGACCATCACCAGGCTTCCCAAAATTAATACCGCGATCATCACCACCATGGTTGCGATTCCCTTCATGATTACCTCCCCTTGAGTATGATGACGGTCCGTTTGTCCTTGACCAGGAAACGTTTCGCCGCGTCCTGAATGTCATCGGCTGTCACCTGATCGAGGCTCGCGTAAAGCCGGTCCAGCGCCCGAATATCTCCGCTCATGGCGATAATACGGGCCAGACGGCCGGCGACATTGCCCGGTGTGTCCAGACCCATCAGAAATGAGTATTTCATGTTGCTTTTCAGGGCGTTCAGCCGATCTTCATCCACCCGATTTTTTTGCACCTTTTCGATGGCCCGGTAGATTTCTTTTTCAACGCCGCTGATATCGCCTTCATCCTTGATCATGGCGAATACCACCATCAGGCCCGGATCCCGGCTCGGGCCGAAATCGGCGCTGATGAACTGGACGCGCTGTTGATCGAGAACGAGTTTCTTATAGATATCGCTGGTCGATCCGAAAATCAGATCGCCGGCCAGCATGCAGGCTGCCATGGGTATGCTTTCCGGATCGAAGGCGAGTCCCTTGTAGCCCACGGCCATAATGGGAAGTGTTTTTCCGTCGAACGTAACATGGGCGCGACGTTCCGCTTTCTGCTCCGGTTCTTCGGGGATCTGCGGGGGTACGTACCCTTTTTCCCAGCCGCCGTAATATTTTCCGGCCAGGCTGAACACTTTTCCCGGTTTGATGTCGCCCACGATCAGAAGGATGACGTTTTCGGGGCGGTAATAGCGGTCGAAGAAGGTTTTGCTGTACTCGTACATGGTGGGCATGGCCTTGACGTCTTCACCAAATCCGATGGTGGTATGTTTGTAGGTGTGTTTGTCAAAGGCCGTATCCATCAGTTTTTCATACAGCACCGAAAAGGGACTGGAGAGTCCTTTCAGATACTCGCCGTAAACCGCACCGGCTTCGGTTTTGAATACCTGCTCCGAATAGGAAAGATTTTGAAACCGGTCGCTTTCCAGTTCCATCACTTTCTCCAGATCCTGCGCGGCGAATTTCAAATGGTAGCAGGTGACGTCATTGGATGTGTAGGCGTTGGCATCGGCCCCCATTTTGGTGACCAGTTGGTCATAGACGGGTCCGGGGTAGGTTTCGGTGCCCCTGAACATCATATGTTCGAAGAAATGGGCAAATCCCGTATGGCCCGGTTCATATTCGTCTCGACTGCCGGTCCGAACGATGCTGTAGTAGGCCACCTGGCCCGGGCTGTCCATGGGGATGGCGACTATTTTCAGTCCATTGTCCAGGACCCGCTCTTCAAACGCGTAGGGGAAAATTCCCCCGTTTCCGGAAGCCCGAACAGCCGCCAAACCGGAAAAGAGCACGGCCACGGTCAGAATTCCTGTTATGATTTTCATGTCCATGTTTGTCCTCCTGTTGATTTTCTCTGGCTAACGTATTAAATAATAATATAATAAATCGCTCGGACATTCGCAAACGAATAATCTGTTTGCAGTTTCAGATTGATTTTTACAGGGCTTTTTAATATCTTTACCCAAACGAATATAAAAAGTTCCATCCTGGAGCGCAAAATGCCGCCCGAAAAACATGATTGGGACAGGCGCATCACGGATTATCTGTTCGCGCATTCCGGCCAGACCTTTCGAAGCCGGGAACTGGCCCGAAAGCTGAAAGTTCCGGATTCCGCCTACCGCCGGTTTAAGAAAACGGTCGATGAGCTGAGGCGTGAAGGCCGGATCCGGCGTTTCAAAGGCGGTCGAGTCGGTCACCTTCAGCCGGTTTCTTCGGTAACCGGCGTGCTGGAAGTGAAAACCGGCGGGTATGGATTCCTGCGCAGGGATGACGAAAAAGAGGATGTGTTTATCGGCCGCCGGAGGATGGAATCCGCGGTACACGGCGACCGGGTCCGGGTGGAGATTCTCTCAGCGGCTCCGGGCCGATTGTCCGAGGGGCAGGTGACGGAAGTCCTGGAGCGGCGTCATGAGCGGATTGTGGGCACGTACGCGGAGACGGAAAAAGGCGGGATTCTCATTCCCGATAATCTGAAAATCCGCAGGGATATCGAGGTCAGGCCGACCCATAATGCGGGGGCCAGGCCGGGCCAGAAGGTGGTTGGAGAGATTCTTTTCTGGGGGGAAGAGAACCAGAGAAGCCGGGCCCGCATCACGCGCATACTGGGTTTTCCGCGCGAACCCGGGGTCGATATCCTTTCACTGATCCATGCCCGGTCGATAGCGGAAGATTTTCCGCAGGCGGTTCTGAAAGAGGCCGCCGCGCTTTCTCAAAAAATTCCGGAAACCATGCTGACCGGCCGCCTGGATCTCCGCGGTCTGCCTGTGCTGACTATTGATCCGGAGGATGCCGCCGATTTTGATGATGCGGTCTCTCTCGAGTACATGGAAAACGGGCGGATGCGCCTTGGTGTGCATATCGCCGATGTCAGCGCCTATGTCAAGCCCGGTTCGGCCATGGATGAGGAAGCCATGCGCAGGGGAACCAGTATCTATCTCGTAGACCGGGTCATCCCCATGCTTCCGCCGAGAGTTTCTTCCGATCTGTGCAGTCTCAAGCCGGGTGAGGACCGCCTGACTCTCAGCGTCATGATGACGCTCGATTCGGAGGCGAACCTCGAAGAGTACACGTTCCACGAGACTTGTATTCAAAGCCGGTGGCGGCTGACCTACGAAGAAGCCCAGCGGTATCTGGAGGATACACCGGATGCGGGCGCGGAGACCGGAGTGCGGAGCGGGCGCGGTCCGAGACCGATGCTTCGTGATCTGCACGCAATCAGTCTCAAACTGAAGGAACGCTGGCTTCAGCAGGGGGCGGTTGAGTTCGAATCGCCAGAACCGGAAGTGATTTTGAATGAAAGGGGTGATCCGGTAAGCTGCCGGATTCGGCCTCGGCTGCCGGCTCACGGACTGATCGAATCGCTGATGCTGCTGACGAACAAGACCGTGGCTGAAGCCATGCATGAAATTACGGCCGCGAACCGCCGGCCTTTCATTTATCGTATTCATGAGCGGCCCAAGGGTGAGAAACTCGAAGCCTTCAGCCGTCTGGTCAATGGACTGGGGTATCGGTTCGATCCCGGCAAACGGGTCACTTCGCGGGCCTTTCAGAAACTGCTCCGCCGGGTCAAAGACACACCCTATTATGTGATCATCGAAGATGTGGCCCTTCGCTCCATGATGAAAGCGGTTTACACGATCCGTCCGGGTGCCCATTTCGGTCTGGCTTTCCGTCATTATACCCATTTCACGTCTCCCATTCGAAGATATCCGGACCTCATGGTCCACCGGCTGATTAAAACACGGCATCATGAAGCCGGCCGGTATTCAAGAAAAGAACTCGGCCAAATCTGCGATCACGCCACTTCAAAGGAGATTCAGGCCCAGGAAGCCGAGAGGGAGTCGATCCGCCTCAAGCAGCTGATTTTCATGTCAGAGCGCGTGGGCGAGTCGTATGAGGGGGTGGTATCCGGAGTGACGAATTTCGGTGTCTTTGTTGAAATCGTCGAGATGATGGTGGAAGGCATGATTCCCCTGCGGGTGCTGGACGACGACTACTATGAGTTTCAGGAATCCCGGTACACGCTCAAGGGCCGAAGGACAGGACGCGTCATTCGTCTGGGTGACCGGGTGCGTGTGCGTGTGCTCCGCGTCAATGCGGAGGAGGGGAAGATGGATTTTATGCTCGTTCAGGAGGGTGAATAAAGCGGCTCCGGAACGTTTCGATTCGCGTGACGTATAACCCATACACAATGGTTTTGGTCTTTCACCGCCCGGTTTCCGTAAAAAAAGAGTTGACTTTTTTAACAGGATTTTATTAATTTGATTATCGATCCAAAAAGGGGCTCATCATGATGAAAAAGATGATTCTTATTCTGGTCTGTGTGTCAGGAATGCTTTTCGCCCAGAACCCGGACGGTCTGGCAACAGGGAAGTCATCGAACATTTTCGAGAGCCCGAAGGGGTTTATGGATTCACTTCTGGATCCGTCCAAACTGTCGATCAGTCACAGTTACAGCATGTCTTTTTCCCGATTCGGCAATCAAAGCCTGAACCAGGGACTTTATTTAAGCACCATCCGATATCAGCCGACCGACGCGGTCGAGATGCAGCTTCGCATCGGCATGCTGCATCAGCCTTTCGGACAATCTCCGCTGAATCAGGATACAAACGGCAGAGTATTCATCCAGAGGGCGATGATGCGTTATCAGCCCACTTCGTCGATGACCCTGACTTTTGATTATCAAGTGCTGCCGTCCAATTATTACTTGCCGTTCCGATATTGGTATTAATGGATAGATTTTTTATGTCGATTTTCCCATAAGGTTCAATCGCTTCGACGACCGGGAAACCCTTTCCCGGTCATTTTTTATACGTGGGGGAAAGGATGACACCGACCCGTAAAAGACGGATTCGGCCTGTGCGAAGAGAACCGGTCCGGGCGCCACGCCGGAAAAGAAGGAAACCCGTTGACATCGACTGGAAGAATGAGCTGGTCAAGCTGTTCATCTTTGTCTTTCTGGCCGCCGATCTGGTGCTGATCTATTTTGTGGTTCGTCAATGCTCCAGGCCGGCGTCCGTGGCCGTGGCGGAACCCGCCGCTGAAATACTCCGGGGGCCTCTGCAAGTCGAGGTCTTGAACGGATGCGGTGTGACCGGAGTGGCCCACCAATTCACGGACTATCTGCGTTCCCGAAAAGTGGATGTGGTGAAAACGGACAATTATGAATCGTTCAATGTTCTGAAAACCATTGTCATCGACCGAAGGGGCAGCCGTGAGAACGCGCTGCGCGTTGCCGAAGAACTGGGGCTTCCGGACGACAGAGTGCTTCAGGAGGTCAATGAAGCCTATTTGATCGACGCGACCGTTATTATTGGAAAAGATTTTCGCCAATTGACCGGCTGGCGAAGGGAGAATTAATCCATGAAGAATCGGGATGCCTGTTCTCTGGCCCGAAAAGCAGTGGAATACGCTCAAACGAAGAAGGCGCTGGACATCAAATTGATGGATCTGCGTGAAGTGACCAGCGTGGCCGATTTTTTCGTAATCTGTCATGGAGAATCGGATGTGCAGGTTAGGGCCATTTCAGAGGCTGTTTTGGAGGGGCTGCGAAAGGAGGGGGCGCGGGTGTGGCACCGTGAAGGAATGGATTTTTGCCGGTGGGTGCTTCTGGATTATGTGGATGTGGTGGTTCATGTGTTTCTCGAGGAGACCCGGGATTTTTACTGCCTGGAGAAATTATGGGGAGACGCGAAAGTACAACAATTCAGCGATTGAGGGACTATGGGGCTGCGATCCATGATTGCCGCATCTCTGAAGAAGGCGGCTCAAAAAGCGGGATACGACATACCGGAAAATCTGGCCGTAGAATTAACGGAACCGAAACAGAAGTCGCATGGGGACTTGTCAACCAATCTGGCGCTGGCGCTTGCCTCGAATCTGAAGAAAAATCCCCGGGAGATCGCTCATCGGCTGACTCAGAGCCTCGAACCCGTGGAAGCGGTCGAGAAGGTGGAGCTTGCCGGCCCTGGATTCATCAATTTTACGGTGAGCCGTTCCTGGTATCTGTCCGGGCTTGAACGGCTGATTTCGGCCGGCGGCGCCTACGGCAGATCGACGTGGGGGAAAAACAGCCGGACGCAGGTGGAATTCGTCAGTGCCAATCCCACGGGGCCGCTCACCATCGGGCACGGACGGCAGGCGGTTTTGGGAGATACCATCGCCCGTATGCTGGAGGCCACGGGCCATGAGGTAACCCGGGAATATTATTTCAACAACGCCGGACGCCAGATGCGCGTTCTGGCCCGGTCGGTGCGTCTGCGTTATCTGGAACTGCTGGGTGAAACCGTCGACTTTCCCGAAGACCATTATCAGGGACAATACATCGTGGATATCGCCCGGCATATTTTCGAAGAGAAGGGCGATTCTCTCAAGGATGCGGAGAATTCGGATTTCTTCCAGGAATCGGCTGAATCGATCATTTTCGATGAGATTCGAAAAACCCTGAAGCGTCTGAATATCACGTTCGACGTGTTCTACAATGAGAAATCTCTGTATGAGAGCGGAAAGATCGATGAGGTGCTCACCCTTCTAAAGCAAAAGGGATACAGCTATCAGAAGGAGGGCGCGGTTTGGCTGAAGACCTCCGAATTCGGGCAGGATCAGGACCGGGTGATCGTCAAGTCAACGGGGGAACCCACCTATCGACTGCCGGATATCGCTTATCACCGGGACAAGCTGGAGAGAGGTTTCGACCGAATCGTGGATATTTTCGGAGCCGATCATGTGGCGACCTATCCCGATGTGCTGGCCGGCCTGACCGCACTGGGTTACGACACGGACAGGATACGGGTGCTGATTCATCAGTTCGTGACCCTGATGGAGGGCGGTGAAGTGGTGAAAATGTCGACGCGCCGGGCCAATTACGTCACACTCGATGAGCTGATCGACGAGGCGGGAGTCGATGTTACCCGCTATTTTTTCCTCAACCGTACTTCGTCGAGTCATCTGAATTTTGATCTGGCTCTGGCTAAAAAACAGTCGGATGAGAATCCCGTTTATTACGTGCAATACGCCCATGCCCGCATCTGCAGCATTCTGAAAAAAGCCCGGGATCAGGGTTTCGATTCGGGCGGGGGCGCCGATCTGTCGCTGCTGACCGGGGAGGAGGAGATGGATCTCATCAAGGGGCTGCTGGAGTATCCGGAAACGGTCAGCCGCGCGGCACGGGAACTTGCGCCTCACCTGATTTCCGCGTTTCTGGAGAAGACCGCCACCCTGTATCATCGGTTCCAGCATGAAGGCAAGGTCGATCCGGAACGCCGGGTTCTGACGGAGAATCCGTCCCTGGCGAAGGCCCGTCTGGCCCTGTGCGGGGCTGCACGGGTGGTTCTGGCCAACGGTCTGGCCCTTCTGGGAATCGGCGCTCCGGAAAGAATGTAAGACACGGTTTCGAAAGGAGATACGCCTTGCGTCTTTTTATTAGCGGTTCCATCGCTTTCGACTATTTGATGGCCTTTCCGGGCCGTTTCAGGGAACATATTCTTCCGGACAAGCTGGACCGTCTCAGCGTCAGTTTTCTGGTGGATTCCCTCCATCGCCGCCGCGGAGGGTGCGCGGCCAACATCGCGTACAATCTGGCCCTGATGGGCGAACATCCGCTTTTGATCGGCACCGCGGGGCGTGATTTCGAGTCCTACGGCCGGGAGCTGGCCGACGCCGGAGTCGACACCTCGGGGGTTTGTGTGTGTTCCGATGTGTACACGGCTTCGTTTTTTGCCAACACGGATTCGGAAGGCAATCAGATCGCTTCATTCTATCCCGGCGCCATGCAGTATGCCGCGCGTCTGAGCCTGAAGGAGCTGTGCCGGGACCAGGGGATCGCCATTGTCTCTCCCAACGATCCCGGCGCCATGATGGGGCATGTCCGCCAATGCGTACAGATGGGGATTCCCTATATCTTTGATCCGAGTCAGCAGATCGTGCGGCTTTCCGGGGAAGAGCTGACCGAAGGCAGCCGCGGGGCGTATATGGTGATTTTCAATGAGTATGAGCTCGAAATGTTTGGGAAAAAGACCAACATGAAAGAGCCGGATCTGCTGGAGGGCGCGGAAGTGGTCGTGGTGACATTGGGTGAAAAGGGCGCCCGGATCAGCGTGAAGGATCGAGTGGTGGAGATTCCTCCGGCGCGTCCCGAATGCGTTCTGGATCCCACGGGTGTGGGCGACGCATTTCGGGCCGGCCTGATGAAAGGAATTGTTCACGGACTGAAATGGGAGACCGCGGGCCGAATGGGAAGTCTGGCGGCTGTTTATGTTCTGGAAACCGACGGCCCTCAGAATCATCGCTACGCGCTGGTGGATTTTCTGAAACGGTATCGTGAACAGTTCGGTTCCGACACCGGACTGGAGGAGCTTACGGCATGAAGTTTCAAACACACAGGCTCTCCGTGTCCACCCGCGGCGGCAATGACATTCACGATTTGACACCCGGCGTTACGAAACTGCTGGATGACAGCGGCCTTGAGCAGGGTCAGGTCACCGTTTTCGCGCCCGGGTCCACGGCCGGAGTGACCACCATTGAGTTCGAACCGGGATTGATCCGCGACCTGCCCGAAGCTCTGGACAGAGTGGCTCCCATGGGAGTTCCTTATCATCACGATGCCGCCTGGGGGGACGGAAACGGCTACGCCCATGTCCGGGCGGCTCTGGTCGGTGCTTCTCTGGTCGTCCCTTTTCATGGCCGGCGGCTGATCCTGGGCACCTGGCAGCAGGTCGTATTGATGGATTTTGATAACCGGCCGCGACGGCGCGAGATTGTCGTCCAGATTCTGGGAGAATAGGAATGGCGGTAAGAACAATCGAGTGGCGCAAGGATTGCGTGCGCATCATCGATCAGACTCGCCTTCCTGAAGAATCGGTGTACCGGGAGCTTCATACCGTGGAGGAGATGGCGGAGGCTATCGAAACGCTGCGGGTACGCGGCGCGCCTGCGATTGGAATCGCCGCGGCCATGGGGGTCGCTCTGGCCGCCCGTCTGCACAGAAAGAGTCCTCCCGAACTATTCAACAGGGCCGTTGATGACGCCATGGAGAGGTTGAAAAAGACGCGTCCCACGGCCGTCAATCTGTTCGGAGCCCTGGAAAGAATGCGGGGCTGTCTGCACGGCGTATCCATGAAACCGGGCGAGGCGGCCGACACCTTGCTGCGCGAGGCTTTGGCCATTTATGAAGAAGACGAAATCGTGTGCCGGCGTATGGGTGAGAACGGAGCGGAACTTCTGGGTCCGGATTCGATTGTCCTGACTCATTGCAATGCCGGAGGGCTGGCCACAGCCGGCTATGGAACGGCTTTGGGCGTGATCTACGCGGCCCATGAAGCGGGCCGAATCCGGCATGTGTACGCCGACGAAACACGCCCTCTTCTTCAGGGGTCACGACTGACCGCATGGGAGCTTTCCAGGTCCGGCATTCCGGTTACGGTTATTTGCGATTCGGCCGCGGCGTCTGTGATGCACGGCCGGCGTGTGGACGCGGTGCTGGTCGGTGCCGACCGGATCGCCGCCAATGGAGACACGGCCAACAAGATCGGCACCTATTCGCTGGCCGTACTGGCCCGTTACCATGGCATTCCTTTTTATGTCGTGGCCCCGGTGTCGACCGTGGATATGAGGCTGAGTTCCGGAGAATCCATTCCCATTGAAGAGCGGTCAGCCGATGAAGTGATTCAGGGCTTCGGGAGGCTCACGGCGCCGAATGGGGCCGGAGTTCTCAATCCGGCGTTTGATGTCACGCCGCACACCCTGATATCGGCTATCGTGACCGAGGCGGGGGTTTTGCGTCCGCCTTTTGAGGAAAACCTGTACCGTCTGATGGGCGGAAACAGACCACCAGAAACCTTCGAGTGACCCTCATTCAGCCGGCGGACGAACCTGTTCGCCGTTCCCGAGCCTGAAATCCAAACGGCATATACTTTGCAACCCGAATTGCCAAACCTGTCTGTTAATATCCGCGGCGAAGCGGCCTTCGCGATCCATGAATCCGGCTGCGGACACAATGGCACGATCATTACCCGGTTATGACGATATCGAGATGCGTTCAATACGAAAAATAGGTTCGTTCATTGTATTTTTCAGTCTGACGGTCCTGCCGGGGCAGGAGCTTTCACTGGTCTGGGACGCGTCCGCGGAACCGGATCTGGCCGGTTACAAGGTCTATGTGGGCCGGAAATCACGAAAGTACGATTACACCATCATGGCCGGCCTGGCCACGGAATGGTCTCTGGAAGGGCTGGAACCCAGCGGGCGCTACTATTTCGCGGTGACCGCTTTTGACAGGACGGGTAATGAGAGTCTGTTTTCCGGAGAAGCGGTTTTTTCGTTCGATCCGGGAGACATGACGAATTTTTCCCTCGGTAACAATTATCCCAATCCTTTCAACCCCGTGACAACTATTCCATTCACCCTGTACAGGCCTTCGGAAATACACATGGCTGTTTACGATGTTCTCGGCCGCGAAGTTCGCGTGCTGCTCAAGGGAGAACAACCCGCCGGTCATTATGTGGTGACCTGGGACGGAACGGACCGGGATGGACGTCCCGCGGCCAGCGGAGTCTATTTCTGCCGCCTTCTGGTCGGGTCTTTCTGCCAGATCCGCAAATTGCTTTTGACTCGTTGAACCAACATCACGGATCCGCCGCCAAAAAGCATGCGCGGTTCCCGGAAATTATCCTTGACTATATCGTAGTGAATTGATATATTAATACGCTTCCCAAAAGCATTTGCAGTCTTGTTTCGCGCCCCCTAAAGATGCCCGGGGGATTTTTCTTGTAATCAATCCGGACTCCCGATGATACTTTCTAAGATTGCCCTTCAGGGGTTCAAATCCTTCGCCAAAAAGATCGAACTTCGATTCGACGGCCGAATCACCGCGGTTGTGGGACCCAACGGATGCGGCAAGACCAACATTGTGGATGCCATTCGCTGGGGGTTGGGGGAGCAGCGGACCTCTGTGCTCAGGGCCGATCGAATGGAGAGTGTCATATTCGGTGGCGCCCATTCATCGCGCCCGCTCGGGATGGCCGAGGTGTCGGTGATCTTTGACAATAAGAACCATGTGCTTCCCATTGATTATAATGAAGTGATGATCACCCGGCGTCTTTACAGGTCCGGAGAGAGTGAATACCTGCTCAACAAGACCCAGGTCCGGCTCAAGGATATTCAGGATTTGCTGATGGACACGGGAATCGGGGCGGATATGTATTCGGTGATCGAACTGAAAATGGTTGAGGATATACTCAGTGACAAGGCCGAGGACCGGCGCAAACTGATGGAGGAAGCGGCGGGTGTAACCAAATATAAATACCGTCTTCGCGCCGCGGGCCGAAAACTCGAAGCCACGCGAAACGATCTCCTGCGTGTGAACGATATCATTCAGGAAGTGGAAAGATCCGTCAATGCCCTGAAACGCCAGGAGCAGCGGGCCCGGCGATACAAGGCCCTTCAGGATGAGCTGATGGTTCTGGAATTGAATCGCGCCAAAACACTCTTTGTCCGGCTGGAGGGCCGGCTGAAGCCCTTAAGGGATGAATTGGGCGATTTTCGAAAACAGCGTGAGGGGCGGACAACCACCATCACACGCGAGGAAGCCGATCTGGAGTCTCTGAAGCTCAAGCAGGTAGAACAGGAAAAGGCCCTCACGGACGCTCGGGAGGCTCTGTCTGAAGTGGTGGAAAAGATACACAAACGCGAAAGCGATATTCGAGTGGGGAGGGAGAGGACCTCATCGCTGGAGGAGCGTATTGTCCGGCATACCAAAGAGATCGAAAATTTGAAGGTCCGGCTCTCGGAGATTCGTGAACATCTGGAGATTACCCAGACGCAGAGAGAATCGCTGCAGGTCAAGGTGGCCAGTACGGGGCGTCTGTTCAACAATAAAAAGAAGGAGCTGGAAGTCTTTCATCAGGGTCTCAACCTGAAACGACTCGATTTCAACGGCAAGAAGAAGGCGATTATCGAATGCCTCGAATCGATCAATCAGCTGAGTTCTGAAGAAACACGGACGCGCGCCCGCCTGGAAAACAGCCGGGGACGGCTGGAAAGGCTGGATGAAGAAGATCAGGGATTTCGGGAAAGTCTCGGTCAGGTTCAGACGATGAGGGAAAAATCGATCGAAGCCCATGGGAAACTGGAATCCGCGCAGCGGGAGGCGATCCAGAAGAAGGCGGATTTCGAGCGTCGTCTGCTAGAGAAGCAGCAGCGGCTGGATTTACTGAAAGAACAAATTCTGCGAGAGCAGAATGAGCTCGAACTCAACAGGGGCCGGCTTGATTTTCTGCGGCAGGTGGTTGAAAGCCGGGAGGGGCTGCCCGATGGTGCCAGGAAACTGCTGGAAGAGAAAGTTCCGGGTCTGAAAGGACTGCTGCCCGATTTGATCGACACACCGCAAGAGATTCGGCGGGCTGTGGAAGCGGGTCTGGGTGAGGCCGTGGGATACCTGGTTGTCGACCGCACGGATAACGCCCTGTCCGCTGTTCGGCGGTTGAAACGGCGGGGCGGCGGTCAGGTGGCCATAATCTGTCTGGACCGGATTTCGTCCGCCGGACACGGGTCGAGGCCGTCCATCGGGCAAGAGGGAGTACTGGGATGGGCTGACGAACGGGTCGGTACCGATGACGCGATTCGGCCCGTCGTTCGTTATCTGCTTGGAGACACGCTCATCGTCAAAGATCTGGAAACGGCTTCTCAGGTGATGAACGCGGTTTCGAAAAGTTCCATCCGTATCGTCACGTTGAACGGGGAGGTGCTGACTCCATGGGGAATTGCGCAGAACCGGAAGGCGGACAGTGAAGCACTCATGGTGGGCCGACTTCAGCGAATGAAGGAACTGGAGAAACAGGCCGGGGCTTTGGAAAAACAGCTGGACAAGACCCGCGACCGGAAAGAAGAGACGCATAGGGGACAGATCGCGATCGAGGAAGCGCTTCAGAAGCTGGAGTCGGAACTGCTGCCGCTGACTGAAAAGATCACTGATACGGACAGAGAACTGGCCAGGAATCAATTTGAGAGGGAGAGGGCGGAAGGGGGATTGAGCCGCAATGCGGAAGAGCGGCAGAAGCTTCTGGAAGAGATCGAACGCCTGGGTGAGGAGCTCGAAAACATTCGGCCGCGCATGGAGTCCATGCTGGAAAAGAGGGAAACCCTCGAACGAGCGTCTGCGCAGATTCAGGGTGAGCTGGACCGTCTGGAAGGAGAAGAAGCCGTCATGGAAGAGGAGGTTCACCGGCTCAATTTAAACGTGGTGCGGCTTAATGGAGAAGCCAGGAGCCTGGATTATGATATCGAACATTCCCGCAGACTGGTCAAAGAGGTGGAGGAGACCATCGATCAGCGGAACCGCGAGATCGAAGAGGCCCGGGTCACTATTGCCCGGCAGAAGGACGAACTGGAGATCAACAGCCGGGCGCTGGAAGAGGAACATGGAGAGAAGGAAGCTCGGGAAGCCCGTTTAGAGGCGCAGGAATCCCGCTATCAGGTTCTCGTGGAAGAGGTCAGGTCCCGAGAAGAAGAGGTCAGAAAAGTCAGGCGGGACCGCGATGCGGCGGCGGAGCATGTTCATCAGCTGGAAATGAAAATCACCGAGCTGGAGCATGAACAAAAGACCATTCGGGAAAGGATCCGGGAAACGTATGAAATGGACCTGGACCGGTTGCAGCCCGAAAAACCTCTCGATCCGGAAGAATGCGAAATTCAGATCGAAGAAATTCGGCGGAAAATGAAAGGTCTGGGCGTGGTCAACATGATGGCCCTGGAAGAGTACGATCAGCAGAAAGAGAGGCTGGATTTCCTGATTCAGCAGCGTGACGATCTGCTTTCTGCGGAGGAGAATCTGGAAGAAACGATTCAGAAAATCAACCGGACGGCCAGAAAGCGTTTTGTGGAAGTTTTCAATCGAGTCCGGGAGAATTTCAGGGATTCATTCGGCCGGTTTTTCCAGGGGGGTGAAGCGGATTTGCGTCTGGGTGAGGGTGAGGACCCACTGGAAGCCCAGGTGGAGATCATCGCGCGGCCGGCGGGAAAGCATTTTAGAGACCTGTCTCTCCTGTCCGGAGGCGAGCGCGCCCTGACCGCTATCGCCCTGCTCTTCGCGCTGTATCAGGTCAAACCCAGTCCGTTCTGCATTCTGGATGAGATCGACGCGCCGCTGGACGATGCCAATATCCAGCGCTTTACGCGGGTGCTCAGAGAGTTCGCTCAGAAGACACAGTTTGTTATCGTGACGCATAACAAGATGACCATGAAAGCGGCGGGTGCTCTGTATGGAGTCACCATGGAGGAGGAGGGGGTTTCCAAGGTGGTGTCCGTCAAATTCGACGAAAGCGATGAGCCGGTGGAAGAAGCAGCGTAATAAAAGTATAGAGCATAGGGGAAAAGACACTTCAGGTTAGTTCCTGACCCTTTGCATGTCATTCCCGCGAAAGCGAGAATCCAGTGAAGCGCAGAGCGGAAAAGAGCCTTTCTTCGTGATTCGAAACAGTCAATAACCAACTGCAAATCCAGAAATACAAATAGATAACAACAATCGAAATCCGAAATCCAGATCAGGCATTGTCCGGGTCATTATTGTTTGAATGAGCGGCTATCATTTGAAATGGATGCCAGGTCTTTTTCCATGACTTTTGGGAAAAAAGAAACTGAAGCAACTCCGGGGGTTGCCATGAAAAACAAACGCATAATAACACTTCTGATTCTCTGCGTTCTGGGCGTCACCATTTTACGGGCGCAGATGCCGGAAATCATGCCCCTGCGCGATCGGGCCGAGGTGGAAAATCGCTGGCTTCAGGCGCGGCTGGAACAGGTGCTGCCCGAACTGATGCGGCGTGAAAAGATCGACATGTGGCTGATACTTTGCCGGGAATACAATGAAGACCCGGTTTTTCTGACGCTGATGCCCGCGCCCACCATGGCCTCGCGCCGGCTGACCATTCTGGTGATATACGATACGGGCCAGGAACTGGAGCGACTGAGTGTCAGTAAATACGGCATGGGAAAGTGGTATCGAGGCGTCTGGAATGATGCAGAAACGAATCAGTGGGACCGTCTCAGGCAGATTGTGGAAGAGAGGAATCCCGAACGGATCGGAATCAATGTTTCCGATACGTTCGCCTTTGGTGACGGACTTTCCGCGTCTTTGCGGGAAAAGCTGAAGCAAGCGCTGGGTGAGGATCTTTCCGGTCGGCTGGTATCCGCGGAGAATCTATGCGTAGGCTGGCTGGAGACCCGCCATGAGCAGGAGTTGGAAACCTATCATCAAATCGTACGCATCGCCCATGGAATCATTCGCGAAGCGTTTTCGAACCGGGTCATTACACCGGGTATTACCACTGTCGATGATGTAAAATGGTGGATTAGGCAGCGCATTCATGATCTGGGGCTGAAAACCTGGTTTCATCCCAGCGTCTCCATTCAAAGGGAGGAAAAAGCCGCGCTGAAAGGTGTGGATGAACTGATTATTCGAAGGGGGGATCTGCTGCACTGCGACATTGGTGTGGTGTATCTTCGGCTGTGTACCGATACCCAGGAGCATGCTTATGTGTGCCGGCCTGGAGAGACCGGCGCGCCGGAAGGGCTCAAACGCGCATTGGAGCAGGGCAACCGGCTGCAGGATATTTTGACCGCGGAATTTAAGGCGGGAAGGACCGGAAATGAAATTCTGCTGGCCGCCCTGGACCGGATGAAAAAAGAAGGCCTGAACGGATCCATTTATACGCATCCGCTCGGTTTTCACGGGCACGGCGCGGGCCCGACCATCGGGTTGTGGGATCAGCAGCACGCCATTCCGGGTGCCGGAGACTATGTGCTGTATCCCAACACCTGCTATGCGATCGAGCTCAATGTACGCTGTGACATTCCGGAATGGAACGGACGAACCGTTCAAATCGGTCTGGAACAGAATGCGGTATTCAACGGGACGGAAGTTATCTATCTGGATGGACGGCAGACGGAATTTCATCTGATCTATTAGGCGACCGAAAATTCGAAGGCGGTTAATCGATCGCTTTTCATTCAAAAACAGTCACCGGCTTAAAAATCACTTTCCCGAAATGCGTTGAATCATGCTCTTCGCATGTTCGTTATCCGGATTCAGCTCCAGAGATTTGTTGTAATACCAATACGCCTTATAAAGATAGGCGTCACCCAGACTGTCAAAGGTGTTTTCGGATCGAGGAAAAACCTCCTGGTTGAGCTCAAAAATTCGAATGGCCTCGTCGATTTTCCGGGTTTTCAGGAGATAATAACCCAGGCGGTTCAATTCTTTTTCATCAAATTCATAGGCAGCCTGTTCATGTTCCTTCAGTTTGCGATATCGGGTGACGGCTGCCTCCAGGCCCTGATCTTCAATGATTGTGAGGATTTTTTCAGCGATAGACAGTTTTGTTTGAACCGGGCCGAAATGGTCTATAATTGTCGGTTCAGATAGATTGCTGATATCCACAGATCTGACGCCGGAATAGGTGTTGGTGATGAAGAGAACATTATTGCGCAGACACACGCCTTCAACCCAATCCGGAAAGGTGTGCTTTCCCAGCAGTTTCGGGTCTTTCGGATTGCCTGCATCGATGACAAACAGTCCGTTTTCTCGGGTAAGTATTTGGTGACCGTTGGCCAAAAAGACGATTTGATTTCGAACATGCAAACCCTCGGCAAATCCCTGAGGCCCGGACCGGAATTTTCCCTCCACTTCGGGATTGAAGGGGTCATGAATGTCAACGATGATCAGGCCATGTTTGCCGGCGGCAATATAGACCTTGCTTCCTTCTCCGCGAATGATTTCCGCCATGGAATTTTCTTCGTCCCAACGGGCATTGGAAATTGTTCGCGGTGAAGACGGATCGGACAAGTCCAGTACGGTTAAACCTTCACTCATGTCTGCCACGAAGGCAACCGTGTCTTTGACCCATACATCCCAGGCGTTTTTCGTGTTTGCGTAACCGACCGGCTCCGGCGAGTCCGGGCGGGAAATGTCGAAAATATACACTCCCGGTCTGTTGTATCCGTTCGCATTCCCGACGGCCAGGTATGCGTGCGAGCCGTTTACATGAATTCCCATGCCGGGAGTTTTTGTTTCAGGTTCCTTCCACCTCCATGTGACAACCGGGATTTCTCCTGATATGTCCAGCGTCACCAATCCTCTTCTGGCGTCTGCGATAAAAGCCCTGTCTTGAGTAATGTCGATGTTCCGGTAATATCCTTCATCATAGAAGGTGGTTACAAAATCCAGGTGTCCGCTCTGAACATTGAAAACATGCAGACCTTTGCTTCCGGCCGCAACAAACAAACGCTCCTGTTCAGGATGAAAGGCGGCGTCGAAACAGTATCCCATCTCCTGGTTTGACCAATCACCCTCTTGGCCCGGCAGATGGCCGAAACCACACAGCAGGACCACTGCCAGAACCAATTTGCAGCGCCGAAAAAAAGAAAGGATGTTCATGGGGCACCTCTTTGGATCGTTTGTAACAGTTCTTTATCATCCCAATCCATTTTGCAGGATCAGTTCCTGTTCTTTAATATTTAGTGATTTATTTTAAAATGGCAACATCCAATTTTGAAGAAAAAGAATGCAGCCAATCAGCCCTGTCTCTTTTTTCTTCAGCATGATTTTACCGGGGTTTCACCCTGAGATTTTCTCAACGGCAATGCTCTGACAACACTTTGCAAAGCGGCTTCTTGCCAGAATACCGCACAAATGTCGGGTCATCGACCGGGCAGGACGGCACGCAGTCTTTCCTTTGTGAAGACCGATCTGAGGCTGGATGCTGAGAACGCAATCTGGAAGCCGAAGTTCGAAGACTCTTATATGGGCTGCCATCTTTATGCTTTAGCATTATTTCATCTTCTTTCTTCCTTTTGTACGGCTCTTTCATTTTCAGCATGGCTGGGAAATCTATTGCGAAGAGCCGCTCCTTGTCTCTTTCCCTACAGGGGCGATGTAAACTGTGAATTCCTCTTTGCCGTCAACTCCGAGAAGCCGGTCGCAGGACTCCTGGTCATAAGCGGCAATGGCACAAGTGCCGGCATTGAGCGCAGTACATGCCAGGTACAGGTTCTGGCAAACGTGCCCGACATCAATTGCGATCACTTTATGGGCAGCCAGGCTGTAACGCCATTCCATCCGTGCCGGAATCGCGGTCCAAAAAAAAGTTGCCGCGGCATCCGCCACAAAAGCCTGTCTGAGACAGGCGTACGCCGCCTTCACTCCGATATTAGGGTCCGGTCGCAACTGCGCCAATTGATTATTGAACGGCAAGTAACGATAAAGCCCCGACTCTAGCTCCTCTACTCGGGCACCGCAAGGTAGGTCTCAAATGCGTGTCTGGCACCGGCGGATGGGACTGTTCGCAGGGCGCAGGCGGGGTTCAGAATTTCGCGCACGCCCTGCGTCGCCCAGAGCAAAGCACTCACTTGAGCCAACGTCAGCGGCTCAGTCGTGTACTTGCGTGAACTTTTACGACCTAGAATGGCTTCCGCAAGCGGCATTCCCGCCAATCGCTTCAACACGGCGGAACCGTCAGGCAGATTGACACGCACAGTATCCTCTGAACAGGCTTTTTGCAGTGACGGTGGCGGCAGTTGCCGCGCCTGCCCTGTGTTGGAAAAATCCGTCTGCTGCCTGATTGTGTCTTTCAGAAAAAACCGTCCGCGATCGAGTTGTTCAGATGTATTCATTTCTATTGCTGCTCCATAATTTAAGGGACGATACGCCAGGCCTGTTCAAGATAGGCGTGCAGATCCTTCGGATGAGTGACCGGAGGCTTGCAATCCCCGCCTTTGCAGACATATGCGGTTGCTTTGCCGTCCACGGGTTTTATAGATGCGATGAATTTAAAATGTGTTTCCAGTTTGTGCTGACCGGTTGTCTCATCAGCGAGCATGACGGTTTTGTTGGGAACAAACCCCTCGCGCAGAGTCCGCAGCAGCC
Source organism: bacterium (assembly GCA_011388275.1). Lineage (GTDB taxonomy): Bacteria > Zhuqueibacterota > QNDG01 > QNDG01 > DSAB01 > DSAB01. The sequence continues at coordinate 212 of DSAB01000143.1, read as the reverse complement.
AATCGTTATGCTTAAATCAACGCACATTTATATCAATCGAAGTCGAGAACAATCTTAATGTTTTCTTGAACTTGTTTAATTAAATTATCAGGCAATTTGCCAACTCTTTTTAATAGTCGTTTGTTATCAACAGCTCGAATCTGGTCTGCCATTATATCACAATTTTCCAAAACATTGGCAACACCCTTTTTCAAGTGAACTCTTAAAATTGT
>DSAB01000113.1 GCA_011388275.1 bacterium | reverse complement strand
TGGCAGCGCATCGAGGAGAAAGCAAAGAGCAGTCAGACGCCCAGACTTTTACACAAGGACATGGGTCTGGCCTCCAGTGTCATACGGGATCTTTTCTCTCCGGATATCGACCGGCTTCTGGTGGATTCACGGAATCAATACGCCAAGATCAGCAAGTATTTGAAAGATGTGGCTCCCTCACTGGTTTCCAAGCTGGATCTGTACAAAGGGAAAAAACCCATTTTTGACGCGATGGGCATTGAAGATGAAATCGACAAGAGTTTGTCCCGAAAAATTTGGATCAAAGGGGGAGGGCATATTATCTTTGACCAGACCGAAGCTCTGATGGTTGTCGATGTCAACAGCGGACGGTCGGTACGGGAAAAGGATCATGAGAAAAACGCGCTGCAAACCGATCTGGAAGCCGCCCGCACGATTGCCCGCCAGTTGCGTCTCAGAGACAGCGGAGGCATTATTGTCATCGATTTCATCGATCTGGAAAAGGAGGCCAACCGACGCAAGGTTGTTGATACCCTGAAGAGGGAACTGGGAAAAGACCGGGCTTCATTTGATGTGCTTCCCATGAATGATTTCGGTCTGGTTTCACTCACGCGGGAGAGAGTGAGGCCCAGTCTTCTGTACCGGTACAGTGAGCCCTGTCCCCGCTGCAGCGGAATGGGACGGGTACCGGCCCGAAGCACGCTGGTGACCAAAATCGAACGCAGCATACACCGGATCAAATCCACAACGGGTCAGAGGCGGTTTATTCTTTATCTGCATCCGGAAATGGCGGCATATATGACAAGCGGATTGAGAAGTCTGGTTCGTCTTATGATGATCAAGTTTTTTGTCACATTGCGGGTGGAGGCCAAACCGGAATTGCGCGAGGAGGAATTTGAATTGGCCTCTTTCAAGGGTGAAAAATTCGATTCCTACTCATTTTCGTCTTGACTCCGTAAAGGATAATGTGTATATTTCTTATCTTTGTAAACAAGGTTCCTTAAGGAGGATTGTTTAATCTATGTATGCCATTGTTGAAATAGGCGGATATCAATATAAAGTCAGCCGGGAAGATACTGTCCGTGTTCCCCGAATCGAATCCAATGAAGGAGATTCTCTGGAACTGGACCGCGTGCTTCTTCTGGTCGATAAAGATGAAATCATGCTGGGTAAACCCGTTGTGGAAGAGGCCAGGGTCAAGGCTACAATTCTGTCACATGGGCGTGCGAAAAAAATCGTGGTTTTTAAGAAGAAGCGGCGCAAGAATTATAAAGTCACCAAAGGCCACAGGCAGGATTTTACGCTTCTCCGTATTGACGAGGTGGGTCTGGGCAAAGGCGGCGACAAGCCGAAATCCGAAATCTCTTCAAAGAAAGTCGGGACGGACAAGCCCGTCTCAAAGGCGAAAGACAGCGTGAAAACCCCAAAAACCCCAGCAAGACCGAAAACAGTCAAGAAACCGGCACCCAAAAAAGTCGAAACAAAATCCGCCAAACCCAAACCGACTTCTTCATCGTCAGCCGGTTCAAAGGCATCGGGGGAAAAGCCTGCCCCGTCCACGAATAAAACGGCAAAGAAGGCTCCGGCCAAACCGAAAGCGAAACCGGCCGGCAAGAAGGAGAATTAAACCATGGCACATAAAAAAGGCGTCGGAAGTTCCAAAAACGGCCGGGACAGCAATGCGCAGCGTCTGGGCATCAAGCGATACGGAGGCCAGACAGTCAAGGCAGGCAGCATTCTGGTTCGGCAGCATGGCACCCGTTTTCATCCCGGTCAAAATGTCGGGAGGGGAGGGGATGACACGCTTTTTGCCCTGATCAGCGGAAAGGTTCGGTTTGAAAAACGCGGCAACCGGAAATTCATCAGTATTGATCAGTAAATACGAAAACAATCTGTTGAAAGGGCCGTTCAGTCTGTGGACGGCCTTTTTTAATTCTATTATCAGGAGCGATGAAATATCTCTTGCAATTGATTTCGATTCATTGTACAATGCATGTGAAGCCTCGGATTGTGTTTTTTATTGGAACCGTACCGCTGAATAAATCGTAATACTATTGGATAACAACGCCGAAAGGAGGCGATGAAAATGTTTAGAAAAATCCTGTTTTCATGCCTGGTGCCTGCTTCCATGCTGCTCATCGGCTGTTATACGGTTGTCATGATACCGGGCCGGACTCATCAACGGGTTCGTGATGATGTCGTTGTTTACGACGAATATGACGGGTATTATGAGGACATGGAGGAGAGCGGTGACGCCCAGCGCGTTATCCATGAGCACTATCTTTACGGAGATTTATGGCCCGGGGGCGTGTATTTTGATCCCTACTGGACCTCCTCCTACTGGTGGTACTATCCCACGTGGAGCCGACTGAGCTGGCGCCGGTATATGTGGAGCATGAACTGGTGGGATCCCTGGTGGGATACGTGGATTTATCACGGCTATTACTCACCCTGGTACGGTTTTGGATATGGATACGGTTATCCCTATTATTACGGATACGGTGGATACGGGTACGGGTACCGGTACTACGATCCCTATTGGTACTATTATGGAAGCTACTATTCGGCGGCACCGCAGAAACAGAGACCTTTCGGACGGCGCACGGCGTTACACCGTGTGGATGACAACGGCGATGACGCAGGAAGCGCAGTCACACGGCGTTTGGGCAGTGGATCGTCCGCCGGTTCCGATCACCGTGTCAGAAGGACGACGGCTTCCGAGAATACCGCTGTGACACGCACCGTTCCGTCCTCATCGTCATCAACTCGTCGTGTCAGAAGCACATCAGGGACAGTCAGGCAGCCTGCCAGCAGCAGCCGAAGCAGTACAGGCGCCTCATCGAGCCGGCGCGTGCGTTCCGGATCCTCCGGCAGCGGTTCCTCTTCGCGCCGCGGAGGCGGCAGCAGTGTTTCTTCTTCATCCGGTTCAAGCAGCGGTTCGTCATCCGGAGGTTCGTCATCCGGGTCTTCCGGCTCTTCGTCGTCAAGCCGGTCGAGCGGATCCGGACGGCGTGAAAAGAAATAGAAGTCCAGGATTCTCGCGGAGGTATCCATGGCAGGGAAACGGTTTTTGAATCTCATATTGTGTTTCGCAGTCCTTTTCAGTGTACCTGTCTTCGCACAGAGTGTGCCTTTTACATGGGGGCATCAATGGGGAGTGGGCGCCCGGGCCATGGGCATGGGGGGCGCTTATACGGCCCTGGCTGATGACTATTCCGGTTTGTATTACAACCCTGCGGGGCTGGGTCAGATCGATCAGTCTCAGATTTTTTGGACGTTTTCACATCTGCTGTACTCGAACCGGGCGACATTTCTGGGAAGTGAGAATCTCGAGAAAAGCGCCTATACCAAACTCAACGATCTGGGGGCTGTTATTCCTTTGCCCACAGTCTCGGGAAGTCTTGTACTCGGTTTCGGCATTCACAGGGTTCAGGATTACGATAAATCCCTGTTCGTCACCCGGGTCATCAACACTCCCGGAGATTCGGTGACCTGGCAGTACGACGAGATGGAAGAAGGCGGGTTAAGGCAGGCCTCTTTCGGCGGATCCATTGAGATGGCGCCGGATTTGTTTCTGGGTATGTCGGTCAATTTCTGGTACGGAGTCGATGAGTATACCTGGCGCTTCACCGAACTCGATGAACCCTACGATCTCTACACGTTTTCCGAATTTCATGAAACCACGTTTATCAAAACACGCTTTGTCGGAGTCAACTTGAGCGCCGGATTTCTCTATAAAGTCATGGAAACTTTTCGGCTGGGACTGGTTGTCGAAACACCTGTCAATTTAAACGCTTCAGAAGATTGGGAATACAGTCAAAAGACCCGATGGGATGACGGGGTGACCACTCAGGATACGACCGATTCGGGTCTGTGGGAGTATTCTGTCCGTTCTCCCTGGAAAATCCGTCTGGGAGGAGCGTTGAGTCTCGGTCCCCTGCTGTTGTCCGGCGATGTACAGCTGACGGATTACACCCAGATCCGATATTCTTCCGATCCGGCCGAGACCGGATCGGATTTTTCGGATACCAATCTGGATATACGGCGCAATTTTCAAAACACCATGGATTACCGAATCGGTGCGGAATTCCATATACCCGCCACTCCCGTTCGTCTTCGGGGGGGATGGGGCATTGTGCATTCGCCTCTCAAGAATGCGTTGTCTTCATGGAACCGCACCTATATCTCTCTGGGCGGAGGTGCCATGATCTCGGATCGACTGATTTTGGACGGCGCCTATGTGTACACCGGATGGGATGGTGTCGGGGATGAAGTCATTGAAAAGGAGAAAATAAAAGCGGCCAAGATCCTGATCAGCCTCACGTATTTGATGTGACGAGGCTGCTTTGTATGCCTGATTCCGACTCGACAAGCCGACCTTGTTTTCAGGGCCGGCTTTTTTTGTCGGTTTCGGCCGGGGAGCCGGATCGGCAAACCGTATCCATGGATCTGTTCTTTCCGCCGGAGGATAAAATATGCCGAAAAAAAATCGTCATTTCTCCATTTTACGATTGATCGAATCGGATGTGGAATCCCAGCAGGATCTGCTCGATTCACTGCTGGAAGAAGGAATCGAGGTCAGTCAGTCGACTCTTTCAAAGGACCTCAAGGAATTGGGTATCATCAAGGTGCGGGCAAAAAACGGACGCTTCCGGTTCGTCCAGACCACGGAACGGGATGTTTTTCATGCCGGATTGATGCTCAGGCGTGAAATCATGGATTTTTTGCGGGACAAAGTGCGCGTCCATAACCTGGTGGTTCTTAAAACGGTTCCGGGAAACGCTTCCGGGCTGTCCAAATTTCTCGATGAGATCGGCTGGCCGGAAATTGTGGGCACGCTGGCCAGTGTGGACACGGTGCTGGCCATCACCCAATCCGATGAAGACGCGGAAAGAGTGATCCAAAGGCTGGATGAAATGATCGCGGGCGGCTGACCGCGGCTTTTCAATGGTTCGTGATTAAGGGCCGCATCCTGGTTCAGCAGGTCCGCCGACCAGACGGCCTTTGAGTACGGTGTTTTCGCATTCTTCGACGACGACGGTTCGCAGGGCATTGTGCAATCCTTCGCCGGATACTTCCACTCTGAGATATTCCGAAGACAGACCGTTGAAACGGTGCGGAGCGGTCTGTTTTTCAAAGAGGACTTCCACCGTTCTTCCCGGCATCGAACGTTGAAAAAGGCTGGATTTTTCCTCGCCGAGAAGCCGAAGCCGGCGGGCTCTTTCGCGGCGGATGGCGGGTGAGACGGTTTCCTTCATGGCAGCGGCTTCCGTGCCCGGGCGGCGTGAATAGGGAAATACATGCATATAGGTAAATGGCAGGGACCGGCAGAAATTCAGGGTTTCCATAAACAGATCGTCGGTTTCACCGGGAAATCCCGCGATGATATCGGTCCCCAGACCAATCGGCCCAAGACGGTCCTGAATACGGAGGACCGCCTCGCGGAATTCCCGGGCGGTATAGGATCTCCGCATCGTTTGTAAAATCGTATCGCTCCCGCTTTGAAGCGGAATGTGAAGATGACGGCATATCCGCGGATGTTTTTCGAGGCGGGTAAAAAGAGCGTCGGTCAGATCTTCGATGTTCAGCGAGCTCAATCGAATCCGTACCGGAGTATCGGCCAGGCAATCCAAAAGTTCAGGCAGATGGGATTGACCGTCCCGGTCCTTGCCGTAATCGCCGATGTGAACACCCGTCAGCACGATCTCTTTCACGCCCCGGGCAGAAAAATACCGTGCCTGTTTTTGCACCGCGTGCAGGGGGACGCTTCGAACAGGGCCGCGTGCATGGGGAACGATGCAGTAGGAACAGGCCCGGTCGCACCCGTCCTGAATTTTGATAAAAGAGCGGGTATGTCCGGGAAAACAGGCCGTGCCGGTTCTTGCCTGTTTCGGGAAGTCCCTGGAAATCTGAATACAGGGCGTCTTTTTCTTTTCCAGGTCATTTAAGAAATCGAATATTCGATATTTTTCATCCGTGCCCAATATATAGTCCACTCCCGGACAGGCGGCGAGTTCTTCAGCATTTACCTGGGCGTAGCATCCCGCGGCGATCAGAACGGCCCGGGGATTTTCTCTGACGGTTCGATGGATCGCCTGACGGCATTTGGATGCGCTGCGCCCGGTTACGGTACAGGTGTTGACCACCACCACATCGGCCTGCGCGGCGGACCGGGCCAATTCGTACCCTTCGGAAGTGAACAGGTGGTTCAATTGCGCAGTCTCGGCCTGATTGAGCTTGCAGCCGAATGTCAAAAACAGAACAGATGGCATGGCAAAAAGGGCCGGCCCGGATCCGGGCCGGCCTTCCTTCGTGCGTAGGTTCTTTGTAAAATTTGGTTTCCGAAAAAACGAAACCGGCCTGCGGATCAATCCGTGCTTTTCCGCAGAGAAATCGCGGTGTTCGCAGAATCTAGGTTTCTTTCGTCTCTTCGGAATCGCTGTGCTCTTCGGTGCCAGATGAGGACGTATCCGCTTCTTTCCCGGATTCTTTGGGTTCTTCTTCTCCCTGTTCGTCCTCTTTGTCTTCTGATTTTACTTCTTTGGCTTGTTTTGATCCGGTTTCAGGCCCGGACTTCGGTTTGGTTTTTTCCTTTTTGGACTTGGCCGCCTTGTCATCCTTGTCCTTCTCGGGTTCTTCGCTTTTCAGATCGGCAATATCGCCCAGGGTGGTCGCTTTTTCAGCATTCATGTAGGCTTTTACGTCGGCTTTTTCTTCGCCGGTTTTCTGCTCCTGATCGATATCCTTGACCCGTTTTGAGGAGAGTACGACGCGTTTGTTGTTTCGATCGAATTCAATGACAACAGCGGTTATGGAATCGCCTTCCTGATACTTTTTACCGGCCTTGGCAACGGTCTCTTCCTCCAGATGCGACAAGGGGATAAATCCCTCCAGGCCCAGAGGCAATTCGACCACCATGCCTTTATCGACAAACCGGGCGACCCGGCCTTCCGTAACGGTCCCGACCTTATACGTTTCGGCGAATTCCGGCCAGGGATCTTCCGTAAGCTGTTTGTATCCCAGAGAAATTCTGCGTTCGCTTTTATTTACATCCAGAATTTCAACTTCGACCTCTTCTCCTTTTTTCAGAACTTCACTGGGATGACGGATTTTCTTTGTCCAGGAAAGATCGGAAATATGGATGAGACCGTCGATTCCTTCTTCCATCTCAATGAAGGCGCCGAAATTGGTCATGTTTCTGACACGCCCCTTGAAATGCGAACCTACCGGATATTTTTCCTCGATGTTTTCCCACGGATCTTCGGTCAATTGTTTCAGACCCAGTGATATGCGCTTTCTTTCCTGGTCCAGGGAGAGGATCTTCACTTCCAGGGTTTCTCCAACACTGACGACTTTGGAAGGATGGATTCCGTGTCGGGTCCAGGACATTTCCGATACGTGGATCAGACCTTCGACCCCTTTCTCGAGTTCGACAAAGGCTCCGTAATCGGCGATGGATACCACCTTGCCGGTGACCACGGCTCCTTCTGGATATTTTTCATCGATCTTTTCCCAGGGATGCGGCTGAAGCTGTTTGAATCCGAGAGAGATACGGTCTTTGGCGTCGTTGAAATCAAGAACCATGACCTTGATTTTCTCGTCCAGCTTGACCACTTCGGAAGGATGGTTGATGCGGCCCCAGGAAAGATCGTTGATATGCAGCAGCCCGTCGACACCGCCCAGATCAACAAACACGCCGAAATCGGTGATGTTCTTCACGGTGCCTTCGCGGATCTGATTCTTTTCCAGTGTGGCCAATACCTCCTTCTTTTCCTCGGCCATACTCTCTTCCAACAGGGCGCGCCGGGAAACCACGATGTTTTTTCGAAGCCGGTTGACCTTGACCACCTTAAAGGTAAAGGTCTTTCCGATGAGTGAATCAAAATCACGAACGGGTTTGACATCGATCTGAGAGCCCGGCAGAAATGCGTCGACGCCCATCAGGTCCACGACCATGCCGCCCTTGATCCGGCGGACACAGGTTCCTTCGATGGTGCCTCCCTGATTGTAGATATCCACCACTTTATCCCAAAGCCGCATGAAAGTGGCTTTGCGCTTTGAAAGGATGAGCTGGCCGTCCGGATTTTCGAGATCTTCAAGATAGACTTCAATCTCGTCACCGACTTTCACGCTGGGAGGATCTCCGAATTCTTCTATGGAAATGACGCCTTCGGATTTGAAACCGATATCCACCAGGACATCGTTATCCGAAACTGCCAGGACCCGTCCCACAACGATCTCGCCCTGTCGGATTTCGCTGAGAGTTCGATCGTAGAACTCCACAAATCGCTGATATTCTTCTTCGGAATACTCCCTGTCGGCCTCGTCGATGCCGGCCGGGGAAGAAGGTGCTGTTTGCTTCAAAGAAGGCTGGGCTTCTTCCCGGGGAGTATCCTGCTCTGTATCACCTCCTTCCGTTTTCTCGATCGGGTTTTCCGGCCCGATCATCTCTTCTTGTTGTTCTGGTTTTTCAACGTCCACCATAAACGTTTTCCTCCTTTTCTATTTTTTAACCCTTTCGGGTTATTTTCGCTGAAATAGTTTTCCAGAAAATATCTGATTTCCTCCAGCTGCCTGCGCGGCGTGGAAGCTCCACCTGTAATCCCGACGGATTGCACGTCTTTGAGCCAGGATGGATCAATATTCGAAGGAGCCTGGATATGATAGGACCTGGGGTTGACCTTCCTGGCCGTGTCGCAGAGGAGCTGACAGTTCGAGGAGCGCAAACCGCCTGCCAGCAGAATCAGATCATGGTTCGAGGCGAATTTTCTGATATCTTTCTGCCGGTTGCGGATGAAATGGCATGTGGTGTCCAAAATCTTCAAGGATTGACAGCGTCCCAGAAGTATTTTTCGAATGTCGGCGAACAGTTCGGGTGAGACGGTTGTCTGGGCCATCAACAAACTTCGTGTATCCAGTTCGGCTTTACGGGCGGCTTCTTTTGAAGAGAGCACCTGCCCTTTCCCACTGATCAAATCCATGAGCCCGAGTATTTCGGGATGATTTTTCTTGCCCGCGATAATGATATGCCATCCAGACTGAACATGTTCCCGAACCAGATTCTGCGAATGCTTGACAATGGGACAAGTCGTGTCTACGACGAGCATTTGAAGACAGTGAACCGCGTCAAGAATCGCCTGAGATTCCCCATGGGTGCGAACCAGAAATGAATGCCCCATCATAGGAGAATCCGTGGCTGCCTGAAGGAGTGTGTCGACGCTTACTATTTCAAGACCCATGGAGCAAAGCCGACTGACTTCTCTCTCATTATGAATCAATTCTCCGGCAGCAAACAGTACCTGACCGCGGCGCAAAATATCTTCGGTTGTGGATATAGCTCGTTCCACGCCCGGGCAGGGCCTGGCTCTGTCGTCGATATGAATAATCATCGGTGATGGTTCCTTCGTTATTTTGGGCCGGAATGTTCCATGCCGGCTGTGATGTTCTGAATGTGTTTCAGAATCAAGTCGACCTGCTCTTCCGGAGTCAGACGGGTTGTATCCACCAAAACGGCATCTTCAGCCGGTTTCAATGGACTTTGGCTGCGCCGGCTGTCCCTTTCATCACGCTTTCTTATCTCCGCTTCCAGTTCTTTCAGAGATATTTGTATGTTTTGTTTTAGCATGTCCTTTTGCCGTCTTTGAGTCCGCTCCTCGACAGAGGCGACCATGAAGAATTTCAGGTCGGCCCCTGGGAAAACCACGGTTCCCATGTCCCTGCCTTCGGCGATGAGGCAGCGTTTTTCAGCGAGGCGGCGTTGAAAACCGACCATCAGTTCCCGAACACGCGGCACTTCACAAACCGGACCCACGGCCCGGTCCACTGCCGGGTTTCGAATCTCGTCGGTGCGGTCGATTCCGTCGATCCACACACGTGTCTCATTCGAAGTGGAGATCAGGTTGATTTCCGTGGTTTCGGCCAACCGGCTGATGGCCTCCGTGTCTTCCAGGGGAATGTGATGATCCAGCACTTTGACCGTCATCGCCCGGTACATGGCTCCGGTGTCCAGATACATCCATCCCAGCAGACGGGCCAGGCGCCGCGCGGTGGTGCTTTTGCCCGAAGCCGCCGGTCCGTCGATGGTGACAACGATGGAAGATTTTGGTTTTGGGCTCATGCTATTCCTGATCGTTCAATAAGCCGGTCATTCGTTTCAGGTTCTGAATTTCATTTTCCGTCAGGTCACGCCACTGGCCTTCCCGCAGCGCTCCGGTTTTCAGGCCGGCAAAACAGGTTCTTTCCAGATGGATCACAGGGTGTCCGACAGCCTTGAGCATGCGTTTGACCTGACGTTTTTTCCCCTCGTGAATGCGGATTTCCACTCTTGCGAACGTGCCGGACTGCTCCAGAATACGCGCCTCTCCGGAAACGTGCGTCCCGCCGCCGATATCGACTCCGGTTTTCAGAGCTCGAACAATTTTCGGATCCGCCGTACCTCTGACCCGGGCCTCATAAACTTTTTCGATCGCATACCGCGGATGCGCCAGTCGATGCGCCAGCTCTCCGTCATTGGTCAGCAGCAGTACGCCTGTCGTGTCCATGTCCAGCCGCCCCACGGGGAAGAGCCGTTCTTCGATGTCCAGTCTGTCCATGACCGTCGCACGGTTTCGATCGTCTTCTGCGGTGGTCAATACACCGGCCGGTTTGTTCATCAGTATCGTTCTATAGCGACGCGGAAGCATGACGGCTTTCCCGTCGAGACGAACCGTGTTGTTTTCAGGATCCACCCGGTATCCCGGATTCAGAACCACAATCTCATTGACCGTGATTCTGCCTGACCGAATCAGCGTCACGGCCTTTCTCCGTGACGCGGCGCCGCATTGGGCGATGTATCTATTCAATTGCATCGTCCGGCCGGTCTTCATCCTCTTTCAGAAGCTCTTCGATTTCTCTCGGCCGGGGGAGATCCTGTATGGAATTGATTCCAAAATAACGTAAAAATTCCCGGGTTGTCTTGTACAGCAGGGGTTTTCCCGGGCCCTCACCCCGTCCGGATAAAGTGATCAGTTTGCGCTCAAGCAGGGTTTTGATCACCGCGTCGCAATTGACCCCGCGAATGGCTGCGATTTCCGGCCTGGAAACGGGCTGCCTGAAGGCGATAACAGACAGGGTTTCCAGGGCCGCCTGGGTCAGGCGCGAGCGAAGCCGCTTGTGAAAGAGTTTTCTGATCCATGAAGCGTAGGCTTCACGTGTCACCATTTGATAACCGCCGGCCACTTCGATGATGTGAAAGGACCGGTCCTGCTGCGTGTATTCCAGGTTCAGGGCGTTTACAGCCTTCCTGATTTTCGAAGGAGCGGCTTCTTCGCAATACTGATGCAGTTGAGCGGCGGTAATGGGCACATCCGAAGCAAAGATCAGCGCTTCGATGACACGTGTTGTTTGGTCATGTATTCTCTCTTTCGTCACAGGATGCCTATTGTTTAATGAGCCAGATATCGCCGAACGTCCCGGCCTGCTGTACGTGCAGCCGTTTTGTGCGAATCAATTCAAGAATCGCCATGAAAGTGACGATGATCGTCAGCCGGTCCTGAAGATCGGTCATCATAATGTGAAAGGGGATTCGGTTTTCTTTCTCCAGCATTCCCAGTATATAGTTAATCTGATCCTGAACCGTCACCCCGATGGCTGAGAGTTGATGGCTTGTGACCCTGGGGGCGTTGTCCAGAACGGTTTTAAAGGCCGTTAAAAGATCGAAGAGTGAAATGTCGTTCATGAAACCCCGGTCAAAAGAAGCGGTCTCCTCTTTGGGTATGTACTGTTTGGCCCAGGCAAAATCACAGCGGGCGAAATAACGCCGCTGACGATCCTCTTTTTCGTTGAGCGTTTCGGCCACTTCCTTGAAGCGCTTGTACTCCAAAAGCTGACGAATCAGTTCGGCACGGGGATCTTCAGACTCCTCATCGCCGTCCGGTTCGGTTTTTGGGAGCAGCATGCGGACCTTGATCTGTATCAGAGTGGCGGCCATAAGAATAAACTCACCCGCCACTTCCAGATCCAGTTCCTTCATCAGTTCCACATATTCCAGATACTGGCTGGTGATGGAGGCGATGGGAATATCCACAATGTCGATCTCTTCCTTTCTGATCAGGTAGAGCAGCAGATCCAGGGGACCTTCGAAATTGGGAAGAGAGACGGTATATCCCTCTTTTTTTTGCCATTGTTCGGGCATTGCTACCCCATATGAATCGCCTCCCGGACTTCTTTCATTGTCGCTTCGGCCGTGTCACGGGCCCGCTTGTCTCCGTCCTGAATGATATCGAGCACTTCGTCCCTGTGGGATTCATAGTATCGATGTCTCTCGCGAACGGGAGCCAGGAAATCGGCGATCACGGCGGCAATGGCCTTTTTATGGGCCACACAGCCCAGGCTGCCTTTTCGGCAGTCACATTCGGCCTGCGGGGCGGTTTTCGGATCGAATTTTTTATGATAGGCGAATATTACGCAGCCGTCCGGATTGCCCGGGTCTTTGAGACGGATTTTCTTTGGATCCGTGTAAGCGGTCATCAATTTTTCTTGTATGGTTTCCGGTGAATCCGACAGGTAAACGGCATTGTCCAGAGACTTGCTCATCTTCCTGCCGTCAAGACCGGGCATGCGCGCAAAGGGTGTGAGCAGTGTTTCGGGTTCGGGAAAGACAGGCGCGAAAAGATAATTAAAACGGCGGCTGATTTCCCTCGTGATTTCAACATGGGGAGCCTGGTCTTCGCCCACCGGAACGGCGTCGGCTTTGTAAAGCAGAATATCGGCGGCCTGCAGAACCGGATATCCCAGGTGGCCGTAGGACATATTGGCTTCCAGACCCAGGTCCCGGGCCTGTTCCTTGACCGTGGGGTTGCGCTGAAGCCGGGCCGTACTCACCAGCATGGAAAAGAGGAGATGCAGTTCGGCATGCTCCTTGACATGCGATTGAATGAACAAGGGACTTTTTCTGCAGTCCAGCCCGCAGCTGAGCCAGTCTGTCACCACTCGAATGCTGTCTTCGCGAACCCGGTCTGTGTGTTCCAGATCGGTGGTCAGCATATGCCAGTCAGCCACCATGTGGTAGCTCTTATAGTCGTTCTGCAGTCTGATCCAGTTTTCCAGAGCACCCGCATAGTTGCCCAGATGAAGAGGGCCGGTCGGGCGCATGCCGCTGAGAATTCTTTTTTTCCGTTTCAAAGACAGTCCTGCTAGGTCATGAAAAGATAGGGCTTCCACCGGTCATCGGGAACCCCCACCAGATGCTGTATGAAGTAAAGATAACCCGGTTTTCTGGGCTGGCGAAGCAGTCTCATGCCCGCTTCATGGGGCGTCCTGTTCCCCTTTTTCGCGTTGCATCGAGTGCAGGCGCAGACCAGATTCTCCCAGGTATCCTTGCCTCCGCGGACACGGGGGATGACATGATCCACGGTAACCGATCCTTCCGTGGTTCCGCAGTATTGGCATTGATGATGGTCCCGTTTTAAAATGTTTTTCCGGTTCAGCAGAACCCTTTTCCGGGGGACCTGAATGAATCGGGACAATCGCACAATGCTGGGCAGCGGCATACTGGTACTGATGCTGTGCAGGGTCTGATGATTTTTTTCGATCATCTCCGCCTTGTCCAGATACAGCAGAATCACCGCACGCCGGGCGCTGCAGACACTCATGGGTTCATAGTTCTGGTTTAATACCAGGACTCGGTTGTCCAGTTTTGTTTTCATGGCTCCAATTAAAAAATTTAATCTACAATTTAATGTAATATAACGAAATACGCAAGTTATTTTTAACCGCAGGCCAAATGGAACCGGAAATTTCAAATGTCGGAATTCGTTTGACACTCGAATTGAAGACTTCGGTTCGCGATGTGCTGAAAAAGAGAAAAATATTCCTTCAACTCGAAAATATTACTTGACATTTTCCATGAATAGTGATATTTTAATGATAATTGGTCAGGAGAATTCAATTCATGATTCAGGCTTACCGACATCATCACCATCATCACGCATCCGCAATCTTTCATTCCGGTGGTGGGATAGGTCTGTTTTAGAAAGTAAATCAACATGAACACATTCAAGCCCGCCGGAAACGGCGGGTTTTTTTTTGGTCTGATCAGTATGGAGGAAAAATGGCCGAACCCAACGGTAAAAAATTAAAACTGGGGCTGCCCAAAGGAAGTCTGGAACAGGCGACGTTTCAGCTGCTGCAAAAAGCCGGTTTTCTGCTGGCTCTGGCACCCCGATCCTACAACGCTTCTTTGGATGATTGTGAACTGGAGGGTATTCTTCTGCGGGCGCAGGAAATTGCCAAATATGTGGAAGACGGTGTTTTCGACGCGGGATTGACCGGAAAAGACTGGATCATCGAAAATGAAGCCCGTGTGGTCGAGGCGGCCGATCTGCTGTATGCCCGTCAAACACTGCGTCCGGTTCGATGGGTGCTGGCCGTTCCGGAGAATTCCTCCATACGCACGGTTCAGGACCTGGAAGGAAAAAGAATCGCCACTGAACTGGTCCGAACAACCTGCCGGTTTCTCGAGGAGTGCGGTGTACGGGCAGAAGTTGAATTCTCATGGGGCGCGACAGAGGTCAAAACGCCGCTCCTGGTGGATGCCATTGTGGAGGCTACGGAGACGGGCCGATCTCTCAAGGCGAACGGTCTGAGAATCGTGGAAACGGTTCTGGTATCAACCACACGCCTGATTGTCAACCCGAAGAGCTGGCAGGATGCATGGAAACGGAATAAAATCGAAAACCTGGTTACCCTGCTTCAGGGAGCAGTGATGGCCATGGGACGTGTCGGTTTGAAAATGAACATTCCGCGAGATTCGCTCAGCCACGTGATTCGGTGTCTTCCGGCCATGAAAACACCCACGATATCCGCTTTATACGATCCCGGCTGGGTGGCGGTTGAAATTATCATCGAAGAAAAGAGGGTGCGTGAGCTGATTCCCGAGCTGAAACGGTGCGGAGCCCGCGATATTATTGAATATCCGCTGAATAAAGTCATTCCATAGACCAGGGAGGGAAGGCCTGTATGCTGTATTTGTACGAAAAACAAAATGTGGATTCGTTCTTTTCCAGACTCGATGCCGGAATAGATCCGGATTCATCCACCATTGAGAAGAATGTTTCGGACATTCTGAAAAATGTTCAGACCTGCGGGGACGAGGCTCTCTGCCGGTATGCGGAAAAGTTTGACGGGGTTATCATGAACAGAGAGATGCTGAAATCCACGGCTGAACAAATGAAAGCGGCGGAAGAGGCTTTTCGGGAGATCGAACCTGTTCTGAAACAGGCTGCCGGCCGGATACGCCGTTATCATGAACGGCATCTGCCTGGCAGCTGGATTGAGCGGGAAAACGGAGGAAGCCGCCTGGGGGTTCGGATCCGGCCGCTCGACCGGGTGGGTTGTTACGTGCCAGGCGGGCGCGCTCCCTATCCCTCTTCGTTGTTCATGACGGTCATTCCCGCTCAGGTCGCGGGCGTAAAAGATATCATTGTGGTGTCGCCTCCGAATGCCGGGGGAGTCGTGTCACCGGCCGTGCTCAACGCGGCGCGCATTCTGGGCATAGAGCGTGTCTACTGCGCGGGAGGAGCCCAGGCGGTTGGCGCTCTGGCTTTCGGCACGGAGAGTATTCCACGGGTCGATAAAGTGGTGGGGCCCGGAAACGCGTACGTGACCGAGGCCAAAAGACAGGTTTACGGACGCGTCGATATTGATATGCTGGCCGGTCCCAGCGAAGTGGTTATCCTGGCTGATGAAACAGCCGATCCGGATTTTGTGGCCGCCGATCTGCTGGCTCAGGCCGAACACGATCCTCGGTCCGGTTCGGTGCTGGTGACCTGGAGCCGTGATCTGGCTTCGGCTGTTCAGGAGTCCGTAAACTCCCAGGCTGCCTGCTTGAGCCGCCTGGATATCATTCGGGTTTCTCTGAAAGAACGGGGAGGCATCCTGCTTTCCCGGAATCCGCAGCAAGCCGAGGACTGGGTCAACCGACTGGCCCCGGAACATCTGGGGCTTCACGTGAAGGATCCATGGGAGCGGCTCGAACGAATCGATCATGCCGGTGCCGTGTTTCTGGGGAGCTGGTCGCCCGAAACCGTGGGTGATTACTGGGCCGGTCCCAGCCATGTTCTTCCCACACAGGGCACGGCCCGGTTCGCTTCACCTCTGGGAACAGAGGATTTTATGAAACGGTCCAGTCTGATTTTCTTTTCCAGAAAGGATCTGGAGAAGGATGCAGACGCAATCATACAACTCGCGAAGATGGAGGGTCTTGATGCGCACGCCAATGCCGTTCGATGCCGGGTCTGTAAAGAAAACGGCGGATCGAATCCGGCCGGAAGTCCGGAAATTACCGGCTTATCGGGTGCCGCCACAGGCGGCTGAAATCAAATTGAATCAGAATGAAAATCCCTTTGATATACCACGGACTCTGAAAGAGGATATTCTGCGTGAGGCTCTGTGTATTCCCTGGTGCCGTTATCCCGAGCCGAATCCCATGACCGTCAGAGAACCTCTGGGAAGGCGTCTGGGCCTTGCTCCGGAATCTATCCTGCTGAGTTCAGGATCGAATCAGCTGATCGGACCGGTTTTTCGCGCAATTCTGGAACCGGGTGATCCGCTTCTGATTTGCCGTCCCGTGTTCAGCCTGTTCAGGAAAACGGCCCTGATGGAGGGTGCGCGCGTGGTTGAGATTCCTCTGACTGAATCTTTTGATTATGATGCGGAAGCGCTTCTTCGGGAATCCGCCGGGGCCGCACTCACGGTTCTTTGCTGTCCCAACAACCCAACGGGGACGGTGATGGATCTTTTTCTTTTAGAAAAAATTTTAAAACGCACACCCGGCCTGGTGTTGTGGGACGAAGCCTATGCGGAATTCTGGGGACAGAGTGCCGTTTCGCTGATCCATCGATATTCGAACCTGATGATACTCCGTACTTTTTCCAAGGCTCTGGGTCTGGCGGGTTTGCGTGTCGGTTTTCTGGCGGCGCATCCGACCATTGCGAAACAAATCGGAAAGCTTCTGATGCCCTTTGATGTCAATGTGTTCAGTCTGCTGGCGGCCCGCCGCCTGCTGGAAGTGGGATCCTATATCGATCTGCAAACGAGAAAGATCGTCCGGTCCAGAAACAGCCTGGCCGAAGCCCTGAAACGGATACCGGGAATCCGTGTTGTACCCAGTCAGGCCAATTTCATTCTCTTTCGGGCTGCACGGGCTGATGCTTTGTTCGAAGGATTGAAAAAACGGTCCATTCTGATAAGGCCCATGAACGATTACCCGGGGCTGTCCGATTACCTTCGCGTTACCGTGGGTACGGATGAGGAGAACGCGCTCTTTCTCGAAGCCGTGAACACGATTCAAAAGGATATGCCATGAATACGGACAATCGTGAGGTTTCCAGAACAGGGACATATGCATGGCGCACGGGCGAAACCGGCGGACGGGTATCCGTGAATCTGGATGGAACAGGCTGTTTCGAAGGCGGCACCGGACTGGGGTTCTTCGATCATATGCTGGATTCTCTGTTCCGCTTCAGCGAATTTGACGGAAACCTCAAAGTGGAGGGAGATCCGGGAAGCCGGCATCACACCATCGAAGATACGGGGACCGCTTTGGGAACCGCCCTGAACGAGGCTCTAAACGACCGCCTGGGAATCAACCGCTTCGGATGGTGTCTGTGCCCCATGGATGAATCGCTGGTTCGTGTCAGCCTGGATCTGAGCGGCCGAAGCGGATTTTACCTGTTCACGGATGAAAGGGTGATTTCCAGGGGGGAGACGATGCTGGAATTTTTCCGGTCCATTTCCAGGGCGGCCCGATGGACGCTCCATCTGGGTGTTCTTCATGCCGAAAACCGCCATCATGCCCTGGAAGCGTCCTTCAAAGGGCTGGGCCTGGTGTTGCGTCAGGCCTCTGCCCTGGGCCGCGGCAGCCGGATTCCTTCGGTCAAGGGAATTCTATGATCGGCATCGTCATGCATGGATCGGGGAACCTTTTCAGCCTGTGCAAGGCGGTGGAAAAACTGGGAGGGCGTCCCTTGTTGGTCGAGCGGCCGCGCGATCTCGAACGCGTGAAACGCCTGATTTTGCCTGGAGTGGGAGCCGCCGGCAGTGCCGCCCGAACGTTGCGGCGTCTCGGTTTATGGGAACCGATACACAAGACCGCTTCGAAGGGGGTTCCCGTGCTGGGAATCTGTCTGGGCATGCAGCTTCTGTTCACGCACTGTGAAGAGGACGAGACTTCGGGTCTGGATTGGTTCTCCGGTGTGTGCGTCCGCTTTCAACCGCCTCTGCGGGTTCCCCACATGGGCTGGAGTCCGGTCAAACAGGTTCGGGACCATGTTCTCTGGCGCGGCGTTCCGGACGGAACCTGTTTTTATTTCGCGCATTCCTATGCGGTTCCGGCTTTCTCTCAGGAAGATATTCTGGGGTCGGCGGTTCACGGCCGTCCGTTTGTCGCGGCTGCGGTCCGGGGCCGGACAGTCGGTGTTCAGTTTCATCCGGAAAAGTCTCAGCATTATGGTTTGCGTGTGCTCGAAAACTTTATGACATGGTGAACAGAGATGAAAATCATACCCTCAGTGGATCTTCTGGGCGGTCGTGTCGTGCGCCTGAAAAAGGGTAATCCCGGCCGGGTGACGGCGTACGATTGCGACGCCGTGGATTGGGCGCTTCGAATGGAAACCCTGGGTGCCGGCATGCTGCATATCGTGGATCTGGACGGAGCCTTGACCGGGCAGGGAGAAAACCGAAAAACCGTTGAAAGGATCGCATCGGTCCTGTCCATTTCCGTGGAACTCGGAGGGGGCATACGGACTCTGGAATCCGCCCGCAGATGGCTCGATTCCGGCGTGAAGCGTGTGGTTCTGGGCACGGCCGCGGTGCAACGGCCCGACCTGGTCGATGAGATCCTTCGAATTTTCGGTTCCGGAAAACTGGTCGTGGCGCTGGATGGCCGCCGGGGACGGCTGGCGGTTCAGGGCTGGACCCGGCAGACCGGGTTGTCCCTGGTCGATGCGGCCGGGGAATGGGCCCGGCTCGGAGCCCGTCACTTTCTTGTCACGGACATCGATCGGGACGGAACTCTTTCCGGTCCCAACCTGAGGCTCTGGAAATCCGCGGCGCTTTCTGCCGGCCGGCCCGTGATCGGATCAGGAGGAATCCGCCATCTCGATGATCTGATTCAGGCGTTCAAAATGAAGAATTTTCTCGAGGGAGTTGTTCTGGGACGAAGTCTTTTTGAGGGACGGATCGACCTTTGGGCCGCCGTCAGAGAACTGGAGAACCGGGGATGACGGCCAAACGGATTATTCCCTGTCTGGATGTCAGGAACGGACGGGTTGTCAAGGGGGTGCGATTTCTCAGTCTGAGAGAATCGGGCGATCCGGCGGCTCTGGCTCTGGAGTATGAGCGTCAGGGAGCCGATGAGATTGTCTTTCTGGATATCACGGCCACGATTGAAAAACGTCCGGTCTTCATTCAAAGCATTCGAAAAACAGCGGAGCATCTGTTTACGCCGCTGAGCGCGGGTGGCGGAGTCCGTCATGAAAATGATGCGCGCGCTCTTCTGGAAAACGGAGCGGACAAATTCACCCTCAATACGGCGGCTGTGGAGAATCCGGCCCTGATTGAGCGCTGCGCGCGGTGTTTCGGCAGCCAGGCCGTGGTTGTCGCCGTGGACGCCGCCGGAACGGGAAAGCACCGGAAAGTGGCTGTCAGGGCCGGGAGATGCGTGCTGGATCTGAATGCCGTTGACTGGGCCAGGCGAGCGGCGGATTGCGGAGCCGGCGAGATTCTTCTGACGTCGATAGACCGTGACGGGACGCAGTCGGGGTATGACCTCGATTTGATTCATGAAGTGTCCTCCGCTGTTCCGGTTCCGGTCATTGCTTCCGGGGGAGGAGGCGGTCCCCGTGACATGGCCGAGGCTCTTGAAGCCGGGGCGGATGCGGTTCTGGCCGCGTCGATCTTTCACAGAGGACAGTACACCGTGAGTCAAATCAAGGAGTGGATGCATGAAAGAGGAATTCCCGTGCGCCGGACCTGAATGCGATCCGGCAATGAAGGCCTGCATCAAATTCGATGACAGGGGATTGATCCCGGCCGTTGTTCAGGATATTCAAACCCGTGAGATCCTCATGCTGGCTTATATGAACAAACAGAGTCTGGAGATAACCTGTCGGGATGGACTGGCCACATTCTGGAGCCGTTCCAGAGGGAAGTTGTGGACCAAGGGCGAGAGTTCGGGCAATCGGCTCGAAGTGCGCGCTATTGACATTGACTGTGACGGAGACGCTCTCATCCTTCATGTCGACCCGGCCGGTCCCGCCTGTCATACGGGCCGAAGAACCTGTTTTTACCGGACTCTGGCCCTGTGCAGGAAATGAAGCACGCATTTGATTCTTTCCATTTTTCACTTGAAATTGACCCCGTTTTTCGTTACAATTAACATTCCGAAGAAGAAAACGTATTATTGAAATCAACGGCGGAGAGTCATCATTGATTGATATCAAGCGAAAGGCTTTTCAGTTTTTTCCGGACGAGATCACCCCCCGCCATGCCAAAGACACGGGTATGGCCATGGTGCTTCTCTGTCTCATTTTCCATCTGATGACCGGAAGAGACCGGCTGATTCCTCTGGCCGCGGCGCTGCTGGCCATAAATATGATCGTGCCCGGGCTGTACAGACCTCTGGCCTATATCTGGTACGGTCTTTCCCATCTGCTGGGAACGGTTGTGTCCCGGGTTCTGCTCTCTGTTATCTTTTTTCTGGTGGTCACACCCATGGGCCTTTTCAGGCGTCTTTTGAGGCGCGACTCGCTGAGACTCAGGGAGTGGAAACAAAGCGGCAAATCGGTTTTAAAACCGCGTGATCATGTCTTTACCGCGGAAGATATCACGAAACCATATTAGGGAAAACAATGGAATTCTTAAGGGATCTCTGGGGATTTCTCAAAGTACGCAAAAAGTTCTGGCTGATGCCGGTTATCCTGCTTCTTTTACTGTTCGGTGTTCTGATTGTTCTCACCAGCGGAAGCGCTATCGCTCCGTTCATATACACGCTCTTTTAGCCGGGATATACGGATGCCCAAACGAATACTTGGTATATCGGCTTTTTATCATGACAGCGCGGCGGCCCTGCTCATTGACGGGAAGATCATCGCCGCCGCCCAGCAGGAACGGTTCAGCCGGAAAAAACACGATTCCTCCTTTCCGCTCGATGCGGCAAGATACGTTTTGAATGAGGCGGGACTGAATCTCGAAGATCTGGACGCCGTGGCTTTTTATGACAAACCGTATGTGAAATTCGAAAGGCTTCTGGAGACGTATCACGCTTTCGCGCCTCTGGGGCTGAGGAGTTTTCTGTCCGCAATACCCGTCTGGATCAAGGAAAAGCTGTTCATGAAAAAAATGCTTCGGGAATCCCTGGCTTTGCTGGGAGACGGCAAACCTCCCATCTATTTTCCGGAGCATCATCTGTCGCACGCGGCCAGTGCCTTTTATCCGTCGCCGTTTTCCGAGGCGGCCATTCTCACCGTAGACGGGGTGGGTGAATGGGCCACGGCCACCATCGGGCACGGCCGGGGAAACACCATCTGCATTCACCGGGAACTGGATTTTCCCCATTCCCTGGGGCTGCTCTACTCCGCGTTTACCTTCTACTGCGGATTTCGGGTCAACAGCGGTGAATACAAGCTCATGGGGCTGGCTCCTTACGGCAATGCTCAATCCGAACAGACCCGTGAATTCGTGCGGAAAATCCGGGATCATCTGGTGGATATCCGTGAAGACGGGTCATTGCTTCTCAACATGGATTATTTTCAGTATGCCACGGGTCTGACGATGTGTCATAACCGGCGCTGGGAAGCTCTGTTCGGCATTCCTCCTCGCAATCCCGAGTCCGCTCCGACGGAACCGTACATGAATCTGGCTTATGCCATTCAGGAAATCACGGAAGAGATCATTCTCAAACTCGCGGACACGGCCCGCAAGCTGACGGGATCCGATTATCTGGTTCTGGCCGGAGGAACGGCTCTGAATTGTGTGGCCAACGGACATCTTCTGCGAAGCGGCTTGTTCAGGGATATCTGGATTCAGCCGGCTGCCGGAGACGCGGGAGGCGCTCTTGGGGCCTCCCTGGCGGTTTGGCATATTCTTATGGGTGAAAAGAGGACGCCTTCCGGCGGTGACGCCATGCAGGGAGCCTGTCTGGGGCCGGAATTCAGTCCGAAGCAGATACAAAACACGCTTCAGCGCTTTGAAGCACCTTATGAACGCTGGGAATCCTTTGACGAGCTGACCCGCAAGGTCGCCGGGCTTCTGGACAAAGGGCATGTGGTCGGATGGTTCCAGGGACGGATGGAGTACGGACCCCGGGCCCTCGGCAACCGCTCCATTCTGGGCGACGCGCGGAATCCGGAGATGCAGAAGAAACTGAACCTCAAGATCAAATACCGTGAGAGTTTTCGGCCTTTTGCCCCGTCGGTTCTGGAAGAATGCATCGGTGATTTTTTCGATATGGACCGTCCCTCACCTTATATGCTGCTCGTGGCGCCGGTAAAAGAAGCCAGACGCCGGCCGTTTCCCGAGGGCTATGAAACCATGGACCTGCTGAGTCGGCTTTACCATGTGCGTTCCGACGTGCCGGCCATTACCCATATTGATTTTTCCGCACGCATACAGAGTGTTCGCCGTGAAACCAATCCGCGCTACTGGAGACTGATTCAGGCATTCAGGGAAGAGACGGGATACGGAGTCATCGTCAATACCAGTTTCAACGTTCGCGGAGAGCCGATCGTGTGCTCTCCGGAAGACGCTTACCGCTGTTTCATGCGCACCGAGATGGACTATCTGGTTCTGGGGGATTTTCTGCTGAGCAAGGCGGACCAGAAGCCATGGGAAGAGACTAAGGACTGGCGGGAGACCTTTGTGCTGGACTGATCCGGCTTTTTATAGGGGAATCGAAATGCTGAAATGGATTCTTGCCGTGATGATCACGTTCGCCCTGTCCGCGGTGTCGCTGAAATGGCTCGCCGAGCCTTTTGTCTGGATTTTCGGTTTTTTATTCCTGCTCTGTCTGGTATCCGCCGCCTGGTGCAGACGGTCGGCGG
>DSAB01000080.1 GCA_011388275.1 bacterium | reverse complement strand
TTTGGGTGATTCCAATAGGGGTGATCGGCCGGCAGGGGTTCCTGTTCAAAAACATCCAGACAGGCTCCTTCAAGCTTACCCGAGTCGAGCGCGGCCAGAAAGTCCGCTTCAGCCAGATGTTGGCCCCGGCCCGTGTTGATCAGGTACGCACCGTCGGGCAACTGTTCAAATACACGGGTGTTGAGAATGCCGACCGTTTTCGGCGTAAGAGGCAGCATACAAACCAGGAAATGGGCATGAGGCAGCAGTTTGTACAGGCCGTCTTCTCCCGAATAACAGGCAACATTGGGAATAGCATGCTGGGTTCGGCTCCATCCCGACACATTAAAACCCGCGGCCGCGAGCCGCCGGGCCGCTGACTTTCCGAGGGTTCCCAGGCCGAGAATGCCAACGGAATGCATGGGTTTTCTCGCCAGGGGAGACCAGCGCCCTGATTTTTGCTCCTGAAAATGATGGAACAGATTTCGTTTATGATTCAGAATGACGGCTGTGACGAACTCTGCAATTTCATCGGACAGATCATCATAGATGACACGCGTGATGGGAACATCAGGAAGCTGCGGGTCCCGCAGCAGATGATCCACTCCGGCTCCGAAAGAGGAAACGGCCTTGAGACGTGTCAGGCCGCTCAGCGAGCCGGGGGGGTGGTTCCATGTGACGGCGAATCGAATGTCTTTTTTCTCGCCGGTTTTCGGCCATACGCGGATATCCAGATCCGGGTTAAAACGTCGCAGCGAATCAACCAGATATCGAGCCCGTTTGGGGGGCAGTATCAGTAAAAGTGCCATGGGATTGACCGGTCGTGTTTTATTGAAAAACGCCCTCTCTGTCAAACACGATTTTTCCGCCTACAATGGTGAAGTCGACGCGGGCCTTCATGATCTCTTCGGGCGGCAGAGTCATCAGGTCCCGATCGTACAGAACCATATCCGCCAGATAGCCCTTTTTCAGGCGGCCCTTGCGTTTTTCCATGAATTCGGCATAGGCCGACCCCGCTGTATAGAGGCGAATCGCCTCTTCCATGGATAGTTTCTGATCGGGAAACCAGCCCTCACCCGGCTCCCAGTCCCGGTCTTTACGAGTTACGGAGGCGTAGAGACCCTCCAGGGGGTCCAGCGGTTCTACAGGCCAGTCCGTGCCGAAGGCGATGGATGCCCCTTCATCCAGCAGACGGCGCCAGGCATAGGCGCCGCGGCAGCGGTCGAGACCCAGGCGGTTTTCGGCGAAACGCTTGTCCGTGATGCAATGGGTCGGCTGCATGGACGCAATGACGCCGAGGTTTCGGAATCGTGGAATGTCTTCATCGATGAGTATCTGGGCGTGTTCGATGCGGTGCCGGCTGTCACGTTTTCTGTTTTCTTTACGGGCGGCTTCATAGGCGTTGAGTACCCAGTGATTGGCCTTGTTTCCGATGGCGTGGATGCCGATTTGAAATCCGTTTCTATCGGCGGCCTTGACTTTTTTTTCGAGTTCTTCATAGGGCGATTGAGGCAAACCTGCGGTGGAAGGATCATCCTCGAAGGGTCTGAACATCAGGGCCGTACCGGATCCGAGAGTGCCGTCCATAAACGCCTTTAAATACCCGAATCGCAGCCAGTTGTTTTCGTGGGGATATTCCTTTCTCAGGGAATCATATTGAGCGAGAACGGCATCCTCGTCGGTCAGCCACATATTGAAAGTGACACGCGCCGTCAGTTTGCCCCGGTCCAGAAAATCGTGGAGAAGGTCGACATAGTCATTAAGATGCTGAATGCTGGTGACGCCTGTTCTTCGTGCTTCTTCCAGGGCAAGCTCCAGAGCATCGGCATCCATCTCCATGTGCTGCTTCTTTGTCAGCGGATAAGGGGATTCGATCTTCAGCAATTGCTGGGCGGTTTCCTTGAAAATACCGGTCGGCTCACCGGTCTGCGGATCACGAACGATGGTGCCGCCGTGCGGATCGGGTGTGTTCGCATGGATCCCGGATTGACGAATGACCACGCTGTTGACCCAGACAGAATGACCGTCGGCCCGTGAAAGGATCACGGGGTGTTCGGGAGCCACGGCATCCAGCATCTCTTTGTTAGGCCATTGTTTATCGGGGAAAAGCTCATGATCCCAGCCGCGGCCCCGAATGACTTCACCGGGTTTGGCCGCGGCTACCCGGTCGCGGACCATTTCCTGAATCTGGCGTATATCACGGATGTAGCGAAAGTCCAGGTTCTTGAGAGACCAGCCTCCGGACAAAAAATGAACATGGGCGTCATTCAGTCCCGGAATCAGCAGCCGGCCATTGGCATCAATGATTCTCGTGCCCTGACCGGCATATTTTTGTATCTGTTCGTCGGCGCCTACCGCGATGATATATTCGCCTTTTACGGCGATGGCTTGCGCGCGGGGCTGATCTTCGTTTATAGTGACGATATGGGCATTGGTGACAATCAGATCGGCCGGTTTGATCGGCGCCGAACAGCCGAAACTGAACAGCGTGATCAGAACGAGAATCAGGCTCGACGTGAAAACGGTCTTTATATATTTCATGGCTGCTCCGAACGGATAGGGTGTATGATGAATTCGTAAAGACATCACAATTTAGCGATGAGAGTTTATTAACGCAAGGAATTTTTATCGGGTTCGGCGGTTCCTTCTCAAAAGAGCCGCTGCTCTCCCGGCAGGCGGACTCCGAATGACCGGGTATTTTTTCGTCTTGACAATCGGGACACAAAAAGGTATATTTAAAATCTTGATTTCGAAGGAGAATCGTGGTTATGACAAAACAACCGGATCCGGACCGCCGCTTTGTGGAAACCCGAAAACAAACGGGATATGTCTCCCGTTCGAAAGCGCAACCCGAAACCTATCGGGCCCTGGGTTTCCGCTGCGGGCTGGAAATACATCAGCAGCTGCTGACAGAAAAAAAACTGTTTTGCCGCTGTCCTGCGGGGCAGTATCAGCAAGATGGTGAGTATGATGCGGAAATTATTCGGCATATGCGTCCCACACTGAGTGAAATGGGTGAATATGACGGGACCGCCTTGATGGAATTTAAAACCAGAAAGCGGATTGTTTATCACATCAAGAATGAGACGGCCTGTACCTATGATATTGATGACACCCCTCCTTTTCCCATCAACCGTCAGGCCCTGGAAAGGGCTATGGAAGTTGCTCTTTTGCTGAAAACGAAAATCGTGGGCGAGCTGCATGTTACCCGAAAGCAGTATCTGGACGGCAGCATTCCCACCGGGTTTCAAAGAACCGCCATTGTGGGGATCGACGGAGAAATTCCTTTGGCCGGCCGCACCGTCTCTATCCGTCAGATCAGCATAGAAGAAGATTCATGCCGCGAGGTGTCGGATGTGGGGCATGACCGAATCTATACCACCGATCGTCTGGGCATACCCCTGATTGAAACCGTGACCGCTCCGGAACTGCTGAGCCCGGACCAGGCGGAGGAAGCGGGTCATTATCTTCGGTTTCTGGCCCGTTCCACGGGTCATGTCCGGGTCGGCATCGGCGCGGCCCGCCAGGATGTCAATGTCAGTATTGAAGGCGGGACCCGGGTGGAGATCAAGGGAGTGGCTCATCTTCGCTGGATACCGGAATTGACGCACAATGAGGCGTTCAGGCAAAAGGCTCTGCTTTTAATCCGGGACAGGATCAGAAAGAGGCATAAGGATTCAGAAACGTGGACAATGACCTGTACCGATCTGGATTCGAATCAGTTGAAAAATCGGTCCGACACATGGAAATCGATTCAGTCCGAAGGATTTTGTTTCACAGCCGTGAATCTGCCCTCTTTTGGCGGAATACTATCCCATTTTATGCAGCCCGGAAAAAATTTCAGCGACGAATTGTCGGGTCGGCTGAAAGTGATCGCCTGCCTGCAGGATCCATGCATGACCCATTCGGAGGCAGTCTGTTCATGGCTGAACGCCGAAGATTGGGCGTCCATTCAAAAGATACTTCATGCCGCTTCAGGAGACGCGCAGGTTGTATTTTGGGGCCCTTTGGAAGACCGGAAAACGGCGCTTGAAACTCTGGAGGAGCGCTGCCGTCTGGCTTTCGAAGGAGTGCCTGGTGAGACGCGCAAATCACTTCCGAATGGAACGACGGTTTTTGAGAGAGTCCTGCCCGGCCCTGACCGTATGTATCCGGACACGGACACGGCACCCATTCCCATTACCGAAGTTCTGATTGAAAAAGTCGAAAAACAAATTCCCGAGGATTTTTCCGGGCGTCTAAAGCAGCTGGAGGTTTGGGGTGTTCCGAGGCATTTTTTGCCCTATATACTGAGAGGAAATCTGTCTGCTCTGATCGAACAGCTGGTGAACAGGGGCATGTCTCCCGGTCTTGCCGGAAGACTGGTTGGACAGGACTGCCGTCATCTGGAAAGAAAATACGGAAAGCCGGACGGACTGCATGAATTTCTCATCCAGCTGTTTCAGTTTATTCTGGACAGAAATCTGACGCATGAAATCATCCTGGAGATGCTGCCGTGGATTTTTCGTCATCCCGGTAAAGAGGCCGCCGAGGTCTATGCGGCAGGAGGATTTCACGAACAGCACCGGGAAGAGATTTTGGCTCAGATACCCCGTTTTCGGCTTGCCTTTGAAGAATCCGGAATCAATCATGAACCGGCAGCCCGAAACCGCTGGATCATGGGACAATTGCGGCCGCTGGCTATGGGCAACATCCCCATGCGGGAACTCAGGCAAACACTGGAAGGAAGCCGTACATGAGTGATGCATTCAAGGGATATCGCGGGAAAGCCCTCTCTGTGCTGAAGGAATTCGGAGTTCGAGTCTGGAGTGACGCCTCGATACAGACAACGCGCGGAGAATTCAAGGGCATCATCCTTCCCAGGTCGGAAAATGATGACGATCAGCATCTGGTGCTGAAACTGAATACCGGTTACAATATTGGCATTGACATCAAGACCATTACCGGAATGAAGGAAGTGAATTACCGGGAAGCTCATTATAAAATTCCCGAAAAAGAATTTCCCTTTTCCGAGGAAAAGCCCAACGTGAAACTTTTCGGCACCGGCGGCACAATCGAGTCGCGTCTGGATTATCGAACGGGTGCGGTCATTCCCGCGTTTTCTCCCGGGGAGCTTTACGGTGCGGTGCCGGAATTGGCCGACATTTGCAATTTAAAAACCGAAAAGCTGTTCGCCGTATTCAGCGAGAATATGGGCCCGCAGCAGTATATAACTCTGGCAAAAGCCATCGGGGAAGAGATAAAAAACGGGATACACGGGATCGTCATCGGGCACGGCACGGATACCATGCATCACACGGCCGGAGCCCTGGCCTTTATGGTTCAGAATCCGCCGGTGCCTGTCGTGATGGTCGGATCCCAGCGTTCCTCGGATCGCCCGTCATCCGATGCGGCCCTGAATCTCATCCATGCTGCCACAGCCGCGGCGACCTCGGATATCGCGGAGGTGATGGTTTGTATGTTCGGTCCCACCTCCGACGAGTACGGCCTGCTTCATCGAGGGACCCGGGTTCGTAAAATGCATTCATCCTACCGGTCCACGTTTCGAACGATCGGTGATATTCCCCTGGCAACCGTTACCTGTGAAGGAGTCAAACCCCTGAAGGAGGATTACAACAAGCGCCGTCATGACAGAAAGGCGAATGTTTTTCCCTTTTTTGAGGAGCGGGTTTCTCTGGTTTATTATTATCCCAACATGCATCCGGATATCATCGATGCCCTGGTGGATAATGGATATAAGGGAATCGTTATCGCGGGTACGGGTCTGGGACACGTCAACAAACCCGTTTATCCGGCTATTGAACGGGCTGTACGAAAAGGCGTGGCTATTTATATGACGGTTCAGACACTGTGGGGTTATGTGCACATGTTTGTTTATGATACCGGGCGGGATCTCATGGACAAGGGCGTCATTCCGGCCGAAAACATGCTGCCCGAGGTGGCCTATGTCAAACTGGGATGGGCTCTGGGACAGACCGATGATCTCGATTGCGTCAAAGAGATCATGCTGACTCCCGTCAACGGCGAGATCACGGAGCGTGAACCGTACAACGGATACCTGGTCTATCAGGGAGGAATTCCCGAAATCGAGGAATTCCTCAAGCGGGTTCATAAATAGGGTGAACTGTCGCACCCGCTTCGAGCGGTTGCGGGTTTTAATCGGGTTCCGATCTTCAGCGGGCGGCTATCCGTCATAAAATAAGAATCCATTCTCGGCCGGAAGCGCGGGCGGTCAGCAACGGCACGTATGACCCGAAAGAAGTATCTTCCCTAATTATTTTTTTGAGCTTTTTTCAAAAATCGCCACGGTTTCATCGTTCAGCAGAACCCACAGAGAATAGCCGCCCAAGGCTGTGCCAACAGGAATCTCCGCCAGCTGAAAACAGGACACGACAAGGGTCAGGATACGCGCCCACGGTTTGTGTTTCAGCAGACCGATCCCGCCGATGATTTCCGGAATCGCCCGGAGAATCAGAAATCCCGAGACAGCCGCGGCCACGATGGATAGAACAAAAACGGCTTCTTCCTCTCCCGAAAGAATACCCGCTCCGAGGAGGAGGGTAAATACGACGAGTGAAGTCAACGCAGTTAAAACACCCAGAACAATGTGCAAAGTGCCTGCCAGAGTGATATGTTTTTCCATTTCTTGGGCTCCTTGTTGATCCGTCGAACCGGATTGTCCGACCGCATCATTGTATACGGATTGGTGCCGGAGAAGATTCCTCTCTCCCTGTCAAGTAATCCGGCGCATTCATTTGAACAGAATTATTCATTTCAACCGGTTGTCTGTATTACGGTTGAACAAAGAATGTCACCTGTCGGCTGAACCGGAGGAAAACGCCGCCCGTGAAGGGGATCCCGTTTCGTGTTGATCAATAAAGGAATCCGGGGAGGAGGAACCGGAAAAAAAGTTTGCATATCATGAAACGGTGAATTAAATTGAAACATGATTCAAACACTGACAATCCAAACGCATTCGCGAACCGAGATGATCAATATGGACACAACGGTTATGAAGGCTGTCCGACAGGCCGGTGTTAAAGAGGGGCTTTGCGTGCTCTGGGTTCCGCATACCACTGCAGCCTTGACGATCAATGAAAACGCGGACCCGGATGTGGTCCGGGACATTCTTTCGAAGACGGGCAAGGTCATCCCTTTCGAAAACGGATATCGGCACGCCGAAGGGAACTCGGCGGCCCATATCAAGTCCAGCCTTTTCAGTCCTTCATTGACGGCTGTCATTACAGGCGGACGGCTGCTGCTGGGCACCTGGCAGTCGGTGTTTTTCTGCGAATTCGACGGTCCGAGAACACGCAAAATGATGGTGAAAGTGGTGGAAGGTTGAATGAAAAGGCGGGAAGGAGAGTTTGCGCTCATCGAGAGAATTCGGCGGATATTGAAGAATCCTCCTCAAACACCCGTGATTCCCCTGGGCGATGACTGCGCGGCTGTGAATATGACACCGGGCTTTCACACTCTGTTTACCACGGATGCGATGGTCGAGGGCGTTCATTTTGATCTCCGTTACACAGACTGGGAGGATGTGGGCTGGAAGGTCATGGCCGTGAATGTCAGCGATATCGCCGCCATGGGGGGAAGGCCGGCCTGGGGTGTGGTGACTTTGGGTATTCCCGGAATCTGCCGTCCGGAGGCAATCGATCGGCTCTATTCCGGAATGGAGAAATGCAGCCGCACATACCAATTTTCCATCATAGGCGGTGATACGGTGCACAGTCCTCATGCCGCGTTTGTCTCTGTGGCCATGCTGGGCGAAGTCGAGCCAAACCGCCTGAGTCGAAGATCGGGCGCCGCGGCCGGCGACCTGCTCTGTGTCAGCGGCCGGTTGGGCGGAAGCCGTGTCGCGCTGGAAGCGCTCTCTTCGGGCGCTGATGCGGGCCCCTTTCCCGGATCCGTACGGCGGTTTCTGCGGCCCGAACCGCGCCTTTTACTGGCCCGATGGCTGGCCGAGCAAGGAGCCGTGACTTCCATGATCGACATCAGTGACGGCCTGGCATCGGAAATTCATCATTTGTGTCGCGAGAACCGCCTGGGCTGCCGTGTCAGGCGCGAGGCCATACCCTGTGCCGATGAGGTCAAATTATGGACAGGGAGGGACAATGATCCGGAATATGTTCTCAACAGCGGTGAAGAGTACGAACTGCTTTTCACGGCCCCTCCTTCTTTTAATGCGGCATGGGCCAGTCGTGAAAATCCGGAACGGCTGCCGCTGACCGTTCTCGGTGAAATGACAGCCGGAAAAAAAATCTGGCTTGAAAACGGAAGCAGAGATAAATTGGAACAGGCAGGGTGGGATCACTTTCGATCGATAAAATCAGGGTTTTGAAAAACATCTTCAAGCGGGGGCGGTTTTGATAGAAATGATCGATGTCTGGTACTGGGTCGGGAAGAATCAAATTCTTTCGGGGATCAATCTGAATGTCGAATCGGGCGAATTCATCACACTGGTCGGACCCAGCGGGGCCGGCAAATCGACTCTTCTCGGCTTGATCCACATGGCGAACATTCCGACGCGGGGCAGGGTATGTGTGGCCGGCCTGGATGCCTCTTCTGCGACCAGCCGTGATATCGCTTTTATGCGTCGAAAGGTCGGCATGGTATTTCAGGATTTCAAACTGCTGGAGGATCGGGACGTGTATGAGAATGTGGCTTTCGCGTTGTGGGCGACCGGAGTGAACCGTCGAAATATCAAGAAAAGGGTCTTCCAGGTTCTGGCGGAAGTGGGCCTGAGCCACAAGCGATACGCCATGGTTCCCGAGCTGTCAGGAGGAGAGCAGCAGCGGGTGGCCATTGCCAGGGCGCTGGCGAATGAGCCGTTCGTGCTGCTGGCTGATGAACCGACTGGAAATCTGGATCCCGATACCACCCAGGGGATATTTGCTTTGCTTGAAAAGATCAACCGAAAAGGCACGGCTGTGATCATGGCTTCCCACACAGCGGATGTCGCCGAACGCCTTTCGGCCCGTATTGTATGCATCCGCGAAGGAAGGATCGTCACATGAGTCTGAATTATCTGTATTCAATCCGGGAGGGAATACTGGGATTGAGGCGGGCCCGTATGGCCACTTTTTTAACCGTTTCCACCATCGCGGTCTCTCTGACGATTTTCGGCGCGCTTCTTCTGATCACCCTGAACGTGGCTGATCTGGTTTATCGGATCAAAGAGAGAATGACTTTTGAAGTTTTCCTGGAATCCGGACTGACCAGGGATAATGCCATGGAACTGCAAAGTGCCATCAAGGGCATCAGGGGCGTTGCGGGTGTGATGTACATCTCGAAAGAAGACGCTCTGGAACGGTATCGGCGCGATTTGAAAATGGATCCCCTTCAGATTGTCGAAGAAAATCCGCTTCCCGCGTCTTTTCAGGTGAGCCTGATGCCGGAGTACAGGTCGGCTCAGGGGGCCGGCCGGTTGAAGGCGGAGATCGAAAAACTCCAAGGGGTGAATGAGGTAATCTATCACGGGGGTCTTTATGAAATTCTCGACCGAACCGGCCGATATGTGCTTGTGGTTGACGCGGCGCTTCTGATTTTCATTGTATTTGCCGTTGTTTTACTGGTTTCCAACACTCTGAAGCTTACCATTTTGTCGCATCGAAGAAGCATACAGATTATGGATCTGGTGGGGGCGACCCATAGATTTATTCGACGTCCCTATATCATTCAGGGGATTGTTCAGGGCGCCGTGGGGGGGGGTGTGGCTACGATTCTGCTGTATGGTGCGGTCGTCCTGTTTTCCTCACGATTCCCGAACGCACTCCGCTACTCTTTTGTTGTCATCCTGATGCCATTGGTATTGGGCATCATACTGTCTTTTTTGGGAAGCCGCATAGGGATAAAGCGGTTTCTGAAAGGGCTTTAGGCTCCCGGTTTTTTACCTTGACACAATATTGAAAAATGATTATCTTTAACTTGGTTTTCCATGTTTTTATGGAAAGGTTTTTTATTGTCTTATGGAAAGTCTGACGAAAAGACAGAGGAAGGTTCTTCGGTGTGCGGTCCAAAGCTATATTCAGACGGCCGTACCGGTGGGCTCCCATTATCTGGTGAAAACGTTTCCATTGGACTGCAGTCCGGCCACTGTGCGTTCGGAACTTTCCAACCTGGAGAAAATGGGCTACATGCACCAGCCCCATGTCTCGTCCGGCCGTATTCCAACAGACAAGGGATATCGTTATTACGTGAATCATCTGATGAGAAAGTCCACGATCGACGAACAGAGCGATCAAAACATTCGTTCCCGAATGGATTCGGCCGAAGGTGATGTCAAGCGTGTTGTGGTGGAAGCGTCGAGAATATTGGGACAGATATCCGAAGAACTGGGGGTGGTTCTCTCCCCCTGGCTTTCCTGGGCTGTTTTTGACCGCCTGGAATTGATCGGTCTTTCATACGGCAAGGTTCTGGTGGTTATCCATGTCAAAAACAGGATGGTCAAGACCATGGTTCTGGAGGTTGAGTCCGATTTCAATCAGGAAGATCTTTACAGAACCGCCTCTGTGCTCAACGAAAGACTTCACGACCTGACACTGGAAGAAATCAAACATTCCATCGTCAGACGGGTGGAGGACACTCAGGAGATTTATCGTCCGCTGATGCGGCGGCTGGTGGAATCGGCGTCTCATCTTTTTAATTTTTCCGAGCCGCTGGATATTCATACGTGTGGAACCCAGAACATTCTTTTGCAGCCGGAATTCTCGGACATGCGCCTTCTGGAGTCCATGTTCGACCTTATCGATGATCGAACAGAATTGATTCAATTGTTTCACCGGAACATTCAAAAGACGCAGGTCACTATCGGCATCGAGAATCAGGACGACCGTCTCGTTCCTTTTACCGTCATCAAGACCGTGTATCGAAGAGGAAATGACAGGGGAACATTGGGTGTCATCGGTCCTACGCGAATGGAATACAGCCGCATACTTCCCCTGGTGGATCACATCGCCAGGACGGTCAGCGAATATTTAAGTTGATGTTTAAACGAGGGAGTACTCAATAAACAGCGATGACTCAGCGAAAGGGAACTGCGCATTCGAAGAAAACGACCGGCGGAAAAAAAACTTCTCATACAAAAACGGTCAGGAAAACCTGCAGGGAAAAGCTCGAGCAGGCGGAAAAAACCATTGCGGAGCTTAAGGATCAACAGTTAAGGCTCCTGGCAGAGCTCGATAATGTCCGGAAGAGAAGCGAGCGCGAGATGGGCAAAATCGTGCTTCATGCCAATACGGAACTCATCAGAGCCGTTCTTCCGGTGATTGATGATATGGAACGTTCTTTGAAATCGGCCGACAAAAAGAACGCGGAATTTTTCAGGGGAGTCGAATTGATTCACCAGAAACTCCTTCAGATTCTGCAATCTTTCGGTCTTCAGGTCATGGAGACAACGGGTAAGCCCTTTGATGTGGACCGGCATGACGCACTCATGCAGGTGAATGAGGAAGGGATCCCTTCAGGGCATGTGGTTTCCGAACATGAAAAAGGATATCTTTTACATGATCAGGTCATTCGCCATGCGAAAGTGATTGTGAACAAGTAATAAGGAACAAGGTCCATGTCGAAACCTGATTATTATGAAGTGTTGGGTGTATCCCGAAACGCGGAACAGGAAGAGATCAAGAAGGCCTATCGAAAGATGGCCATGAAATACCATCCGGATAAAAATCCGGGAGACCGGGAAGCCGAAGAAAAGTTCAAGGAAGCTGCGGAAGCTTATGAAGTTCTGACAGACCCGCAAAAACGGGAACGGTATGATCGATTCGGTCATGAGGGTCTGAGAAGTGGAGGCGGATTCGGCGGTTTTGATTTTGACCTTTCTGACGCACTCCGCACATTTATGGAGGGGTTCGGTAGTTTTGGAGGGTTTGGAGATTTTTTCGGATCCACACAGCGCCGCGGCGGTCCTGTGCGCGGAAACGATCTGCAGATACGTCTTCATTTAACTCTGGAAGAGGTGGCCGGAGGCGTTGAGAAGAAAGTCAAGATCAAGCGGTATATTCAATGTGATCAATGCGGCGGAAGCGGCGCCAAAGACGCTTCGTCTGTCAAGGCCTGCCCGGAATGCCATGGAACCGGCCGAATCCGTCAGGTCGCCCGCTCCATTTTCGGACAGGTTGTCAATATCGTCACATGCCGACGGTGCGGCGGAGAAGGCCGTATTATCAGTGACCCCTGTTCTGTCTGTCACGGTGAAGGAAGAGTTCGCGGGGAGAAGACGATACACGTCAAGATTCCCGCGGGCGTTGCCACGGGCAATTATCTGACCCTGAAAGGAGAGGGGGATCTTGGGCCCAAGGGAGGGCCGGCAGGCGACGTTCACGTATTGATTGAAGAGCGGGAGCACGATTTATTCGAGCGTCACGGCGATGACATAGTCTATCATTCCAAGATCAGCATGGTTCAGGCTGTTTTGGGAGATGAGATAGAGATCCCGACACTTTCCGGCAAAGCCAAACTGCAGATCGATCCGGGAACCCAGTCAGGGAAGATGCTGCGCATGCGGGGCAGGGGAATCAATCATCTTAACGGGCATGG
This sequence comes from bacterium, assembly GCA_011388275.1. Taxonomy (GTDB): domain Bacteria; phylum Zhuqueibacterota; class QNDG01; order QNDG01; family DSAB01; genus DSAB01. Next base: position 10,608 of record DSAB01000080.1, on the reverse strand, counting down.
ACGGGGAGATCAACTGGTTCAGATCGTTGTGTATACGCCCGAATCCCTGTCTCGTGAAGCACGAGGGCTGTTTGAAAAATTGGCCAGATACAAGGAGTTGATTCCAAAATAGGAACACAATGATTTCCGGGAGGCGGGGATGTGGGGAATGACCCGGACGGAGAGAGGCGTTGTCCTCTTTCTTGTAGCCGGACTGTTACTGGGGATGGGTGTGTGGTGGTTTCGAAGCAATGTGCAGCCATTGCCGATGATCAGGGAGGAAACGCCGGAATCTTTCGATTTCAGCCGAGAACCGGCAGAAGCGGATGAGCCCGGCTTCAGACAAAGTCCGACATTTCCGATTTCCATCAATCGTTCGACAAGCCAGGAGCTTGAAAACATTCCGGGGATCGGACCGGTAACCGCCCGTCGCATTGTGGATTTCAGAAATCAAAGCGGGCCCTTTCGTTCACTCGAAAGCTTGATGGAGGTTCAGGGAATCGGAAGTAAAACGCTGGAGAAAATAAAACCCTATATAATATTATAATAATTATCTTAAGCCCGATTCATTACATTCAGTTACGTAAAAGGGAGGATCCGAAAAATGGCAGAGAGACCGAAGGGGAATCTTCTTTATGAGATTCTGATCGTTGTTCTGGTGATTGTGTTGATTGGCGCGATTGTCTATCCCGCCAATGTGTGGAAACACGAGGAAGAGCTTCAAAAAAACTGCCGAACCCGAATGGAAGCGAATCATCTGATCGCTCAATTATACAGGAATCAGTTTGAATCCTACACATTGCTGGATTCAATGAAAACCGCGGTGATTTTCCGGACGGAAAATTTCGCGGTTCTGGATTCCATGATTTACTGGGACGGGCTGGTATCCTCCGACAGACTGAAAAACATCATATCAAGCCATCGTTTTCCCGAGGAGCTGAGAGCTTTAATATGGGATCGCCTGGAAAACAAAAAGCCTCTGGCCCATTTGACTTATTGGGATGATTTGGATACTCGCCTCATGAACCTTCTGGAAGAGCAGCTTCATGCGGACAGCGTAGAGATCGAAAAGATTGAAACAGCTGTCGATTTTCAAACATTGATCGGAGAGGAAGGGATCAATATTTGGCTGAACGATGAATCTATTCCCAGAACGGTTCGCAGTGTTTCCCGAACGCTTGTGCGCAGGGGCAATAAATTGCAGGAAACCCGTTATTGGTCCCATTTTCGCCCTCTGGCGATGGATACATTGAAGGCTCTCGTTCGAATCGCCTCGCCCGAGATCGTTTGGACGGCTGATGAAAAGGATCGGTGGGAAGTCGTTCGCCGCAATGAATGGGAACAGGAAATGAATCAATACACCAACGCCCAAAAGGATAGCGTGTGGGAGAGCCTTGAAAGGCGGTTTTGGGATAAAGACAAAGAACTGCTCTGGAAGAGGGATCGGCACCGGTTGTGGAAAGAGGAAGGGGAGGAATGGAAAGACGAGAATGAAGTCATCTGGACGAGGGTTATGGAAAGTCAATGGAGGGCTGAGAGAAGAAACTCGTGGAGAAATGAAACGTTGGCATCTCTGCCGGATTCCATCAGACCCGCATTTCCGGCCATGGCCGACTCCCTGTGGCGTGCTGCAACAGATTCTTTGAGGCGTGAAGAATTTCCGGAGTGGTTGAAGAATAACCGAAAGAAGGTCGAACAAACCGTTCAGGATTTATGGGAAAGTGAGCGGCGACTGACTTGGGAAGACGATGCCCGCGAGGTGTGGGTAAAGCAGAAAGAGTCTCACAAGGACCGGTTGTGGGTAGAGATCAAAGAGGAAATCTGGAACACGGAAAAAGGCCGGTTCTGGAAGGAAGAGGTCGATAAGCTGGAACAGAAAAATTCGGTTCGAAGGCATATCGATCGGGCCGTGACCTGGATTGATCTTGTGGATCCTGAAGAACTCGAATTTCTGGTCAATGAACTGGCGCTGCCCAATCAGCGCGGTTTGCACAAAGAGATCGATCATCTGCAAAAAGAAAGATCACGAATAAATGCCAAATACTCGGTGCTTTACCGTCTTGGTCTCGTTGAATTGTTTCGCGATGCACTTATTGAGAATCTGTCGGTATGCCCGGTAGCCGGCGAGAAATATCTGGTTAATGTGGTGAATGTGGAAGCCGGCAGTTTCATGGGCATTGAGTGCCCCATCCAGGACATCGGAAAGATCAGCCGGGCGGTGCGTATCGATACGGCTTCAGGGGATACAACATATATCCGCCTGAAAACACCGTTTCTTCGAAAAATCCTGGGCGGCGCCAGTATTTCCAATCATGGAAACATCGATGAAGACGGCAAAAAAAGCTGGGACCGAAGAAGCTGATTTTGTTAAAAAGACAAGAAAATTGATATAAACATGGAATCCACATCATCCAAACCCGGTTTGGGGCTTGCCTTTCATCCGGATTCGATCAGCCTGGTATCGATGGAGGATGGAGTCATCAAAGGCACCGCTGTACGTGAACTGGTACAGCCTTTTGATCTGGAAACTTTCCGGACAACCGGCACTTTTTTAAACGGCCAGGAGAAAGTGATCCAGGATCTCCACAATCAATCGGGCGGATCGAGCCGGGATGCGAGTGTTGTGCTGCATTCCGGAATGGTTCTGATTAAAAAAATTCCGGTGGCCATGGGACTCGAAGAGAAGCTGCTGCAGGATCAATTGGTATGGGAGGCAGGTCAATTTCTTGTTTCATCCATGGATGATTATGTGGTCGAATATCAGCGGCTTCCCTTTCAGGATCTATCCGGAAATCCGTTTTATCTGTTGATTCTCATGAGAAAGACCGTGCTTCAGGGCGTACGAATGCTTCTTCAGAAAAACGGACTCCGAATGCAAAGGATCGATGTGGATCTGTTCTCGAATATTAGAGCCTTGCTTGCCAACTATGACCTGGATTTCGATGTTACCTCGGTTTTGGTGGATGTAAGACGGGATCTTATCGATTTCATTTTTTTAAGGCATCGTGAATTTTATCTGTCTCATCGGGTCGTGCTCGAAAAGAAAAATACAGCCCGGCTTCCTGATGAGGAAGAAATCGCAAAGATGGTCATTAAGGAGCTGCGGCGATTGATTTTTGGTCATCGTTTGGGCAGGGGGATTGAAGATCTGAATCGACTGTTCATTATCGGCGGAGACGGCATTCAGTCCGTATCCCAGCATCTTCTTTCTTTGATCTCCATTCCTCTGGATATTGTGAATCCATTTCGACGTGTCAAAGTTTCTCAGGAAGTCAAAAATTCTTCCTCTTTCAGCCGATATCCCGAGAAATTTGTCGCGTCCGTAGGAGTGATTCTCAGACAGGACGCTCCGGCTCAGTGAACAGGAACCGCTGAGCATCATTCAAAATGGAGGGGAGTATCCATGGTTGACATCAATCTTTTTCGTGACGAAGAAGAGAAAGAAGAGAAAGACAAGAAAGACCAGTGGGAAACTCCGGAGGGCGATGATGATCTTCTGGATAAAGAGCTGGGCGATGAGCTTATGTTCGAGGAAGAAAGTTCAAAATCCTCGTCGCTTTTTAACGAGGAGTTGCTTGGTGAGGAAGAAGAAGCGATCCCCGATTTTGATGTTCCTGACGATACGGACAAAGAAGATTATGAGTTCGGCGAAGTCAAGGCCAGGAAAACGTCTCCCGGCGTTTGGATTGCCCTGGGTGTGGTGATCATTGCTGCCGGGCTGTACTTATTTGTCCTGCAGCCCAAAGGATCGCGGCCGAAGGAGGCATCGCCTTCGGTAAAAAGACCGGCATCGGTTGTTCGAAGACCGCAGACCATGCAGGAAGATGCCGCTCAAGAGTTGACTCCTCAACCTGCATCGAAGCCGCAGGCAACAGAGCATGTCGCGGAGATGGTCGACCGTACGAGTACAGTGTATCGTGTTCCAACCAGTACGATGGTTAATGCTTCCCGGGCGGCTTATGAGGATTTGAGCCGTCAAAGACAGTTTGGTGCGGTATTGATCAATGGGGATCGTTTTCATGTAGAATACGTTTCGGAAACACCCAATGTAGCCAATGCCATGGGGCACCGTATTAAAACGTTGATGGGTGCCGCCTCGTTCAAGGCTTCTCCGGAAGACCGGCATCAGACTTCCGGAAGATATTTTTACTGGGGCGTGATATCCGGAGTTCTTCCGACTGTACGGACCGCCGGGACGCCTGCCGCCGGAACAGCCAGTTATGCATCTGAGGCTCAGTTTAAAACGGCCGTACAACAGCTGATCACCAAATACCAGATGGCTTCAAGAGAATTTGTGAAACTTTCGGAAAGCCGTGAAGCGGGTGGCCGGCAATTGTTAATACGCGTGAAAACCGATGGGAGCAGGGCCAATGCGCTGGCTTTTTTAAATGGTCTGAAAAGTTTTGAAGGGAATCATCATGTTCTCAAGTTGCTGCTGGCTCCTGTGGAATATGCCGATTTTCAGGGGGATCGGGTAAAAATCGTTTTGGATTTTGCTGTTCAAATCTGAATCGAATTGAAATTGGAATGCATTAACAGGAACAACAAAAGTCGCCTCTTGCATATGGGAGGCGGCTTTTTAATCTCATGACAATACGAATTATTGGTGGTGAATCAAGGGGCCGAAAATTGAAAGGGCCCAGGGGGCTGGAATTCCGGCCTGCAACCGGCAGAGCCAAGACATTTATTTTTTCATATCTGTCCGATCGAATCAAGGATGCCGTGGTTCTGGATCTGTTTGCCGGATCAGGATCATTGGGACTCGAGGCTCTCAGCCAGGGTGCAGCACATGTTGATTTTGTGGAAAAATCCTTTCAGCACATTCAATTGTTGAAAAGCAATATATCCCGATGCGACTTTTCGGACCGATCACGCATCATCCACGGAGATGTATTTGAAGAGATCATTCGACTGCGAAATTCACACAGACGTTTTTCACTGATTCTTGCTGATCCCCCCTTTAAGGCATTTTATCGAGAGCGGATCGTTCGTTCTGTCAAGGAAGGCGGTATTCTGAAGTCCGACGGGATATTGATTATCGAGCATGACAGCCATGATCCAGACAGTGAAGGACACGGATTCCGGCTGATCAGACAAAAACCTTTGGGACAATCGTATATATCCATTTATCATAGAGGCGAAAAATGAAAACAGCCATCTATCCGGGAACATTCGATCCGATTACACGGGGTCATTTGGATATTGTCAAGCGGGCCGCTCAGCTTTTTGATCGGGTCATTGTGGCTGTATCCACAAATCCGCAGAAGGATCCTCTTTTTTCTCTGGAAGAACGCAAGCGGCTGGTCGAACAGACTGTTCAAGAGCTGCCGAACGTGGAGGTGGACGTTTTTTATGAACTGCTGGTCTCTTATGCTCAAAGAAAGAAGGCCGATGTGATTATTCGGGGGCTGCGTGCCGTATCGGATTTTGAATATGAGTTTCAAATGGCCCTGGTTAATCGAAAACTGGCTCCGGATTTGGTAACGGTATATCTGATGCCAGGAGAAAAATATACCTATTTGAATTCGACCATTGTCAAGGAAGTGGCCCGTCTTGGAGGACAGGTCGATTGTTTTCTGCCGCCGCCGGTTGTGGAATTGCTGAAACAGAAACTGAAATCATTCGGAAAAGGCACGGATTCGTAAAGGAGGCTGTTCATGGAGCTTTTGGAAAGTTTCAAGGAGAAGGCATCGAAGCTGAAAAGACATATTGTTCTTCCTGAAGGCGAAGATGAAAGAATGTTGAAGGCCGCCCAGCAGTTAAGAAAGGGAATCTGTGAGGTGACCATCATTGACCCGAAAAAGTCTGTTAAAAGTCAGGCCGAATCGCTGGGATTAGATCTTAACGGAGTTCATGTGGTTCATCCGAACCAGTCGGAGATGCGAGATCGATATGCCGAAGAGTTTTACCGGATACGAAAACACAAAGGCCTTTCTCGAGAAGAGGCGGAAAAAACGATTCAGCAGCCCCTTTATTTCGGGGCCATGATGGTTCGAATGGGCGATGCGGACGGCAGCGTGGCCGGTGCGGTCAATACCACAGGCGATGTACTGAAGGCAGGCATACAATGCATTGGACTGGCGGAGGGAATCAGGATCGTATCGAGCCTTTTTTTAATGATCGCTCCGGACTGGGATAGAGCGCTGACATTTGCCGACGCGGCGGTTGTGCCCGATCCGGATGCGGAACAGCTGGCCAGTATTGCCATCTCTTCCGCTCAGACACATAAAAAACTCACCGGTGAAGATCCGGTTGTGGCCATGCTGTCTTTTTCAACTTATGGGAGTGCTGATCATCCCCTGGTTGACAAAGTCAAGGAAGCGACGCGTCTGGTCAGGGAGCAGGCTCCCGGCCTGGCGGTAGACGGAGAACTGCAATTGGATGCAGCCATTGTACCTTCTGTGGGATCGAAAAAGGCACCAGGCAGTCCTGTGGCCGGAAAGGCGAATGTTCTGATTTTTCCTGATCTGAACGCGGGGAATATCGGTTATAAACTGACTCAGAGGCTTGCAAAAGCCGAGGCGATCGGTCCGATCATTCAGGGCCTCGCAAAACCGGCCAACGATTTGTCACGCGGTTGCAGTGTGGAAGATATCGTGACGGTCAGTGCTATTTGTGCGCTGATGGTCTGACAAGGAACAAGAACCAGAAAATGAACCCTCGACCCTGAGGGCCGGGGGTTCTTTACGGGTAGAATGCATGGAGAATATCCATTTCAGCGACAACATTCCGGCTCGCGGCAGGAAGCTTCATTTACAGACCCATACGCTTGATGAAGAGAGCAAAATAGTATCCACGCTTTTCGATGGAGGGCGTGTTTTGGCCCGGGATGAGACCGGTTATGAACCGAATCTCCCGAAAACGATTCTGAAAGAAACGGTACAACAGTTTCATCAGGAACGCATACAGGCGATAGAAATACTGTATGTTATTTCCGCCCGGGTGAAAACGGTTCGTCATCCCGTCAGTCTGTTTAAATTGGGCAGACAATATCTTCGCTGGAATCTCATTGACGAAGCGATCAGTGAATTCGAGCTGGCTATCGATTACAATCCCAATATGGGGGAAGCCTATATTCAGCTGGGAGAGGCCTACCTGAGGCGGGGTGGTTTCACTGAAGCGATTGAAACGCTGAAAAAGGGATTGCAGGTTACCCCCGGATATCCGGATTTATGGCTGAAACTGGGTGCCGCATTGGGAAAAACAGGCAATTTTAATCAGGCACTGGCGGCTGTTAAAAAGGCTCAAAAAATCAATCCGGAGTATTCGGATGCCTATTTTCTTCATGCGAGGCTGCTTCTGAGCTGTATTTCGGATGATTCCGGAAAAAAGGTTGAAACCGATTTGCCGACCGCAAAGAACACGATCAAGGCCAGTTTAAGTCAGGCCGTTTCCCTGTCTCCCCGTTTCCGGACACCGCTATTGGAGGAGGCGCTTCGGCGTCTTAATCAGGGCCAGTTGAAAGAGTCTGGCAATCTGCTGGATCGGCTTGGTGAAAAGCTGAACCCGGAGATGGATTTGAATTTTCACGATTTGTTTTATCTGAATTATATGTATGGCGAAAAAGGCCGGCATCCGGCGGCTGTGGATGCCTATGTTTCTCAATTGGAACGTCTGCTGAAAAAACACGCCCGATACGCCGATCTTCATAATATGATGGGAATCGGGTATCTGATGAAGTGCAGGGAACTGTTTTTTCGTTCGCTGCAGCATTTTCGAACCGCTGTGGAGATCAATCCAGACTACCAGCAGGCAAAGCGGAATTTGAAATTGGCCGAAAATGACGGTAAGGGCCTGTTGATATTATTGCGGGCCTTGCTCAAATAGGATGACTGATTCCCGGCCACTCTCTGTAGATGACCACCATGCGTTGGAGCAGAAAATGTGCCTCATAATACATTTAATAATAATGGGTTATGAGGTTTTATAAAATCCGCCGGCTGTCCTGGTATGTTATTTGCCGATTAGACCAAAGCCCGGGCTGCAAAATTTCAGGTTTTCCAAAAAGGTCATTGTATGGGGTTGTCGCGAAAAAAAAATCGATTCGCTTTTTGGGCTGCAGGTGTTTGTATCATTCTCAGCGCATCAGCCCATGGTCAGTTGAGCCCTGTTGACCTTACACTTTCCGATTCTACGGTGGTCTGTTTCTCGCATCATGCCTATACCTGGAGTTCCACTCAGACTCTGCCTTCCGACGGGCAAATTCGGTTTGCCTATCCACAAGGCTTTATCCTGAATACCGATTCAATCCGTTCGATAACCATTGACGGAACCTTTTCGTTTTCCGTATCCGATTCCGTATTGACAGTCACGCGGAACGGAGACGGCACTCCTGCGGCTTCGGGCAATCTGGATCTTACACTGTATGGAATTTTAAATGATACAACCGCCGGAACCGGAACCGTGTCTGTCGAAACCCGGAACGCGGCATCCGCGATTCTGGAATCCGGATCGGCATCGCTGACACTTCTGCCCGGTCTTTTGGATTACTTCAACCTTTCGGGTGAACCCGCATCCATCCAGGCCGGTACGGTCTTCAGTGGTCCCATTTCCGTAACCGCTTTTGATATGTACGACAATGTCAAAACCAATTATACGGGGCAGGTCTATTTCACCAGCAGTGACGGTCAGGCGCAATTGAATTTCCATTCAGGAAACCCCTATGCTTTTCTTTCCAGTGACAACGGGACCCGCTCATTTTCAGGATCCAATTTTGAACTGAGAACAGCGGGCAGTCAGACCATTTCAGTCACCGACGGTACGATTTCCCGTTCCAGTACCGCCATCTCGGTCACACCGGGTGGATTGGTGGCATTTACATTGTCCGGAGTTCCGGCCGGAATACAGGCCGGTCAAACCTTTTCATCAAATGTAACGGTTACGGCTTTTGATGCCTACAACAATATCAAAACCGACTATACCGGTCAGGTCTATTTCACCAGCACGGATCCTCAAGCCCTGATTGCGGTGGACGCGTCAAATCCTTATACATTCACGCTTTCGGAAAACGGTGTCCATTCGTTCAGCGGAGGGGGCTTTGAGCTCCGTACGGCCGGGACCCAAACCATCACGGTTCAAGACGGCATGGTCACCCGCACCTCCGGACTGATCACAGTAAGTCCTGATGTTTTGGATTCTTTCACACTCTCTGTCAATCCGGGGAATAAAACCGCCGGCGTATCTTTTCCTCTCTATGTAGCCGGCGCTCAGGATCAATTCAGCAACGCGTGGACCGGTGTGGTCAGCGTCACCCTGCCGGGGGGCAGCCATGAATCCCCGACAGGATATTCACCCACCCTCAACAACATTTCCGTTTCCGCCGGTTCGGGTCAGTCCGACCAGATTCTGGTTCTTGCCGAAAGCGATGTGACGCTTCAGGCACAGTCGGGGGCGATCACAAGGACTGTGACAGGGATTCAGGTGGTTCCCAACAGTCTGGCCTCTCTGGTAATACGCGATGCACCGTCCAACGGAGGCACGGCAGTCGGCTCGATTTCGATGAATGTGGGAGCCACACTGACTCTCTATTCAGCCGGGTATGATCTGTACGGCAATTACAGGACCGACGAAAACACAAACTGGACTTCCGACGGCACATTGAATCCGGCGGTCAACAGATCCAATACAGCGTTTATTGATTTTGTCCCGATCAGCCCGGCCACCGGAACGATTCGATCCCAGTCGCCTTCCAATTCCACTATTTATGATAATACAGGAACCATACAGGTTTTGGCCGGTACCGTATCCTATTTTACTCTGGATCCAATCGATACACAAGTGGAAGGCGAACCTTTTACCATTGCCGTTCAGGCCCGGGATGCCCAGGGCAACATTGCTTCGGGCTTTTCAGGAACTGTGCAGATTAGAGATCTGACAGGGACCATTCGCCGTACTGAAAGCGGGTCATTCAACCAGGGGATCTGGAGCGGCGGCGTAACTGTCTATCAGGTTTATTCAAACAATCGCATAACCGTAACCGAGACTGGAGCACCGTCACCGGCTCCTGAAGGCACATCCAACACTTTCAACGTATTACCGGCGCCCGGGGTCCGAATCATCGGCTTTCAGCCTCTCGAAGACGATACGGTCACGATCATTCAGACGGTTACAGCCGGGCAGACCAGGGATTGGTTCCTGAAAGTTCTTGTGGAAAATTATGGCAGCACGGATGTGATTCTCGACAGCCTGCAATTGCAGTTTATGGTAGATGGATTTGTCCGAACCGATTACTCGGTAATGCTGCCGGACACGTTCTGGTACACGGGTAGCGACACTCTGTACGGCGGTACTACCGATTCTCTGCTTCTGAAAGTCAATGCTACCGGGCAGTTTGCAGGGTTTGGCAATATACAGGGTTTCGTCTATTTGACGGCTGCGACGGGCCGTTTTATATCGCTTGACACGCTTACTTCTTTGATCATACAGACTCCGGCAGCGCTTCAGATTGAAGAGATTCGGCTTTCACAGAATGAAGTCACGCATCATCAGACAACACCCTGGGCGGCACGGGTTGTTCTGCGGAATACGGGTCAAAGCCATGTCTTGATCGATTCCGCAGCAGTCGACAATTGTCTTTCGTTCGGCCTGGGGGCGGGTTGGCAGTACAACCGGCCGGGAGAACTTCAAGGG
>DSAB01000081.1 GCA_011388275.1 bacterium | reverse complement strand
TCTATCATCAGGGTATCCGACCCGGTAAAACCCGCCAAAGGAACCTGAAAACGTACGACCAGGTTTCGAACCGAAGACTCGCCGAAGTTGCGGACCGGGCATTCCAGCATCACAGAGTCCTTTCCCGACAACCCCGGTTCCCGGGTCATCAGCCAGGCCAGCGAGGGAATACGCAGAGTGTGCTCATCGCTTTCCCATTGTTCGCCCTGTTCGTTCTTCACGACAAAATAATAGCTTATCGTCGTACCCGGATTCACAGGCGCCAGGGCCTTTTGGGTTCGATACCATCCCGCATTTGCGAGGGGTTCGGCTTCAAGCGTGTCGTTCACCGGAGCCTGTATGACACAGCTTACGCTTTGGATGGACCCGGCATCTTCGGCCCGAACCCGAAAACGGAGACTGTCGCGATGCGTCGGTTCGGCCGGATCCGGACCGATATCGGAGAAAAAAGCCGAATTCAATGAAAAATCCACATACCCGCGTGATTGAAAGCCGGACACGGGATCCCGCGCATACACGCGTATGCCTCCTTTGAGCGCTGGAAAATCCGAAGGAAGGGAGAGGGTCTGTTCCCACGGATTGTTATCCACGCTTCGGTGTTCCACGGAATGGGGACTTCGATCAGGCAAGGCCCACTCCAGGGTCAGCTCGCGGCTTCCGGTTCCATCCTGACCCGTCAACTCAACCGAATCGTTCCGGGTCAATGAGCGCGGGCTGCAATCCAGTTCCATGACCCGGCCGGGAAAGGCGAATCCAAGAGCGGGATCTCCAAGCAGTGTATACTGATAAATCTCGGACCGGGCCAACTCACCTTGATAGGTCAGATAGTAGATCTGTTTCGCTTTCATGATCGCTTCGCCCAATGTCAAATTCGGCTGCGCTGCCGCGATATCGAGCAATTCCTCCAGCAGGTAATAATCGTTCCACACCCATCCCACGCCCGTGGCTCCCCAGAATGCGGCGGCCCCGGTTTCCGGTGTCAGCACAAGCGATTCTCCCAGGGAAGTTGAATATAAAGCAAAATCGGCCGTGAAGCAGGTCATGCTGGTGACAACAGGAAGGCGTCCTCTGTTTTGTATGGACGGAACGTCCTGCAGAGTGAGAAGCCGGTCATCGGACCAAACGGCCCCTCCCCCGTGACCCCGAAAATTGATCAGGGCGAGCCCCTGGTTCCACATTCCGATCAGGGAATCCGTGGCCGATTCCGATGCATCGATCTGCCCGAGATAGAGACGCCTGGGCGACAGGCTGGGCGGCATGCTCTCCTGAATCAGGGTCTCAGATTGAATGCGGAATACATCCTGGCCTCCATGACCTCTGGCTCCGATGAGCAGATACCGGTTTTTCCAGGCATCAGCGGGCGCCTGTTCATAGTCCAGCGTCTTTTGAATGACCGCATCCAGTTCACGCGTGGACCGAACCGGCCATCGCCCGATGGCCATATCGGGCAGGGGGTCGTCAGAGCCGCGGACCACAAACCAGTGATCCGACGGAACGGCTCCAAATTTCACGGTCTGAACCACGGGAACGGGCAAAAGAGCGCGGGTGCGCACCCGGTCCTGATGTCTCTGATCTGACACATGCCCATCCCCGGCAAGCAGAACGAAACGGGGCACGGGATTCCAATCCCTTCGCGCCGCTTCAATCAGACCGCGAATCGCCCGAGGACCCGGCATTCCCAGGCTGAAATTATTGTATATCGTCTCAATGGACACCGCTTTCACGAGAAGACCCCGGGACTGTCTGAACTCCATATAATTCTGCAATAAATGGGTATGCATGGAATCATCGGGCAAGACGATCAGATAGTCGGCTCCTCCATAGGACAGGTCTTCATCTTCCACATAGACCGCACTGTCCGGTTTCAGAAAATGCCCCTCTTGCACGGCCGCATAGCGTGCGGTCTCTTCAACGATCTCGTCGTGAAACTGGACCCGGTATGTCGTGGTTCCCAGTGTATCGACAACCGCGCGAACGTCCACATTCCAAAGCCTGCTGATGTCCTTCTTGAAAACTCGAACGTCCGGAGATTGAAATCCTTCCAGGCTGAAACGGCAAACACTGCCCGCGCTGCCGCCCGGCGGGGCAAAGGGCAGGCTGCCCGAAGTTCCTGAATAGAGCCTGGGATAGGTCACCTTGCACCAGTCGAAATGGAGTTTGGAGAGTTCACCGGCCGAAGAGCGGTTGACAAGAGTCAGTGTGTTTTTCCCCTCCTTGAGAAAAGAGGGGGAAAACCGGCTCTCTTTGATGAGTACGGGCTCCGTGAACTGCCATTGTGCGGTTCCCGCATGCCGGTTGTTGAGATAGAGATCCACATCATGAATCTGCAAGATCTTCGACTCTCCATAGCCGAAGAGTTCGATTTCGACCCAGTCCTGGGAATAGATGTCCGGATCGTGGAGAAAGAATTCAAAGTTCCTGTGCTCCCCTCCGACAATCGAAGAGGAATAAAACCAGTGATCGCCCGTGGAACGGGTGGGCGCATCGGGCAAACGCAGAAAATAATTATTTTCTTCAACATGCTGCGTATAGGGAAATGAGCGTGGATGAATGACATTTTTCATGGACGAGGAGGGCAAACCGCCGTCTTCCCGGGCCAGCCTCATGCCATGCCGGTCGCCCAGTCTGAGCCAGTAAACATTCTGTGAAGAGAAAATATCTTTTCGTTTGTGCCCCGAAGAGGCGGTTTCCCATGCGGCGTCCGCCCAGAACAGAATGCGGTCGGACGCGCCGAATCGGCGGCTGCTCTCTCCGGTGAAATAGAGGGGGACCTCGCCTTGGGTGCCGATGATTTGCAGGAACCGGGGGTCGACATTTCGAACGCCCTTCCAGCCGGCTGCCTCGATCTCCGACCGGGTGATCTCTACCATTCCTTCCGCCCCGATCCACATTTTAAGGCCGCGGGGCGGTCCGCTGAAAGACCGCGTCTTTGGTTCCGATTCTCTTTGGGTCTGCACCGGGGTTTCACTGCCGGCCAGCAGGGAATTCAGCCGATCCTTGCGCAGGCGACTGAGGTTTTCTCCTTTCACGGTCAGAACACCCCGGCTGACCCATTCGTTCGACGATTCGGGAATGCCGTATTTTGAACCCACACGAATCTGAATGATGTATCTCTCCTGATCCCTTCCCGCAACCCGCTGTGAGAAAGAGGCGGATTTCGAATCCTGTTCCAGGAACAGGGTGTTTTCACTCCCCAGCGCGATATCCGCTACCCGCCTCGCCGGTGCCGAATGCGCGGTTTCCTCCACCTTCCATTCCGTCTCAACCGTCTCTTTATTTGAGAGAATAAAGATGTGCCGGCTCGATTCGGCCGCCAGATCCCCTTCGGGCGAAGGCATGACCATATACGGAGGTTCAAATTGAAGCAAAATCCGAAGCGTGTCCCGGGAAGCATCGGCCGTTAAAACAACGCAGAGAACCCCCGTCAGGCCTGAAATCAATCGAAACAGACGGATCCGCCGATTCCGTTTCGGCCGCCATTTATCTGCCGACAGGTTTTCTCGGGCCCCGCCGTAACACTTCATTGATCGTCCCCAACAAATCATCATAGTCGATGCCCCTCACCATCTCACCGTTTTCCACCAGAGATATGGTGCTTGTCTCTTCCGAGACAACGATGATCAATGCATCGGATTCTTCGGAAAGGCCGATTGCGGCCCGATGCCTGGTACCCCATCGATGTTCCAGAATGGGGTTTTTGCTCAGGGGCAATATGCATTTCGCCGCTTCGATGATATCATTCTGAATGATGATGGCCCCGTCATGCAGCGGAGACCGCGGATTGAATATCGACACGATAAGCGACGATGAAACCATGGATTGCACGCGGATTCCGGTCTCTATAATGGGCTTGATGCCTGTGTCTCTCACCAGGACGATGAGACCGCCGTATCCTCGCTGTGAGAGCTCGATGGTCCCGTTGACAATTTCCTCGACCACGGCATTGGTCTGCTCTTTGGTGAAATAGCGTATCAGCCGGCTCTGCCCCATCAGAGTCAGAACGCGACGAAGTTCGGGCTGAAAGAGGATGACAAAGGCCAGCATCCACACCGTATGGAGATTGCGGAATATCCAGGTCATTTCCTGCATTTGAAGGGCCTGGGCGAGAAACGAAACGATGAAGATGATGATCAGGCCGATGAACATCTGAACCGCCCTGGTTCGATGGACGATCAGGTACAGTTTGTAGATAATATAGGATACCAGAAGCATATCGAGAATATCGACGATTCCCACAGGGAGAAATCCGATTCGAAACAGAGGTATGTTGATGTTCATGCGCTCAGGACTCCGTTGCTTTCACCCGGCAGATCCAAACGGAGCGACCGCCAGGCAATGAAAAAGAGTTAAATGCAAATAACCGGCCATGCTTTATGCTGATAATCCGATTTGTCATATATCAATATATTTCAATATGTTATAATAGCACAGAACATCAAAGAGGAACTGGAATCATGTCTGAAAAACCTTCTCATGGACAAAATCTGTTCACCCTGATTAAAACGGATTCATTCATCTTTCGGCTTGCCGAGCACTCGATCGGCGATACGAACCGCGTCAACAGCCGGCCGCACATCGTGAACCCGGACCACATGCGCTCCGCGCAGAACCGCTGCGGTGACGGCCGCGACCGTTCCGAAGAGACGGTCCTCTTCCGGCCGGTCCAGAGCCCATCCAATGAACGATTTTCTGGACACACCCACGCAAATGGCACAACCCAGGTCGGCCAGGCTGTCCAGAGCGGACAACACTCGAAAATTATCCGCCCATTTCTTTCCGAAACCGATCCCCGGATCGATCAATAATTTTTCTTCGGGAATGCCGGCCTGCAGGGCCATATTCAAACCAGCCTGCAGATAGTCTTTGATTTCGCGCATGAGATCCTTATAATCGGTATTCTTTTGCATGTCGCCGGGTGTCCCTCGAATATGCATGATCACAGCCGGCACCTTTTTTTCCGCGATCACTTCCACCATCTCCTCGTCATGCCTCAAACCGCTGATATCATTCACCATATGCGCGCCGGCTTCCAGGGCCTTTTCGGCTACTCTCGCCTTTCGAGTATCGACCGAAACCGGAATGGTCAAAAGACCGGAGAGCTTTTCGATGACAGGAAGAACCCGGTCCAGCTCCTCGTCTACAGAAACAGGATCGGCTCCGGGGCGTGTGGATTCGCCGCCGATATCGATGATATCCGCCCCCTGATCCTGCATCTCCAGAGCCCGCTGAACCGCTCTTTCCGTATCCCGGTACCTTCCCCCGTCATAAAAGGAATCCGGAGTCACATTCAATATGCCCATGACATGGGTCTTTGTTGAAAATGTCAGTGTATACGGGCCGCATTGCATATCGAATGGAACAGGCGGGGTCATTCATTTCTCCTGGTTTGAACCTCATGATAACGGTTTTGCACACTGTCAACCGGAATGGAAAGCAAATCGCTCAGTTTCTTTCTCGCTTCCTCGGCGTAAAAATCGCTTTCGGAGTCTTTGTTTTCAATGCGCCGCCTCAAATGCGTGACGGCCCGAGCCGTGTCTCCGCGATCCAGGGCGATCAGCCCCAGATAGAAGTGGCTATTCACATGCGGTTCCAGATTCAGGGCCCTTTGAAAGAGCCTCTCCGCGGTTTCGGTTTTTCCGTCATTATAGTAGACAATACCCAGATTGTAATAGGCCTGCGCCATGTCCGGATAGAGCTCGATGATTTTCTCATAAACCTGTATGATCGCCAAACGATCCTGCCGAATGGTATGCAGCCTGGCCAGAGCCAGCCATCCGTCTTCGGATTCGGGCATCAGGGTCAGTAAACGCCGATAGGTCTTTTCCGCGGCCCGGTACCGATTTTGATTGTAATGAAGATCCCCCAAATCGATCCATGCCGCGGTAAAAGCCGGATTCCAATGAAGCGCCGCCTTTAAAAGATCCCGTTTGCTTTTATAGGGTGTAAAACGGTACCGCTCAGGATGCAGCCGGCTTAAATAAAACAATATCAAACTGTTGTGCGGATAAAGCGTCCAAGCTTTGCGCAGAGCCTGCTCGGCCTTGTTCCACCACCGGCGCTGTATATAGGCCCGGCCTGCCAAAAGCCACAGTTCCGCGTCCGAACTGTCCTTCTGAAGACCCTGGCGCAGCCAGTGGCCGGCCTCCTGAAAGACCGCCTCGCTCTCCTGAAAATCCTGAATGGGCAATGTTCCGTCCAGAAGAGATTCAATCAGCCCCTTGATCATCCATGCATGCGCCTCTTTGCTGATGCCATGGCGGAACAGCGACGCCGCCCGGTTGAAATCACGATGAAGCCATGCCTTTCTGGCTTCTCCATACTCACGCCAAATCGCAAACGGGGGAATCGTGGAGGCAATCGAAACAGGCCTTTCGCCGGGTTTGAAGGCCTTATTCGGCGCGGGCAGTATTTCGTTCACAAACGCATGTACAAAATCCCGATTCCATGAGATTGTGTCGAATCGGACCATTCCGCTGCGGCAATCCAGAATACGCCAGGCTACGGATGTTCCTTCCGGTTCAGGGTCGATTACGGCGGGTATCAGGACCCGGTCAAGATTCAGGGCCCGGCCCCGTTTGAGAACAAACGGGTCGCTGAGCGAATCACGCGGAAACGCCTCAAACGCGTGCTTTAAGGGAAGAACCCGAACGGCTTCGAAGTCTGTGTCGAACTGCCGGACGCAGGCTTCCGCCACAACCCAATCCGCCCAGGGGTATGGGCCGTCTCCAGGCAAACAGGCCACTCGAATCTCCTGATCGCGGCGACCCGAGCACCCCATGCAGAGAATGATAAAAAGAACCCATACGCCGGTTTTTGTCATTCGAATCATGTGTTCAGCCAATAACACAAGGTTTCTCAAAAACCACTCCCCGTCTCTTTGCTGAATCGGGATCAAGAAGGATTCTTCCGGTGCTTTGTGTTCGACGGCTGACCGGATGGTTTCTTCACCGAAGCACGCGCGCCCGAGGATGGCCTGGTTCTCTTTTTTGTGCCGGTCTTGCCTTTGGAGGACTGAGTCCGCTTCTCGCCGGCTGTTGAAACTTTTGGCTTTTGTTTCAGGGTTTTACCGGCGATGATTTGATCCACCTCGTCCCCGTCAAGAATCTCTCTCTCCAGCAACGCTTCGGCCAGTTTATGCAGTATTTTCATGTTCTTTTTTAAAATCTTCATGGCCTGATCGGATGCCTCCTGGATCAGGGCTTTGATCTCTTCATCGATGAGAACCGCCGTATGCTCACTGTAATCACGGTGCTGTGCGATTTCGCGCCCCAGGAAAATCTCCTCGGATTTTTTGCCGAATGTGACCGGCCCCATGCGCTCGCTCATTCCCCATTCACACACCATGCGTCTTGCCAGTTCGGTGGCCCGCTCGAGATCATTGCCCGCGCCGGTGCTCAATTCGTTCAGCACCAGCAATTCGGCGGTTCTTCCGCCCATCAAATGGGCCATGCGGACTCTGCATGCGGTTTTGGTATAGTTGTGTTTCTCGTCAATGGGCAGAAAAGAGGTCACACCCAGGGCGCGTCCCCTGGGAATGATGGTCACCTTGTGAACCGGATCGGAACCCGGCGTCATCTTGGCCACCAGAACATGACCGGATTCATGATAAGCGGTGTTTCGTTTCTCCTCCTCCGAGATGATCATGCTCTTTCGTTCCGCCCCCATCATGACCTTGTCCTTGGACTCTTCCAGATCGATCATCTCGACTGCTTTTTTATTCCGCCTGGCTGCCAGCAGGGCGGCTTCATTGACCATGTTGGCCAGATCCGCTCCGGAAAAACCCGGAGTCCCCTTTGCGAGAATGGACAGTTCCACATCGGGCGACAGGGGAATTTTCCGCGTATGAACCCGCAGGATCCCCTCACGGCCGCGTACATCCGGACTGTCGACCACGACCTGCCGGTCAAACCGTCCGGGCCTTAACAAGGCATTGTCCAGTACGTCCGGACGGTTGGTCGCTGCCAGCAGAATGACTCCTTCGTTGGCTTCGAATCCGTCCATCTCGACCAGCAATTGGTTGAGAGTCTGCTCCCTCTCATCGTGTCCTCCGCCCAGTCCGGCACCCCTGGAACGTCCCACGGCGTCGATCTCATCGATGAAAATAATGCACGGGGCGTTCTTTTTCCCCTGTTCGAAAAGGTCTCGTACGCGCGATGCGCCCACTCCCACAAACATTTCGACAAAATCCGCTCCCGAAATACTGAAGAACGGAACACCGGCCTCGCCGGCCACGGCCCTGGCCAGCAGAGTCTTGCCCGTTCCCGGAGGACCCAGCAGAAGCACACCTTTGGGAATGCGCCCCCCCAAAACCTGAAATTTCTCAGGCGCCTTGAGAAAATCGATGATTTCGGATAACTCCTGCTTGGCCTCATCCGCGCCGGCCACATCTTTAAAGGTCACCTTATTCAGTGTTTCCGTAAGCAGACGCGCACGGCTCTTTCCGAAACTGAAAATGCCCTTGGATCCCCCGGCCCCGCCCTGCATGCGCCGAAGAAAGTAAATATAGAAAAGAATGAGCAGCAGCCAGGGTAGCATGCTGAACAGATACCCCAGCCATTCATTTCCCTTCTGTTTGAACTCGTAGGAGATACCCTGCCGATTCCACTCCTCGATCATGTTTCTGTCCACGAATGGCAGCATTGTTTTGAAACGGCGGATTTTGACCATATTTCCGTCCAGCAGAATGTTCTCCTCCTGTTTCAAAACACCGTGAAATTCACTGTTTTGAATATAGGCGCTCTCGATCGATTCATTCCTGAGATACCGCTCATAATCCGAAAAGGAGATTTCCACTTCGCGGGGCTTTTGAATGTTGAAAATCTGCACAATATAAACCGTACCCAGAAACAGCAGTATCCAGAACAACAGGTTTCGGGTAAGACGCTTCCAGTGAAAGGGGCCGGGTTTCTTCCCGTCCCGTTTATTATCCGTTTTTTCCGTCATGTGACTCCACTCGATTTATGTTAATCAATTCGAATCCGACCATACAGGAAGATTCCTTCGGTCCGCATTCCCTGCATACGAAAATGGATCCGGTCCGGTTCCCCTTGATCAATCTTCCTTGCTGTATCTTTCCCGTTTCTCCAATGCCGCTTCAAGAACCCATTGTGTTTCGTTGTTGACTTTATACCGCTCATCGATTCGATATCCCACGACCCAGACTATATCCTCACCCGAAACCAGCAAGGGTGTCTCATCTCTTTCGGGAAGAACAATCTTCTCGTCGGTGAAAAAATCCTGCAGTTTCTTCCTGCCGGCCATACCCAGCGGAATAAACCAGTCCCCCTTTTTCCGGTTCCGAATTTGAAGAGGCCATCGCATCCGTTCGTAATCAAACAGCTCAATACGTGGATCTTCCTCATTCAGCAGCAGGTTTGGAGTCCGTCTAATACGCCTTAATTTCATGACATGCCGCCCGTCAGGCATCGGAACCTCACCGGTTTCATGAACCGGTATGGAGAAACCGGCTTTGAGAACGCGGTAAAAACGAAGGGTTGAATCACATCGACGGACCCGCAAATCATCGATGGGTATTTCGGCGCCTATGCGGCCCCTGTCCGCCAATGTCAAAACAGCCTCGATTTCATGAAATCCGGGCCGGCGGCCTCCCAGATCCTTCTCAATGACAAGGCTGATCAGCATCTTCCTTATTATTGTAAAATAACGCCTAAATCCGATAAGATCAAGATCTATTTGACCCGAATCATTGCAGGTCACCAGACGCCCGTGAACAAGCCTTGTTCGGCTGGCCAAATACTCATGAGTTTCGCGAAGATGATCCGCCGAACGGTTAATGGCTTCCGTCACATGACCGCCGATTTCTTTTTCCAGAACCGGCAGCACATTGTGTCTGATCCGGTTGCGCAGGAAGCGGAGATCCCGGTTCGACGAATCGATCACAAAGGGCAGATTGTGCCGCTGAACGTACTCTTCGATTCGAATCTTCCTGCAGAACAGAAGAGGATGAATAAAAATTCCCTGGTGCGGACAGATTCCTCTCAGGCCGCGGACGCCTCCTCCCCGGGACAGATGCATGATCACGGTTTCAGCCTGATCGTCCGCATGATGCCCCAAAGCCACGGCATCCATAAAAAGCCTTTCAGCCGTGGTTTGCAGAAAATCCATTCGTACTTCCCTCGCGCCGGCTTCGGGAGACAGTTTCTTCGTTCGCGCGTAAGCCGCGGCATCGGTCCGGCTGGAATAAAAGGCGTAACCCATACTGCGGGCGGCGTTCGCGACAAATTGTTCATCCGCGTCGGCATGGCGGCCTCTGAGTTTGTGATTGACATGAGCCACGGCCAGCACGAGGTTCCACTCCGTCTGAAGCCGATGAAACAGATGCAGCAGCGTCATCGAATCAGCCCCTCCGGACACGGCGACCAGAATCCGGGAACCTTTTTGAAGAAGCCGATGACTTTCGATAAAATCGACCGATGTGGCATATAGATTCATACGATTCAAATAAAAAGACCTTTCCCTGTAATCCGGAAAGGCCGCGGAACAATACGGTTGAATGGTCGAGTAGCGGCGCAGGGACTCGAACCCCGGACACGCGGATTATGATTCCGCTGCTCTGCCAACTGAGCTACACCGCCGTAAGGGTAATAAATTTAATGCGTCATTCATTGAATGTCAAGTCAATTCTATTCGGATTCGATGTTTTGCCCTGTTTCCGCGGCCTGTTCACCGGTTTTTTCCATATAGGGTATCGATTGTCTGGCATTGACCTCGGCATTGAAATCCCAAACCCGCTTTTCGATCTGCTCGGCAGAGTCCATTTCAACGAGCGCTTCCGCCAGAGACCGGCATTGATCCATGGATACGGCCCGGATTCTCTCCTTTACCTCGGGCAGCATCAGAGGACTCATGGAGAATTCGCTGAGCCCCATACCGAGAAGCATGCCCGTGTAGACGGGATTTCCGGCCATCTCGCCGCACAGGGACACGCTTTTTCCATACCGCATGGCCGCCTGAATCGAATTTCTGATCAGATCGAGAATCGCCGGATTCAGAGGCTGGTAGAATCGTGCCACTTTTTCATTGTTGCGGTCCACAGCGAGTGTATACTGAATCAAATCATTGGTTCCGATGCTGAAAAAATCCACATGAGGAATCAGACGATGAGCCAGAATCGCGGCGGAAGGAACCTCTATCATGATGCCGACCTGCAGCTCTTCATCAAATGGGATCGATTCGGCGCGCAGTTCATTTTTCGATTCCTCAAGGAGTTTCCGTATTTCCAGAATTTCACTCAGACTCGATATCATGGGAAAAAGAATTCTCACCTGCCCGAAATCGCTGGCGCGATAAATCGCCCGGATTTGGGATTTGAACAGATCTCGCTCCTGAAGAAAAATGCGAATCGAGCGCCACCCCAGAAACGGATTCTTTTCCTTTTCCATGGCCTGAAACGGAAGAAATTTATCACCGCCCAGATCGAGTGTTCGAATCGTCACCACGCCCTTTTTCATGGTTTGAACCACGTTTTTGTAGAGATCGAACTGTTCCAATTCCGACAGAAACCGGCCGGCCATGAGAAAGGGCAGTTCCGTACGGAAAAGACCGATGCCTTCGGCCTGATAGCGTACGGCCAAACTGAGATCGGCTAACATGGTGATGTTGGCTTGCAGCAGAATGGCTTCCCCGTCCTCGGTAACGGCCGGCAGCGCGGCTCCCTCGGCCAGACGTTTCCAATAGACGTTGAACTGTTTTTGCCGCTTTTCATATCCTTTTACGATATCATGGTGGGGATTGATGTGCACCAGACCGGAATTGCCGTCAACAATGGCCTGGTTGCCGTTTTGAACCTCGCGAAGCAGTCTTTCGACACCCACAACCGCGGGCAGCCCCATGGAACGCGCCAGAATGGAGGCGTGTGATGTTTGCCCGCCCATCTCCGTGACAAATCCCAGAATTTTTTCACGATCCATTCGGGCCGTATCCGAAGGAGTGAGCGAATGAGCCGCTAAAATAACGGGATCCTTGATTTGAAGACCCGAGGCCTCATTCCTCAGCAGACTGCGCAGTATTCGGACGGCCACATCCTGAATATCATCCAGCCGGTGACGAAAATAATCGCTCTGAATAGTTTGAAATTTTCGAGTCCATTCATCCAGCTTTTGCTTGAGCACGTTTTCCGCGTTTTGCCGGTTTTCCAGAATCGCTTCAGGAAGTTCTGTCTGAAAAAAGGGATCATTGAGAATGGCGAGATGCGCGCTGAAAATTTTGGCCTCATCCGGTCCGATCTCCCTGGAAACCCGGTCACGGCATTCGATCAACTGTTTCTCCACATCTTTGAGCGTGGAGGAATAGCGGTCAAGTTCTTTCTTCAATCTGCTTTTCCGCAGGGAAATTCGAACCACTTCGTCCCATGGACTTTCGAGGATTCGTATTTTCCCGATGGCAATGCCCTCGGAAACAGGCAGACCCCTGAACATAACCTTCATGATGGCTTTTGCGGACAAAAACACCTCTCTGGCCGTTTAACCGGGCAGCCTGGATCGGCTTGTCTTCTCCAGTTCGCGGAGTTTTCCTCTGACAAGGGTTCTTTGAATCGAAGAGGCACGGTCGATGATAAGGACACCATCGAGATGATCGATCTCATGCTGATAGACCCGTGCCATGAGCCCCTCGAGGTCGAGCACGACGGCTTCACCGGACACATCCTGTCCGTGAACGCGAATTGTACGCGGCCGGGAGACCGGAACACGGATGCCCGGCAGACTCAGACAGCCTTCTTCCATGGATTCGAACTCATCGTTTTGTTCGATGATTTCCGGATTGATCACGCCTCTCAGCCCCTCGCCCGCATCAACAACGATAATGCGCCGGGAAACGCCGATCTGAGGCGCGGCCAGGCCGATTCCATCATCCAGGTACATGATTTCGGCCATTTCATCGATCAAAGACCGGACTTCCGAATCAATCTCTTCAACCCTCGCGGCGTTTCTTCTGAGCACCGGATGGGGATAAGTATGAATGGATCTCATTTATGCCTCAACAGCCGGGACGATAAACCGCCCCCTTGGTCGTATTACGTATTTTTTTCAGGATGCAAAACCTCCTGAACCAGTTTTACGGCACAATAGGGACCGCACATGGAACAGACGCCCTCATGGGCCGAAGCGCCCTCTTCTTTCAAACGCCTGGCCTTTTGCGGATCCATGGAGAGACGGATCTGACTTTCCCAGTCCAGTTTTTTTCGGGCCTGTGACATATCCATATCCCATCGGACCGCCTCGGGTCTTTTTCTGGCGATATCCGCGGCATGGGCCGCTATTCGGGCGGCGATTACACCCTCGTGAACATCTTCGGCATCTGGCAGCCGAAGATGCTCCCCCGGCGTGACGTAGCACAGGAAATCGGCCCCGGCCCAGGCGGCCAGCGCACCGCCGATGGCGGAGGTGATATGATCATATCCGGGCGCCACATCGGTTACAATGGGACCCAGCACATAGAACGGCGCCCCCATACACAGGCTTTTCTGTATTTCTATGTTTGACCGGATCTGATCCAGCGGGACATGTCCCGGCCCCTCTATGATCACCTGGACATGACGATCCCACGCCCTCTGAGTGAGTTCTCCGAGAAGAATCAGCTCCTGAACCTGGGCGCGGTCCGTGGCATCGCTCAGGGCGCCGGGGCGAAGCCCGTCGCCGAGACTCAATGTGATGTCATGCTCATAAGCCAGGTCCAGCAAGCGGTCGTACTGTTCATAAAGAGGATTTTCTCGTTCATTGGCGATCATCCAGGTGGTGAGAAACGATCCGCCACGGCTGACGATATCCATAAGTCTTCCCTGTTTCTGCAAACGCTCCAGGGCACTTAAGGTGACTCCGCAGTGAACCGTAAAGAAATCGACGCCTTCCAGAGCCTGTTGTTCCATGACATGAAACAGGTCGTCAACCGACATGCGGACGAGCGCTTCATGTTTGCTTACGGCCTCCAGAACGGCCTGATAAACAGGAACCGTACCGATGATGGTTTCAACCGCTTTCATCACCGCCCGGCGCACTGCAACGATATCTCCCCCTGTGGAAAGATCCATGATCGCGTCCGCGCCGGCCGCCTCGGCCGTTCTGGCTTTGATAACTTCTTTTTCAACATCGGCAAAGTCTGCCGAAGTGCCGATGTTGGCATTGACTTTAACCCTCAACCCGGAACCGACGCCTAACGGTCTTACATCCTCATGGTGTTTGTTTCTCGGTATGACTATTTCGCCCCGGGCCATCCGCTCCATCAGTATCCGGACATCCATGTCCTCGTCATGGGCGACGATTTTCATCTCTTCCGTGATCCGCCCAAGACGGGCGGCTTCCATCTGTGTCATCAGCCTGTTCCCCGATCTAGCGTCTCAAAACCCCTCAACCAATTAATTATTATCAATATTAAACGAATATACAAAAAAAAAGGTCCAAAATCCATGAAAAAAAATGTATGGCAACGCGGGACCGGAATGAATTTTCCGGATAAATCATTTGATTTTCTCGCATGATCAATGTATTTTTTATCAGGACATCCAACCTACAGGAGGTTTTATGCGATCCCTTATCGTTGTCGGCATGCTTTTCGGACTGATCTATACGGCCGGAGGCAGCGACCGGATTACAGGAAGATCCTTTGCGACCCGCTCCAGAGTCATGGCCAGGCAGGGCATGGCGGCCACCAGTCAGCCCCTGGCGACACAGGCGGCCATCGACATCCTCAAGCAGGGCGGCAGCGCGGTTGACGCGGCCATCGCCGCCAATGCCGTACTCGGCCTTGTGGAACCCACCGGGAATGGCATCGGAGGCGATCTGTTCGCCATCGTCTGGGACGCCGAAACAAATCGATTATACGGTCTCAACGCCAGCGGCCGTTCGCCTTACAGCCTGACACTGGAGTATTTTCAGTCAAAGGGATATAAAAGCATTCCCGCTTACGGTCCTCTTCCGGTCAGCGTGCCCGGTTGTGTCGACGGATGGTTCGAACTGCACAGCCGTTTCGGAAAACTGAATATGAAGCAGATTCTGGATCCGGCGATTCGATATGCCCGCGAAGGGTTCCCCGTAACCGATCTGATCTCCTATTACTGGCAGTCATCCGCCCGCCGGCTGAAAGACTATCCCGGCTTCGAAGAAACCTTCATGCCCGCGCCGCGCCCGGGAGAGATTTTCAGAAATCCGATGCTGGCTGCCACACTGGAAAAAATCGCCGAAGGAGGCCGGAATGTTTTTTACCGCGGCGAGATCGCTGAAACCATAGACGCCTTCATGAAGCGGGTGGGCGGATTTCTGACTCTCCGCGACCTGGCCGATCACACCAGCGAGTGGGTCGATCCCGTCTCGACCAAGTACCGCGGGTACGATGTCTGGGAACTGCCTCCAAACGGTCAGGGAATCGCGGCATTGCAGATCCTCAATATTCTGGAAGGTTTTGACATTCAGGCCATGGGATTCGGATCAGCGGAATACATCCATCACTTCCTGGAAGCCAAGAAACTCGCTTTTGAAGACCGCGCCAAATTCTATGCCGATCCCGACTTCAACGGGATCCCCGTCAATGAGCTGATCTCCAAGGAATACGCCGCTCAAAGAAGACGTCTCATCGATCCAGAACGGGCCGCGAGGCGTTACGACGCCGGCAGCCCTGCTCTGGAAGAGGGGGACACGGTCTATCTCACCGTGGCCGACGCAAAAGGAAACATGGTCTCTCTGATTCAGAGCAACTACCGCGGCATGGGCTGCGGACTCTGCCCGGACGGCCTGGGTTTCGGTCTTCAGGACCGGGGCGAGCTGTTTACCCTGCAGGAGGGCCATTTCAACACCTATGCGCCTCACAAGAGACCGTTTCACACCATCATTCCGGCCTTCATCACCAAAGACGGCCGGCCCTTCATGAGTTTCGGCGTGATGGGCGGCGCCACACAACCCCAGGCTCATGTCCAGATTGTCATCAACATGATCGATTTCGGTATGGATGTGCAGGAAGCCGGCGACGCGCCGAGAATCCTTCACAGCGGATCGTCCCAGCCGACCGGATATCAGATGAATGACGGCGGCACGGTCTATCTGGAAACAGGGATTCCCTATGAAACCATTCGTGAACTGGTCAAAATGGGACATCGCATTCAGTGGAATGTGGGCAGTTTTGGAGGCTATCAGGCCATTCGCGTAAATCCGGAAACCGGCGTCTATTTCGGTGCTTCGGAATCGAGAAAGGACGGACACGCCGCGGGTTATTGATTCGAAACCCGTTATTTAAGCAGAGTCATGGTTCCGGTTGAGTGATGCGTTCCCGCGGTGAAACGGACAATATAGATTCCCGACGGCAGTGACCGGCCGGCATGGTCGGTCCCGTTCCAGGAGACCGTGTGCCAGCCGGCCTCCTGATGAGTATCGACCAGACAGAATACTTTCTTCCCCTCCACATTGTATATTTCCAGTCTCACCCGGCAAGCCGCAGGAAGAGAATAACGGATTCGAGTCGCTTCATTAAAAGGATTGGGGTGATTCGGCATCAGACATAACGAAGGAGGATTTCCTCCCCCATCCGGTTCATTCACATCCGTTGGATTGATTTTCACGCCGAGGCCGCCTGACCAGTCGCTGATCACTCCGGTGTTGACGGTGCAGCGGGCACGAGCCCTGATCACAAAATCACCGGAAAGAGTCCAGCAGTGGGCCTGTTCAGAACCGTTCCATTCCGCCGGGGAGCCGTCTCCCCAGTCGAAACAGTACTCGACAGCATGGCCTCGTGAACAAAGAGAATTTCCGGTGACATAGGCATAGGTCTGATTCACCGTTCCCGTAACAGGTCCATCGGGTGATTGCGGCGCGCTGACGCTTTTGGAAACCGTGGGCCCGCCTTCGAACACATAAATATAACTGTCAAAGGAGCCGCCGATCACATCTTCATGACCATTATCATTTACGTCGAGTATCGCGGCCATGCAGCGAACACCTCCCACCACGTCTCTGGACCATATTTTCTGTCCCGTCTTTCCGTCTATGCAGTAGAACCGGTCATCCTGACCGCCGGCGATGCAATCCTCACCCCCGTTTCCATTGGCGTCGTCAATCGCGGCTACGGTCAAAACCGTGCTTCCCGTTTTATAGGACCATATTTTTGCTCCGGTCCGGCCGGAAAGACAGTAAATATAATCATCTTGACTGGCGGCAAGACAGTCATCCACGCCGTCTCCATCGGCATCCGCGATAACCGCGACCTCATAAACCGTTCCCTGTGTACGAAAGGTCCATAGAGACTGCGCGTTGCCCCGGCTCGCTCCCGAGATACAGTACACGCGATCGTCTTCACCGCCTGCGATGCAGTCGGCGATGCCGTCACCATTCACATCGGAAATGGCCGAAACAGTGCGCACCGTACTCTGAGTTTTGTAATACCATATCTGATCTCCGCTTCCCCGGCTCATTCCGCTGAAACAACGAATATAATCGTCCTCGCCTCCGGCCAGCACATCAGGGATTCCGTCACCATTCATATCGGGCGCAGGGCGGACCACAAGCCAGTCGCTGCTGACTGTTGGATTGTTGTATGTCCAGAGTACGGTTCCCGAAGCGCCGTCAAGGCAGTAGAGCGTGTCGTCACCGGAGCCGGCAAGGGCTTCATCCACGCCGTCGCCGGTAACATCTGGCAGACGGCTTACTGTCCAGACATCCCCGCCCATTCCGGCTGACCATAAAATCTCTGTCAGACCCGCTACAGGTTTTCCGGAAAAGCAATAGAGGGTATCCGAAGCCGTGCCAGCCAGACAATCGTCGACTCCGTCACCATTGACATCGCTGATCGAGCATACGCTCAGTACGGTCGCGCCCGTGTTCCATGACCAGACAATCTCTCCCGGAGCGGCTCCGCCGCCCGAGAGACAGTACACCAGATTGTCGCCTGAACCGACAAAAACATCCCAAATGCCGTCTCCGTTTACATCGGGTGTTGGGGCCAGAGACCAGACCCACCAGCCCACCGATCGATTCCAGATGGGATCACCCGGTTCTACAGCCTGTACCGGCAGAATAATCAGGCTGACCAGAAAAATCATAACCGTTCGATTCTTCATCAGCTGTGTCCTTTTCACGATAAAGTGCCCTGCTAACCCGACTTATTCATAAATAGAAAAGATGGGATTGAAAGTCGGGATAACCCGAATAATTCACGGAACTGTTGAGAGTCAAATAAAATCATATAAAACAATGATTTTATTTGACTCATAATTCTATTTGTGAATTATTCAGGCTAAATACCCAGCCAAAAGAGAACTCCGATTCTGCGGTCCCTGTATTTCTGGCCGTAAGGATTGGGGTCCTCACCTTCAAGTCCGAAATACCATCCAAACAGCCATTCCGCGTAAAATTTCAACTCCAGACCCGTCCAGGGCCTGACCCAGACACCCGGTCCGATCTCGACGCGGTTGTTCCAGAAATCCTTGTTTACATCTTTGGCCATATAGATCACGCCGTATCCGTCCAGAGAGACCTTCCAGAACCGAAGTAACTGCAGACCGGTTTTTACGTGCGCGTAACCGATCAAATTATTCCTCTGGCTTCCAAAATAGGTCACATCGCTGTAAATGTCCCCCCATGATTTCAATGGAAAGGCAAAAATCTTCCCGTCTCCATACGGCATCCACCCGTACCAGAAAATCAGCCCTCCCCGAAAATCGGAATAGTTATCATCAGATGCCTGCGGATATCCTTCCGGAATTTTCAAATATCTGCCCTGTATATATTCACCATAGAGGGCCAGAAATACTTTACTGAAAAAACGAAGCCGAAACCCGACCCCTCCTTCGGCTCTGTTGTTCCAGTAATCCCGCTGTATATCGCGACCGTATCTCAACATAAAATAACCGGTCAGTGTGATACCCGGCAATCCATAAACCCGGACTCCGGCACGAGTATGGGAAGAGGAGATAAAATTGTCATCGAGTCTTTGAAAAAACATGCTTTCATCATAAAATTCCCACCATAATCGGGGATTGAGCCCAAATCCCTTCGATTCTCCTGTTGAATCCGGACGACCCGGATGCGTCCATGCCAACTGGACACAAAGCATGATCCAGCAAATTGCTGTGGCTAATCGCATCGGCTCTCCTCTTCCATACCGTCCATATTCACCCGGTCCGTTTTATCCCAAATTCCCATACGTTTCCGGGTTAAATCCAGAATCATTCCCCTGAATACGACATAGATCCACAGCTGACAGTATGTGAAATACATAAGTGCGGCTGCGCCGATATTCTTCATGGAATCTTCCTCTTCATAGGACAGAATCAGAACCAGTTCCAGAAGAAACAGAAAGAAGGCGGATATCCATACCGCGGTATACGGTCCCGGAACACTGATCCGAAGCAGGCCCAGGCCGGAAAAAATAAAAAGCAGATGCGACGTGACAATGGCACCCAGAAAGATATAGTAGAGAATAAACAAATAGACAAACTCGAGTGAAACCATCCGGCTCTTCAGCCCCAGGGCTTCCTTGCCGAACTTTCGGATTACATGGTTGGTGCCTCGCACCCAGCGTGTGCGCTGACGGATCCAGGCTTTCAGAGTTTCCGGTTCCTGCTCCCAGGTTACCGCCCCGGGAACGAATCCGATCTTCCATCCGCCGCGATAGATGCGCACACTGAGTTCTGAATCTTCAGTGATGGCAGACTCATCCCATCCTCCAAGCGCTTCCAGCACCTCTCTGCGAATCATGCAGTTTGTACCCGGCAGGATGGCGACTTTGAAAGCCCTGTACCGGCCGGCCTGCACGATCCACTGGAAACCCAGAGTCTCCACGTTGATGAACCTCGTCAGGAGGTTCCGGCCTCGATTCAATGTTCTGAATTTTCCCAAAACAGCTCCCAGCCTGCTGTCGGACATCAGGTGTACCACCAGTTTTTTCAGGGAATCCGGTTCCGGCCGATTATCGGCATCGTATACGGCGATCATTGAATATTGTGCTTTTTTCAGGCCAAGGTTCAGCGCAAACGCCTTTCCATGACCGGTCTCGGCCCTGGGAAGGTGCAGGAGCTGAATTCTTGAATCTTTGGCCGCAACCCGGTCGAGAATGGATCCCGTTTCATCCGTGGATCCGTCATTTATGACAATCAGTTCGATCCGATCGGCAGGATAATCCAGTGCCAGAAGCCGCTGTACAGTCTGTTCGATGACCACGGCTTCGTTCCTGGCCGGAACCAGAATGGAAACACCGGGCATGGGTTGATCGGATCGGACCTCATCGGCAAGGGCTCTTTCTGTTTCGTGCCGATAGCGGTATCCATGTATCGTCAATACCAGCTGGTACAAAATCATGCCCCAGATGATGGTCACTGCGGCAAGGAAAAAAATATCGACTGCGATGGAGGTGAAAGGCATTCTAACCTCATAATAACAGTTATTCAGGAGTTTCGGTTTCTCCGGCGCCTGATGAAACGGACACCGTACAGAACCGCAAGCAGAAATCCCGAGCCCACACTCAGGGTAATAATCAGAGCGGAAATGATGATACTGAAATTCTTCAGCGAGAAGGATCCCTGTGTGCGCGTAATCACGCGAACGGAATGCGTTCCGCGGGGCAGAACCAATCGATATCCAGTCATTCCCGCTTCACTTTTTACCGGATGGATCGTCTCATCGAGCCAAACCTTTTCAGGTTTCTCATTGAGGATCACATGATTCATTGTCGAAGACCGATAACGGAACTCCAGGCCCCTTCCCAGCATTCGGCATTCCAGAAGATCACCGGTCATGTCTACCAGACGGGCATTGCTTTTCAATGAATTGGCGATGTTCTGAATAAAGGGCACCGTCTGGATCCGGTGTTCACCCGGGGGCAGAAGCATACGCCCTTTGAAGTAGGCGGGCCACAATGCTTCATTGACCCGCAAATCGTGGTGTCTGTCCGCGTCCAGATTGATGACAACCGGATGCGGCGTTGAGACGTTCCAGTAGTCGGTCTGCAGTCTGCCCTGAACATTTCCGGCCAGAACATGCGCGATATAGGGAAGATCCACCTCGTAAATACTCGACTCGGAGTATAACGCCAGCAGATTGCTGTCCTGCCGGCACGCTGAGATCAACCGATATAGTTCCATGCCGGTGGGCTGACGTGTGGGAGCGAGGCTCCTGGAAAATTCCCGAATGGGGACCACATTCACATCAAATATCAGAGTGCCGTCGGTGAGCCCGCGGTAGACAGAATGCAGACGGTCATACCGTCCGGGCCCCATATGCCACAGTTCGAGCGGATCTTCAATCTGCAGAGTGAATGGCACCTGATTTTGCAGTGGAATCAGGCGACGGGTGTCGATTCCCGTGTATCTTCCCGTTTGGCTGGCGATCAGATTATCTACAAGCGTGACCACGATCTCCATGTCACGTTCTTTTTTATTGATGGCCGATTCGATATTCCGAAGAAAGATTTCATGAAGTTCAACCACCAGATCCTGACGGAATTTCTCGAAACGATCCCATGCCTCCGGATTCCCTCGCCAGTAAAGCGGAGAACTCTCATTGAAAATATCGATCGGATCATACCCGTATTCACTCCTGAAACGACGGCGTACGGATGCGTGCATGGGTGTGAGCTGGTCGGGTCTTGAGGGTCCAAGGGGTGACTCAAAGTAAAGTTCCGCCAGGTTGACACCGTCCCAGTCATAATCTTGAATCATTCCGGAGACTTCATCCAGAACCGCCTGACGGCACGAATCATCGGTCAGCGCCATCAGCCTTCGCCAATCCACAATGGCGTCTTCCCCCGAAGCCGTTTTCTCCCGCCATGAAGGGTTTTCATCCCAGAACTTCTGATTGACATGGGGCAGTTCCAGCCACAAATAGACCAGCATGGCATTTTGATGCGCCAATTTGATCAGGCGCTCATAATCATAGCTCCACTCCGCATACACATGCCAGCCGGCCGCGTATATCACCTGAAAGCCGGATTTTTTCCACATCTGCACCAGATCTTCGATGCTGGTATTTTCCCGGTCGCCCGGCTCAAAATAGACATGGGCCTTTTCGAACCGGAACAGAGGCCACAGATTGAAATGCCGCTGAATCACATCAATGAAGTAGGGATAGCGGGCATATCCCTGTCCGGTCAGCGGATCCAGTAAAGTTGCCAGATACACAAACCTGCCTTCTCCATATGACCCGCCGACAACCAGTGGATCGCCCGTGGCTTTATCTGAATAATACGTTATATATTCCATGGGCATGTCGAAAGGTTTGTAATAAACCGGCTCTTTCCATAGAATCGGTACTCTGGGATAGTATTCATCCATAACCTCTTCAACAGTCACAGAATCCCCGGTTACAGTCAACCCCAATTTTCCACCAATCAGAGACTCTTTTTCATAAATCAGGTTCATTCCCCTGGCAACAGCATCCATGATGATGACCGCCTGCTGTTCCGTCAGATACCGATCGGCCGCCCGCGGAATGACCAGCAGGTTCACTCCCATCGGTATTTCAAAGAAATCGGAAGCCCGAAGACGCCGGACCGGAATGCCGAGAGTGCGGAAACTCAAGTAATAACTCTCCTGATCGAGCCATAATTCACCCTCCTCGGCTTCATGGACCAGAATCAGCACATCGGCCGATGGAACGGCCGGATGCAAATCCGTTGTTTTCCACAATTTTTGAACAAAGCGGACCGGCCGGTTGAAAAAGGAGAAAAGACCCCTGGCGGGTTCATCGGTCAACGGCCTGAATACAGCGGTATAAAGAGGAGGACATTTGACTTCACGGCTGATCCGCGTGGTGACTCTTTCATTCGAGATGATTCTGTCTCTGTAACGGCCGCCGGGTGTGACACAGAACTCTTCCAGGTACTGATCCTGCAGACTGACTGTGACGATCCCTTCTCCCGTTGCGAAAGCCCCGGCATCGGAAATCACACGATGCGAAAGGGTTCTGATGTCGGAAAAAGTGTATCCCAACTCACGGATTCCATTGACCAGTTCTTTTAACGCCTCCAGCGGAACAAACGGATGAAAGAAGAAACTGGCGAATCCGTCACGCACAACCCGGTTGTTCGCTGCATATTTCAGCATGGATTGAGGATCGGGATTGTCCAGAGAAATGTATCCCAGGTTTTCAGGAATCATCTGCGGATATCCTTCGGCCTTCGGGATAAAAAAGGGTAGCAATTGATCCGTTCCTGTGACATCCATCGTTTGACGCCGCTCATAACAGGTGCTGAAATGCTCATTGATTACGCTGTAATCCAGTTGTGAAGCAGCATAATGCGGCGTCTCCCAGGCCAGAGGAAAGAGCCCGTTCTTCGAACATTCACTCAGCGCTCGATTGATCCGCTCTTTCACGTATCCCCTGGAATCCTGAAAAATGGGGGTATCGTTTAATCCGTCCCAAAATTCATAATCAACCGTGGTCTGACCCCGATATTGATGGGTGCAGCCGTGCAGCAACAGTGCGGCCCCCTTTTTAACGGCATGGTGCAGGGCCTTGACCAGTTCGGGCCGGTCGGATATCGAGACAGTGACATTCTGTTCAGGATCCAGGTAAAAGGGAGTCAGTCCCAGGGTGAAAGGTACTTTCTGCGAACCCAGATAATTCGCCACTGCCCTTATGTCCTCCGGATTGGACAGCGGATTGACATCTTCGATGCGGACCAGAGCCG
>DSAB01000076.1 GCA_011388275.1 bacterium | reverse complement strand
TAAGCCTAATAATAACAAATACATAAAAGCTTTCGTGGAAAATATGCTACATTTTCGGAAGGGCCTGGACTCCCTGCGATTATTTTTGATTTCGTGGCATGATTTAGGCACGTGTGTCAATGAAAAAGGAAAAACGGTCAACAACCGGGAAAACCCTCGCCTATGAATATCGAAAAGAGATTCTCCAGGTTTCTGGATAAGCCTTATCGTGAGATAGATGCCGATTTTATTGCTGATGTGGTGCATAAAATCAAGAACGGACTCGGTGGAATTGGAGGTTTCGCCGCTCTGCTGGAAAGAGATCTCGATGATAATGATCCCAGACAAAGACTCGTGGGGAGAATTCAGGATGGAGTTATCCGGCTCAATGAGCTGGCCGTTGATCTGACCCTTGTCTCACGTCCCGTAATCCCGCATTGCCGCTCTCTTCCAATTATTCCCCTGTGGCAGGATCTCTGGAACAGCTTGTTTTGTGAAAACCCGGAGAAAGGGATTCCTCTTGTCATCGATGATCAAATCGACGGTAAAAAGACGTTTTTCCATGGAGATCAGCGTCTCCTGGAAATACTGGTTTACAAGATGATTCAGTTTATCGAATCCCTGGGCGGGAAGATCAGCCGAGCCGGTATTCAGATCGCCGGCAATCATGAGCTGGCTCTGGTTTTGGCTGTTGACACACGACGTTCGACGACTTTCAGGGAGAAACTGGAACAGTTTTTACAAAACCAAAAGCCCCTTGAAGCCAGGCTGTCTTTTGCTCTGGCCATAAAACTGATTGAGATTCATCACGGTAGAGTAACCATCCATTCCAATCGGCATGACCTGGAACTAATATCTATTATTAAAACGGAGAATTCGGCTGATGAATGAAAGAGAAAAACGGATTCTGATTCTCGATGATGAAGAGATGATCAGAGACCTGCTGCATGAGACATTTCAAAAAAAGGGATTCTTTGTTGAAACAGCCATGAACGGCAAAGAAGCCCTGGACAAAGTGGAAAAGAACACCTATGATCTTGTGGTGACCGACCTTCGGCTTCCTGATATAAGCGGGATGGATGTTCTCACCAGAGTGAAAAAAAAGCATCCAGAGATCGGGATCATTATGATTACCGCCTATGGGTCGATTAAAAACGCCGTCAAAGCCATGAAACAGGGTGCCTTCGATTATATAGCCAAGCCGTTCAATCTGGATGAGATGGAAGTCGTTGTCGAAAAATATTTTAAATACAAAGATCTCGTGGATGAAAACCGATATCTGAGGTCGGAACTGGACCGGAAATTTCATTTCAAGAACATTATCGGGAACAGTGAGCCCATGCAGCGTATCTTTGAGAGCATAAAGATGGTGGCCAATACTCGGGCCACGGTTTTAATACAAGGCGAAAGCGGAACCGGTAAGGAATTGGTAGCGAGGGCGATTCATTACAACAGTGATCGAAAAAACGGTCCTTTTATCACCACCAATTGCGCGGCTCTTCCGGAAGGATTGGTCGAGAGCGAGCTTTTCGGCCATGAGAAAGGCGCCTTTACCGGAGCTTACAAGACATCCAAGGGCCGCTTTGAAATGGCACATATGGGTACCTTGCTTTTGGATGAAATCAGCGAAATCGGATTTGGACTTCAGGCAAAACTCCTCAGAGTACTCCAGGAAAGAGAGATAGAACGTGTCGGGGGCGGAAGACAGATCTCTGTGGATGTGCGCATCATTGCGACCACCAACCGCAATCTGCATCAGGAGGTGGAAGAGAAACGATTCAGGGAAGATCTGTACTACCGTCTCAATGTGGTTCCCATCAGGATTCCCACCATTGCCGAGCGGCGGGATGACATTCCCCTTCTGGTACGGCATTTTGTAAATTATTTTTGCAATGAAAACGGGATTCCCGTTAAGGAAGTGTCTGAAAAAACCATGCACATGCTGTCACATCGTGACTGGCCGGGCAACGTCAGGGAAATAGAAAATTCGGTGGAAAGGGCCGTGGTTATGACCGGTCCGGATGTGAAAACTCTTGAACCGAAACATTTTATTATAAGCGAATCACCTGACTTCAGTTCGAGCCGGGCGGTTTCTTCCACGAAAATGACATTGCGGGAGGCAGAAAAAGACATGATTTTGAATATGCTGAAAGAGCATGACAACAACCGCACCAAAGCCGCAGAATTATTGGGAATCAGCGTCAGAACCCTCAGAAATAAACTCAATGAATACCGAAAGGAAGGCGTCGCGATCTGAAACCCTGCACAGGGGCAATTCTCACCTGCCGGAGGAAAACCTTGCCTTTTTTCGAAGACTGAAACAGGAGGAAACTTAAATAATTGAGAGCATCTAAGATCAGTTAAATCATATAATAAGGCGGCATTTACCGATGGTGGCATGAATGTTGCCTTTTTTATACCCGGAACGGGATATATCACAGATAGATCAGCTCTTTCCGGGAGGTTTTATGAAGAGCAAAAAAACTCTTCTGTTCGTGGACGATGAAACAGAGATTTTGGAGATACTTGTGGATCTTTTCGCAGAGGATGAGTACAGTCTCTATACGGCGACCCGGGCTGACGACGCGCTCGCTATCGCCGAGAAACACAATATCGATTTTGTCCTCTCGGATTTAAAGCTGCCTGATGCGTCCGGCGATGATCTGCTGTGGCGTATTCGAAAAAAAAATCCGGACAGTATCTGTGTTCTGACTTCAGGATATCTGGATGTGAAGTACGGATGTATCCAGGAAAACCGGCACGATGGCACGTTCTATCTGTCAAAACCATGGGATTTGATGACCATCAGGCAACTGGTTTCCGAACGTTTGGAACAATGATTTCATGAAAACAACCAAGACCATACTCTATGTTGATCCGGACAGGCGATATTCCAAAAGGCTGCGAAAAGCCTTTGGGAGATACGGTTACCGGGGTGTTTTCTCAGGAAACGGAAAACAGGGACTGGATCTGCTCTATGAGCAGAAGCCGGATATTGCGGTTCTCGATTACCACCTGCCC
This sequence comes from bacterium, assembly GCA_011388275.1. Lineage (GTDB taxonomy): Bacteria > Zhuqueibacterota > QNDG01 > QNDG01 > DSAB01 > DSAB01. Next base: position 22,467 of record DSAB01000076.1, on the reverse strand, counting down.
GACGGGACCGGCGAGGAGTTTTATACACAGTTTCTGATGGAGCCGAGATTTGCATCCTTTCGGAGCATACCGTTCATCGCTCTCACAAACAATGGAAAGGTGGATAAATCCCGTTTGTACAGCCTTGGATTCGCGGGTTGCTTCGGAAAGCCATTTAAACCGAGAGAGTTCATTGAATATCTGGACGATGTGGCCGTGACCCACAGGCTGAAGATGGAGGAAGTGGGTTTCTGGGAGACGATTCATGAAGCCAAGGATTTTCTGGAGCGTGTTGTTGAGAGCTCTGTGGACTCCATTATCACCACAGACCTGAAAGGAATAATTACCTATTGCAATATCGCTACCGAGGAACTCCTGAAGCAGGGCTTCGAACAAATTGTCGGCCGCCGCGCCGGCGAATATCTTGAGAATGGAAACTCGGAACTGCTGCAAATCGCGGCCATGCTTCGAAAAAGGGGCAAGGTACAAAATTATAAAACCATTATATGCAATAAGAATCAGCAAAAGATTCCCATTAATCTGTCTATCTCCATCATGAAGAACGGACGGGGAAAGGTCATCGGAGCGCTGATTATCAGCAAGGAGATCGGGGGCGATAATTTTATGGAATACGACTCACATGCTTCCGATCGCCTGGCGACTATCGTGGAAACAGCGGTGGCCGTGAATCATGCCATAAACAATCCACTGGTTCCCATTCTGGGAAACGCACAGTTTCTGCTTCAGAGTGAAAAAATAAAAGACCAGGACATTCGAAAACGTCTCCACATTATTGTCAACAATGCGTTGAGGATTCGCGATATCACCCAAAAGCTCGCCCGGATCAATCATCCGGTTACCAAAGAATATCTGCGGGGCACTCGAATGCTCGATATCGATGCATCGACGTGAGAAAGGATACTCAAACCGGTTCATTTGATAAGGCCCCTTCGGGGGTCCTTTTTTTTGGGGTGGCGGCTATGGAATACCTGAAACAGACGTTTTGAAACCGGGTTCCGATTCGGCTAACCTTTTTTCAGAAAGAACGTCTTAATACACAGAAGCGGTCGTTCGATCTGACTGTTTGGGAAAGACTGCAGGGGTGTTCGGATGTAAACGGAAACCATCAATCCGGGAGGTGTACTCATGAGCAGGAATCGATGTAAACCGGCTGTCATGGCTGTGGCAGCTGTTATATTAGCGGCTGTACCTTTGAGAGCAGCCGAAGTCCAGGGAGATGTCAATCAGTCGTTCAAAGTCAAAGAGAAGGGTGTGCTGACACTGAATGCCGATTTGGGGTCGGTCGAGATTCGGACGCATCGAAAAGCAACCGTAAATGTGGACGTTCGGTTCGAACCCAGGCGCGATGTGGATGATCGGGAATTCAAAAGTATTTTAAGGGATATGGATCTGGAAATGACCGGGAAGAACGGAGATGTTGATATCCGTCTGGAATACAAACGCGGCAGTCTGCGTGTTTGGGACGGAGCTGGGCGATATGTCCGGGTTTCTTTTCTGATCACCGTTCCCGAAGTGTACAACGTGAATGTCAAGACATCCGGCGGTAGTATTCAGGTCAGAGACTTGACCGGTGAAGTGATGGCCTCGACTTCCGGTGGGAGTCTCAAGTTTGGGAATATACAAGGTCCGGTAAAAGGCCGCACATCCGGCGGCAGCATCGAGCTGCAGAGCTGTAAAGGAAACGCGGAGGTCAAAACATCCGGAGGCAGTATCCATCTTGGGAAAGTGGAGGGAGACGTGTACGCGAAGACATCGGGAGGCCGGATTGCTGTGGAAGAAGTGCTCGGAAGAATCGAAGCGGCCACATCCGGGGGGTCCATCGAGGCGTCCATATCCAGACCGCCGCGCGGTAACTGCCGCCTGACCACAAGCGGAGGTTCCATTACCGTTTACCTCGCCGGAGATGCCGGAGTGGATCTCGATGCCGCTACTTCCGGAGGCCGTGTCTCCACGGATTTTCCGGTTACTGTTCAGGGTGTAATCAGTAAACGTTCCCTGCGTGCCGGAATCAACGGAGGAGGCCCGCAATTGTTTCTCAGGACATCGGGCGGAAATATTTATCTGAAGCAATTATAAAAGCAAATACGGACCACCAAAGTAAAAGCCCGCCCCTTTTCAGGCGGGCTTTTGATATTATTTGCCGGAGCAAATAATTAATCCGGCTCTTGCCCACTGTTCCATCAGTCGAATATAACTTGCAGGATTTGAAAATATTCAGTAATTTGTTCTGATTTTTCAACTTTCTCGCTGAATTGCATGTCTTAATATATAAGAAGGAATCTCCATGGCCGTAGGCGGATGGAAGAAGTGGATATTCGGACTGAGGCTGGCTCTGGGAATTGGTGTGCTGGCCGTGCTGATTGTATTCGTCAAACCCGGTACTATTCTCGAGGCGGTAAGGAGTCCGGAACGTTCATGGCTGTTTATCATAGCGGCCGTTTTACTTGTTCCCAACCTGATTCTTCAGTGGTTAAGATGGCATTTGCTGGTACGCCGTCTCGATGACGGAATCAGCCCTTTCAGTACATTCGCTTCATTGATGTCCGGCATGTCCGCGGGTTTTATCACTCCTGGACGAATCGGAGAAGTCTCACGTTCCCTGTTTTTGCCCGTCAGTGACCGATGGATGACCACAGGATTGGCTGTTCTTGATAAGTGGTATGCTTTTCTGACAGTAATAATGTTTGGAGGATGGGGTGTTTGGACAACCCTTGCATCATCGTCACCGGGCTGGACGGCAGCAGGTGTTTTTTTTCTGGCCGCAGCCGTGATTTCAGTCTGGGCAGTGGGTACGCATCCTCACTGGACACGCAACCTGATCTACTGGCTGTCTCTGGCTTCTCCTCGAAGGGGTCGTATCAAGCGGCTGATCGGTTCAATCGATCTTTTGGGCCCGGCTGAAGCCCGGATTCTGATGGTTCTGTCGCTGTTGATGTATTTTGTATACATCATTCAATTTTGCCTGCTGATCAAGGCTTTTGAGCCGGTTGGGTGGTATCAGGCATTGGCCGGATCCGCGGCAACCATGATGGTAAAAACCTTTTTACCGATTTCATGGGGTGATTTGGGCGTCAGAGAGGGAGCGGCTATTTACTGCTTTGGAAGATTCGGAGTGGAGAAAGGGACGGCGTTTCAGGGTGCATTTCTTCTTTTTATCCTGAACATACTGATTCCCGCTCTGCTGGGTCTGATTTTCCTGGAATGGCCGATTTTAAAAATGGCCAGGCAGAAGAAGAAAGAGAACGAGTGAGTTTAAACATTCTTCATATTGCGCCCCGAAACACAGCCGGGGTTCCCCTCGAAATGGTCAGGGCTGAACGCAGGCTTGGATATGACAGTCGTCTGATCACAATGATGTCCGGGCCCCAGGATCGGGAATCAGGCATCTGCCTTGATCTGCCCTGGGCCTCTTTTCCGGGTTTTTCACTGTTTCGAAAACTGATTTTACCTCGTACCATGACACGATCAGTTAATCAGCGGGTTTATCCGGAAACATGTCCGCCGGTGTGGAGGGTTCCGGACAGAATCAGGTTTCTCTTCGATCTGAGAGAAAGAATATGGACTCCTTTGATTGAACATGCCTGCAGGGAACAGGACTGGCTGTCTGCCGATGTGCTTCAGCTGGACGGCGGATTGGGATTCTATCGTGACGGGAGATGGGTGCGCCGCTTCAAGACAAAAGGGAAGAAGGTGATCGCGTGTTACCTGGGCAGTGATTTAAGAATCCGCGGTGTGATTCCAGCCATAGACGCTCTGTCCGATTTGAATGTGACGGTGGAGTTCGATCATCTGGAACACCATTCGGACATCCATCATGTTCCTTTTCCGTTTGATGTCGATTCCATTCCAAAATCCGTCCATGGAGTTTATGAAAAGATCCGCGTCGGACACGCTCCGACAAGCCGCGCTGCCAAGGGAACGGAGCACATATTGAAGGTGCTTCGGCTTTTGGAGAAGAGCCGGCCCATTGAAACGGTATTGATCGAAAAGAAGCCCTATCGTGAAGCGCTCAGAATGAAATCAACCTGTCAGATATTTATCGATCAGCTGGGGGAACTGGGGTATGGAATGAACGCGGTGGAGGCTTTGGCCATGGGCATACCCACCTGTACATCTCTGGCCGCGGGTTTTGAAAAAGCCTATCCCGACCACCCGTTCGTTCGGGTTGATCACCGGAATCTCGAAGCCGTACTGATTCGATTGATCCATAATGAAAGAGAACGAATTGAACGGGGAAAAAGGAGCAGAGAATGGGTGCGAAGGACACATGACAGCGTCAACGTGGTCGGGAGAATCCACAAACTTGCCGGTCTGAAAAACAGCGGACCGCTTTTATCCAACGGAAAAAACAAATCAATGGCTTGAAGAGAATTAGAGCAAGAAAAGACGGTCTCCAGGTGTTTCATCAACGAAAACGGGAACTATCCCGAATTGAGTGATTCAAGCCGATCGAGGAGAAACCGAAATGAAAATCGTCATAAGAACCTTGCTTGGCATCGCATTGATGATTCCGGCAGCTGATTCATGGCCTCAAAACCTGGAACAGATTGTTCAAAACCATATCGAGATTCGGGGCGGATACGAAGCATTTAAAAATATTCAGTCGTTCAGGATCATGGGCAGAACCGTTCGCAGGGGCATGGAGACTTCGTTTACGGCCTGCATGAAAAAACCGGAAAAGTTCCGATACGAGACGGAATTCGGAGGAAACCCGATCCTGTTCGGCTTTGACGGAGAGAACGCGTGGAATACCATATCACAGGGACCTTCAGGAAGGCGCGGAGACACCGGAGCCACGGCCAGGGGAAGCCGGAATATGATGATGAGAACCCTGCCCGATCTGGAAGGGCCGCTCGTGGATTACGAGAGCAAGGGGTTTTCACTGGAATGGCTCGGAAATGAATCCATGGAGGGCACGGAAGTTATCAAATTAAAATTGACGGGAGAGGATGGCGCCGAACGGTTTCTCTATCTCGATTCCGAGTATTATGTCATTCTAAAGGAGACGTCGATCCGTGAATTTCGCGGGAATACGATGGAGATGGAAACCTATTACAGCGATTACAAAGAGGTCGACGGCCTGATGATCGCACATACGATGGAAACCCGGATGGGCGGTGGTGCAGACCGGCCGATGGGCGGTGCCGGAAGTCAGACGGTAATTGAATCCATCGAAATCAATCCGCAGCTGGATGATTCCTTGTTTGAGGATCCGGCGAGAAAGAACCTGTGAGGGTATGGAAAACTTCTGGATGTTGATGGCGTACCAGGACTGATATTAAGATGAAAACAGAACAGGCGGCGGCAATCAATGAATATAAAAAAAACATGGAACTGGCTGATTGAAAATTCTCCGGTTACCCGTAAATGGGGAGCTGTTTGGGGAATACGGACCTATGCGGCGATAGGCGTTGTGATCCTGTTGCTTCTGATTCTTGTTGCGTTCAATCGTTCTTCGGCTGTTTCTTCCTCCGTCAAATGGGCCAGAGTTCAGGAAGGTCCCTTTGAAGTTACGCTGGTAGAGTCGGGTGAGATACGGGCCGTGAATCAGCAAATGGTGACCGCGCCCATGACCTGGTCAACCACACTGCAGATTGTCGAACTGATTCCGGAAGGGACCCGTGTAAAAAAGGGCGATCCGCTGATTCATTTCGATGTGGCCGATATTGAGACTCAGCTTGACCTGGCTCGTGACCGGTTGACCACTCTGCACGCGGATCTGCAAAAACTCGAGGCGGAACAAAGCCGGGTTATGATGAATCTGGAAAACCAGCTGAAGCTCGCGGAATATTCCTATGAGCAGGCTGTTTTACGGCTTGAGATGAGGCAATTCGAATCGGAAGCCAGAAAGGAAGAGGCTCGTTTGAGTCTCAAGCAGGCGGAGATCGATCTGGCCAGGATTAATAAACAGCTGGAATCCCAAGTGATTATCAACAACAGTCAGAGAATGAAACTGGAGATGTCCATTCGTCAGGCCGAGAACCGGGTAAGGGATTTTAAAGAAAGACTCGAAGAATTTACTCTCAGGGCGCCCAATGACGGGATGGTCGTCTACCAGGAAGTGGGCAGTTTCAATTCCCGAGAAAGGCTTAAAATGGGATACACGGCCAATCCCAGGGAGGATCTGATCGCCATACCGGATCTGTCGAAGATGCAGATCAAGCTGCACATCAACGAAGTGGACAGGCCCCGGGTGGTTCCCGGTCAAAGAGTCAGATTCGCGATGGAAGCCTATCCGGATGCGCAGTTTACGGGAACGGTGCGGGAAGTGTCGCGACTGGCGGAATTGATTGATTTCGAGGCCCGGCTGAAAGGATTTTCCGTTTATATCGATGTGGACCAATCCGATCCCCGGCTCAAACCCGGCATGACCGCGCAGGCCTGTATCATTCTCGAATCTTTCGAAAATGTTTTGACCATTCCCGTGGGCACACTCTTTGAGCTGGATGGCCGTCCTGTGGTTTTTCCATGGAACAGCAACCGACCGGTCCTGATCGAAACCGGACTCCGTAATGACGGTTACGTTGTGGTTCAAGGCGGCTTAAAAAAAGATATGAGGATTTCTTATAAAAGGCCGGATGAGGGAATTGCGGTGACAGTATACGGCCGGGCGGAAGAAGAGCGCCGCATTGATGCGCTTGCGGTCAATCTGCAGGAGAGTTTCGACATATTCCGTCAAAGGGGAATTCTTTACAATTATTTCAAAGACGAAATTACGGAAAGTGAAAAACCGGCGGTGGATCTCGATCGTCTTCCTCCATCCATTCGCGAACGCCTGATGCAGTCCAGGCCGAAAGGGGCGGAGCCCGAAGATAAAGTCGGCGAATCCGGTGAAGGACGGGGTGGTGGATCGGGACGGGAGAATCCGGGAAAACGATAAATTGATTGCGGAGATGAAGGAAATCATCATGAAATGGACACAACCGATTCAACAGATATTTAAGTCTCTCAGAAGAGTTCCTCGGAAAATACTGTTTCTCATCGCTGCGGCAGTTATTTTGATCGTTATTATTATCATCGCAGCCATACCGGCGAGAATCAATATTGCCACTGTGGAAGTGATCAGAGGGGAGTTTATCATCGATCTTCAGGCGCGGGGAGAGATCGATGCCCTGAATTCAACGAATGTTTCTCTTCCGCGTATGAGAAGGCGTCAAAGCAGCCTGAAGATCATCGACATGGCCGAAGAAGGGTCCATCGTTCAAAAAGGCGATTTTCTGGTTCAGCTCGATAACAGTGAGGCTCTTCAAAATGTGGATCAGGCGGAAGACAATCTGGCCAATGCGCTTGCCCAGCTCGAGAGCGAGAAGGCCACCATCGCTTCAAACATGGCCCAGCTCGAGAGCGAACTGGAGAGCCAGGGCTATAATTATCAGCAGGCTGAACTTTCCTTAAAGATGATGCAGTTTGAAGCCGAAGCGAAGAAACAGGAATATGAACTGAACATGAAGAAAGCCGAGGTCGCGTTGAAGCAGGCCCGGCAGAGAATCGAATCACAGAAGATCATCGATCGGGCAACCCTCATGAGGGCTGAATTGAACGTGCGTCAGGCTGAAGCCGAATTGGAGGAAGCCAAAAGAGCGCTTGAGTCTCTGACCCTGCGGGCGCCGATCGGAGGGCTGGTTGTTTATAAAGAAATCTTCAGCAACACGGGTATGAAAAAAGTGCAGATCGGAGACAGCCCCTGGCCGGGAATGCCGATCATCGGTATTCCGGATCTGTCCGTCATGCAGGCCAGGACAACGGTGAACGAAGTGGATATAAGCCGCATCGAAAACGGCCAGAACGTCATCGTCACGGTCGACGCGCTCGAGAATCGTCCGTATTACGGGAAAATAACCCGGGTCGCCGCATTGGCACGGCGCGAACAGTCCACCAATATCAAGGTGTTCGATGTCGAGGTGACGCTGGATTCTACGGACGGCGAGCTGCGGCCGGGTATGACCTGCGGTGTGCGCATCATTACCGGAAGAATACAGGACGCTCTGTACGTTCCTATTCAGGCGGTTTTCCAGCGGGAAGGCGCGACCGTGGTTTATGTGATGGGCAGAAACGGTTATCGAATGCAGGAAGTCATAGTCGGCGCCAAAAGCAGTGATACCATTGTTATCAGGGAAGGACTCGAGGAAGGAGACCGGGTCTGTCTGAGAGACCCGACCATACCGCTTGAGACCATCGGTGCGGAAGGAGAGTCTACCGTCCAGCCACAGTCAAGGACAAAGAGAACAGGCAGTTCACGCTCCAATGAAGTCCGGGTGATCATGCGATAGCGGTCATGGAGGGATATTGTGAATTTCAATGAGAGTTTCAGTGTCAGTATTCAGGGCCTGTCGACCCACAAGCTGAGAACCTTTTTGACCATGCTGGGAATCATCTTCGGTGTGGCCGCGGTGATCGCCATGCTGTCTATCGGAGCCGGCGCCAAGCAGGAAGCCATGGATCAAATCAAACTTCTCGGTATGAACAATGTCATTATTCGTTCCAGTCCCGTTCAGTCGGAAGAGGATGAATACGGAACCGTCATCGAAGGCCGCGGATTGACCATGGAAGACGCGAGGTCTCTGAATATACTGAATCCGCTGGTAGAATCGTCTGTACCACAGAAGGAGATTCCTGATATTCGGATCTCACGGAAAAGTGAACAGACAACCGGCAATATCGTAGGAACCCAGCCCCGGCTGCGTGATGCGCTGAATCTGGATCCCGCTTACGGAAATTTCTTTAATTATGAAGACGTTCATGAGGCCAGACGTGTTTGCGTTCTGGGTTATCAGATCAAGAGGGACCTCTTTCATTATGAAGAGGCGGTGGGTCAGCAGATCAAGATCGGTGATCTCTGGTTTACGGTAGCCGGCACCATGGGTCCCATGCCCCGTTCCACAGGCAAGGGAGGCGTGGGAGACAGGGATCTCAACCTGGATGTTTATATTCCTCTGTCTACCGCGATTTACCGGTTCAATATTGATCCGGCGGAACCCGAAGTGGACCAGATCATTCTTCGCGTGCTCGATGAAGACCGGATTCGCGAGGCGGCCAACCTGGCCGATAATCTTCTGGATATCCGTCATAACGGAATGCGGGATTACCGGATCATTGTCCCGGAAGAGTTGATGAGACAAAGCCAGCAGACTCAGCGCATATTCAACATCGTCATGGGAGCCATCGCGGGGATCTCCCTTCTGGTTGGGGGTATCGGCATCATGAACATCATGCTGGCCTCCATTCTGGAGCGGACTCGCGAGATCGGCGTGCGCAGAGCCATGGGCGCCACGCGGAAGGATATTCTGGGCCAGTTTCTTATCGAAGCCGTTCTTCTTTCTTTTTCCGGCGGCTTGATCGGCATACTGCTCGGTTTTATTATGACGAAAATCATCTCCTCCTACGCGCAATGGAAGACGATTGTCGATTTCAGCTCGATCATACTGGCTTTTGGTGTATCCGCGACCGTTGGGATCCTGTTCGGTATCTATCCCGCGCGCAAGGCGGCCATGCTGGATCCTATCGAATCACTGCGCTATGAGTGATCCATTTTGAATATTCGAGAGGACACTTTTATGAAAAAGTTTTTCGGACGGTTTGGAATATCGCTGTTGTTCAGCTTCTCGGTTTTCCCGTTATTTGCCCAAAACAGCCTGGTACTGACTCTGGATGAGAGCATTGACATCGCTCTTGACCGCAGCTACAATATTCAAACCCTGCAGCAATATGTCATCACTTCCGAGCGGAATCTGTGGGCGGCCAAGGCGGCCTATAACACCAATATCAGCGCCAGTCTGTTCGCGCCCGAATACGATGAGGGTTTCACTCTGATCGATCAGATCGAAGGAAACCCGGTGGCCAAACAGACGGGCAGTTTCCGAGTCCGCTCGGTTCTGGATGTCCGGCAGCCCATGCCCTGGCTGCCCTGGGGAGGGGGTGACCTGATCTTTCGGTCAGAGGCCTATCAGCTCAACAGCTGGACACCCTCGTTTATGGATCCGGACATTGAATTGAAGTCCAATAAATTCTATTCTTCTCTGAGCGCCATATTGCAAAAACCGCTTTTTACAATCAATACGGTGTCACTGGAATTGCAGCAGGCCGAGCTGGAATATGAAAGGCAATCCCGTTTTTTCAAGCGATCCGAACTGGATCTGGTGTATGATGTCACACAGTCCTTTTTTCATCTCTATCAGCGAAGCCAGCAGGTGGAGATCAACCGGGAGAAGGTGCAGCGTCAGGAAGAGATTTATCGAACGACAAAAAACAAGTTCGACGCGGGATTGATCGCCGAGGTGGACGCCATGCAGGCCGAGGTCGACCTGATTCAGTATCAGAATGAACTGAAAACCGCGGAAGGCCGTCTCAATGAGCAGGAGGCCATCTTTAAACAGCTTATCGGCGTGCCGCTGGAAGCGGATGTGAAGGTCGTGACCGAGCTGGAAGTCAAATCCCCGGCCATCGATTTGGAGCGGGCCGTGGCTCTGGCTATACAGAACCGAAGCGAACTGGTGGAGAAACGAATCGACATCGAAAACCGGAAAATCGATATACGCCAGACCGACGCCCGAGTATCGGTCAAGGGCAATCTGATCGCTTATTACAAACTCGCCGGTTTTTCCGATCCGAACATGCCTTTCGGCACGCCGACGGGCGATCTGTTCGAATCCAGCTGGGAGATACTGAAGAAAACACCCAATAAGGGTGTAACCTTCGAATTGGAAATTCCCATATGGGACTGGGGACGGAACAAGGCCCAGGTTCAAGCACAGGAAGCGATTTTACGCCGTGAACAGTTGAATCTGAATAATCTTCACATCACCATCGAACGTGAGGTTCGGGACGTGGTCCGAAAAGTCTATGAGGCTTATGACCGGGTTCAGATGCTCGAGAAGTCCAGGGAGGTGAGCGAACGGTCATTCAATATCAGTCTGCAGCGTTTTGCCAATGGCGACATCACGTCCGTAGAACTCGCCCGGGCCAGCGAACAGCTTGATACCGCGAAACTGACTTATCTGAACGCGTATAATGAATACAAGCTGGCTCTGGCGGATCTGAAGCGGAAGACACTCTATGATTTCGAGAAAAATCGGTCTCTGGTTGAATTGAATTGATATTTTGATCCATTATTTCATTCAGACCCCGTTTCTGCTGCGGGGTCTTTTTTTTATCGATCCATATGCTCCAATCAAATGCTTTTTAAAAATTCGATGGACAGATTCTTACCCCGACTTATTCATAAATAGAAAAGATAGGATTGAAAGTCGGGATAACCCGAATAATTCACGGAACTGTTGAGAGTCTAATAAAATCATATCAAACAATGATTTTATTAGGCTCATAATTCTATTTGTGAATTATTCAGGTCACATACTGTTATTTAATCATTCTAACGATAAAACCACCCTGGTTCATAAGTGATAATTACATTATGCGGGGACGGAAATTTGGTTGATACCGCCTTGTTTAACTTTATATGGATCTGTATTTATCCTTGATAATCGAATATGATATTTGTATATTCTGCAAAATATCATGCAATCTTGCATGGATGATAAAATCTGATATCAGCCGCTGCACAATGTAATGATCTGTATTATCAGCGTCTGCTATGAGAAATGAATCGTATTTTTTTCTTAATCCATTTTTTGGAAAATATGCGTATCGCGAAAGGATTCGGGTTAGGCTCACTTTTTGGATTCATCATGGAGAAAACAGTTTATGGAAGAGGTTTTAACAAGGAATCGATCTTTTAAATTCTGGGAGTGGGTTGTTTTTATCCTGCTGATGGGAATGTGTATTCCATTTATTTTGGTTTATTCAGACAGCGTTGCCATAACCGTTGTCAGGCGGGTAGATGAGTACGAGATCGTCACGAATGTCAGAAACATGATCTCATGGATATTCTCCGGCCAGATCAATATGGCGGCATCCAGAACATCGGCACTGGGTTACGGTCCGACTTACTGGGGTGTCTGTACACTGATACTCATGCCCGTTTATGCTTTGTTTCAAGAGCCTGGACTCATAATTGGTTTCAGACTCTTGACTGTTGGTCTCACGGTGAGTTCTTTTATTCTTCTGGCCTGGATTCTTAAGTCTATAGGTACGAGCCGGCTTGTAACAATGGTGATTGTTTTGGTCGGCTTTCTGGCTCCGGTTCATATTGAATACACAACTTTTGTTCATCCGGAATCGATGTATATTTTTCTTTTGATGTTGTCCCTGGTCTTTATTGTCAAGGATGCCGAGGGATACAGTAAAGGGTTTGCCTGGAGCGTCCTTTTCTTTGTCCTGGCTGTGGCCATGAAGCTCAATGCCGTATTTTTTGGATTGTTCCATTTGGTTTATTTGGCTTTCAATCGGGAAAAAATAACAGTCCGGAATATCTTTTTATGGCTTGGAGGCGGATTGTGTTTGTATCTGCTTTTACATTTGCCCCTGTTTTTAAAGCCTGTGATGCTGCAAAGGCATTTATCATTTCTTTCAGGAATGCGGACCACTGTTAAATTGGGACCTCATCTCGAGGAAACACCGGGAATAAACTTAACTCCATTTTCCCGGCAATATGTGAACTTGGCGGTTTTCAGTCTGATCCTGGCGGGATCTATTGCTTATCTGTTCCTGGGTAATGTACGGAAACGATGGTCCCTGCAAAGAGTGCTGACACTTGGCTCATTGCTGGTAATGTCAATATATTTTTATTTTCAAAATATCTATATTCGGTTTGGACATATCCATTACAGTTTTGTTATGCTCTTTGTTTTTCCCCTGTTGGCGGCCGCTGCCTTTTCCACGATCAAGGCCCTTGTAACACGTAAAAAATATCAACTATCAGCAGTACTCATTGGTCTGATTATTTTTCTGGGTTTAAGTCTGCCCAATATGATTCGTTCTCTGGATTACTTGTATCATGTTCAGGGGAATCCCATCCATCAGCATCGGGCCAGGGTGATCAGATTAATCGGTGAATTTATTAATGATTATGAGGGGCCGGTGGAACATGTCGGAATTTGCCAAAATGTGACTGTGCCGCATCGACATGGTAAAAGAGTTAATCAAACCCGATTCAGACATTTTTCAGATGACTATGTGTCTATTTTTGATCTTATGATATTTTGGAAACACGACAGATTTCATAAATATTATGTTGAGGACTTTGCTCGATGGAAGGACACGCGCAAAACATATCGCAAGATCGAAAGCGGGGAAAAAATGAGATCAAATGATGGATTGATCTTTTCATTTGAAAAAATACTGGATGATGAAGAACTGATTATATATCGAAGAATTGTTCATGAAGCCCCCAATCACGACTAGCATCTATCTGCTGACGATCATTCATGTTTCTATTTGATGAATACTCTGGCATTAAAGAGCGACATGTTTTCGTGAAAGATATTTATGATACATTTAACCGCTGAATTTCTATGCCCTCGCTGCAACAGCATTGTTTCGCTTGGTGAATTTGACCGTCTTCTGGAATGTGTTCAATGCAGAAGTCGTACACTGATTCTTCCGGATCCTTTCTTTCAATACTATTTACCGCCTGTAGCCGCAGCAGGAAGAGAGAACATATATATTCCTTTTTGGCATCTGCGTGGAAGTGTGTATAAAGTGATCCAAAACAGCGATAGGACGTTCTCAATTCAAACCCAATATCTCGATAGCATACAATCGGCAATTCGATCGGTCAGGTTCTTCGATCCTTTCGGTAAAGACACCCTGAAAAAGCCGCTGAAGCCGGTCAAGCCAGGCATCCAGGGGTCGTTTGTCTGTCCGGAAATATCGGTACCTGATGTGCGGTCTGAACATTCTCAAAGCGTAACAGGCTCCGGCGTATCAGGCCGGATTGTGTATCATGACCTGATTACAGAAGCGGTCAGTCTGATCTATTTTCCGGTTTATGTAAAGAATGAGACTATTCACAACGGAATCTCTGATCGAATTCTTTCAGAGGATGCGGCGATCGGCCTGCGGGAGAAGCTTGAGAAACATACTCCGGTATCGGAATGGAAGGCTCAACCGCTGCATTGTCCGCAATGCGGTCGGGATTTGAGGAATACGAACCGGGCACCCCTATTTCACTGCGAACATTGTGAAATCCATCTGGTTTTATACAGGGACACATTGACACGCTGCACTCTGGAATGGTCTTCAGGATGGGGAGGCGGTCTGGTTTTTATGCCATTTTGGCAATTGATCCTGGAATTGAGAGGAATCGAGGAGATCATTCACACAAACCGGAATTCCAGGAGTTTGCGATGGACTGATGATTTGGAAACGTCGGTGACAACAGCACTCAATGTTCCGGCTTTTCGTGTTCATCCTGCCGTGTTTCTGCAATCTGCGGAAGCCATAAGCAAGTGCAGCGGATGCTGGAATTCTGAGCCGGGTATGCCCCCTGCTGCGCGGTGTTTACCTGCCGATATTTCCGTTAATGAAGCGGTAAAAATTCTGCCTTTACTGGTTTGGCGATTGGCTTCCATGCCGGAGATCTTCAATTCAATACGGGATCGATCGATTCATGTTCGTGAAATCCGAATGGCCTATATCCCGTTTCGAAAGCAGAAAAAGAAATGGATTCAGACACATTCGAATTTCGAGATTCCCATGTCCGCGCTGATCAATCCATGCAATTCAGTTCATTAAATTCAATCGCCAATAACGCTTGAAACCATTCTTGATTTGCTTTTTAAAGGTTTTGTAATTATCTTGAATCGTTCATCCGGTCGATCAGTCGTCATTCTGCGCCGATTGCGTATTGATCAAAGAATTAACCTGGATTATTCAATTTAAATATTTTCAGATTCCGGGGAGGTAAATGTGCGACAACCCCGAATCCTTCTTGTGAGTGTTGTTCTGTGTTTGGGTATTCTTCAATGCGACATCGGACACCGGTCTCCATATAATTTTACTTCTCCTTCCTATCTGCGGACCACTTCGGGTGTGATGCCTGTCGATGAGGTCTGGTCCGGCGAAATTCTGCTTACCGGAGACATTCTGATTCCATTTGGAGTGACTCTTGCCATTGAACCGGGGACCGTCGTGCGATTCACGGCCCGCAGTGATGATCAGCACTGGGATGGCGAATTTGATCCTGCGGACCGGTCCACCTACGGAGCGGTTATGATCTCCATGCTGGTTTACGGGACCGTCATAGCACAGGGAACCGCCGATGCACCCATCTTGATGATCTCTACGGCCGTATCACCCGATACAATGGATTGGGGCGGTTTTGAGATCTTTGAATCAGGAGCTGTTTCTCTCGAACAGGTAGTTTTCAAAAACAGCTATCAGGGGTTTTACTTCCATTCACGGTCATCGTGAGCAAATTTGAGGCACTGTTCTTTCATAGACATTACCAGCCGGTTCATGGCTGCGGGCGGTCAAAAACTCTATGGTCCCGTGATATTGGAAAACTGCCGGCTGATTCGGAGCGGCCGTTCATCGATCGAAATTCATGATCTCCAGAATATAACGATCAGAAGAAATGTTTTTTACCAACATGAAAACGCGATCCGGATTCTGGGCGGGACCCCCGTGGTTGAGAATAATCTGTTCATTCAGAATGTGCGGGCTTTATGGATACACGAAGGCGCTGCACCAGTTGTCCGAAGGAACCAGTTCTCCGATCATTCGTCCGAAGCGATCATCATTGATTCAGGTGGCCTTGTTTTGAGTGAAAACAATTTTTCTGAGAACACACTGAATATTCGGCTGCAAGGCTCCGAAGATGTACCGGCCCGGGGCAACTGGTGGGGATCCGCGGACAGCGCCCGAATCGAAGCACTTATCCATCATCATTCCGATGACCCCGGACTGGGAGAGGTTCTTTTCCGACCCTTTGCTGAAACGCCATGGGAACTGAATGTGCCTCCGTTTGATCCGGCCGCATTTCCCCAAAAAACGCGACGAATTCATTCGAGGCCTGGCAAATGATTGATTTGAAAAAAAATCTGCAGCGTCAGATCCGGCGGGACCGTAAGGAGATCACAATTCTGTTCACGGATATCGAGTCATCGGCACAGTATTGGGAAAAGAAAGGGGATATCACCGGACGCCTGATGATGGATGTGCACAACCGCCTTGTATTTCCCGTGATCAAACATTATCGGGGCAGAATCGTCAAGACCATCGGGGATTCGTTGATGGTTGCTTTCAGAGAACCGTCGAACGCGGTGAAAGCCGCTGTGGCCATTCAACAAATTCTGGACCGTGAACGGCAGGCCGATCCGGAATTTCCCTGCATTCGTATCGGGATGCATACCGGTCACGCCATTGTGGAAAAACGGGATGTTTTCGGTGACACGGTCAATACCGCTTCCCGAATCCAGAGCCGTGCCGGAGTCAACGAAATCTGGCTTTCCGCCAAAACGGCCTGGCGTCTCTCACGTAAAATGTATTTATTGCAAAGCAGAGGTCGTTTCAAGCCCCGGGGCAAACGGAAGGAGATGACGATCTATCGATGCCAATGGAAGAAACTGCCGTCGATGATTCCAACCATTCGTCACGGTGCCGACCTGATACTCGATTCCACCCAGAGACGCACTTTGCTCGTCTGTTCCGCCGTTATCGTCTTTTTTATCGGTTTCCTGTTTATCAGGTATATCCGTTTCTTCGCCGCTGATTCAAAAATGCTTTCTTTGCTCATGCTGGATCCGGTAAAATCCGTGATTCGGGCTCCATGGCTGGCGGTTGTTCCGGTCCTTTTTCTCGTTCCGATTGTTCTTGTCATTCTCAAAGTACGCCGTTTTTCCCTGAAGAATATTCGGCTGATTCACGGGGGAGTCGGTTTCTGCATTGGATACACGGTATCAATCCTTCTTTTAACATGGATTCTGGGGAAGAACGACTTTCTGAACCGAGTGGTCTTTGAATCCAGACATTTAATTGTCGAAGTGGTTGAATCGCAGGCAGGAATTCACAAATTTCCGGATCCGGATTCGCCTGTACTGAGAACTCTGCCCCGCGGCAGTGTCTTGCTTCTGGCTGATGTGAAAAAGATCGAATCCATGATCTGGAATAAAGTGTTAATTGGTCAGGACACCTATGGATGGGTGGTTCGCGTGGTTCCGGCTCGATTAGGCGTTCCGGAAAAACGAATCACACTGACCCGAAAACACTATTTCAAATTCCGGGACCTAATATCCATGGCCGCCGGTTTTTTAACGTTTTTGGTCTTTTATGTCACTTTCCGGCTGCGTCCAGCGTGATTTTCGCGATTCAGCGTGATGCCGGAAACTTCTCGAGGAGCAATCATGACTGCAGAAACCGCTTCCGATCGGCAAAATGAAAGTATAATCAGCAAGCTGGAATCCATCAACCGGAATCTTCGCTTTCTGCATCAAATATCCCGGAAAATATCGGAGAAAAAACCGCTTTCCCATCTTCTGACGGATATCATGGAGAACAGCAAAGTTCTCATGAATGCGGAAGCCAGCTCTCTGCTTCTGTATGATCCCGGCGATGATAAACTGCATTTTATGGTTGCCACCGGCGAGAAGGGAAATGTGATAAAAAAGTTCAGTGTGGAAATGGGGCAGGGCATTGCCGGTTGGACGGCCGCTCACAGAAAACCCTTGCTTGTGGATGACTGTTACAAAGATTCCCGTTTCAACGCTTCTTTTGACAGTGAATCCAATTTTACCACGCGTTCCATGATTTGTGTGCCTTTGGTTCGTAATGAGAAGCTTCTCGGAGTCATGCAGGTAATCAATAAAAAGGGCGGAGGTGTTTTTGATGAAGAAGATCTCTCGCTATTTGAAATACTGGCTTCGCAATGTGCCGTGGCCATTGAAAACCATGACCTGATCCAGAGGCAGATTGAAGCCGAAACACTGGCGCATGAACTCGAAATCGCGAGGGAAATACAAATGCACCTGCTGCCGAAATCGCTCCCGTCTTATGAAGATCTGGAGATGGCTTCACAGCTGATTCCCGCGAAGAAAGTGGGTGGAGATTATTACAATGTATTTCGCATCGATGAACAGAAGACACTGTTATTTCTGGCGGATGTGTCCGGAAAAAGTATTTCCGCCGCCCTGATCGTATCCATCATCGACTCCTGTTTGCACAGCTATCTCAAGATGGCTGACAGGCGGTTTAATCTCATGGAATTGGTCAGCATACTCAACCGGGTTTTGATT
The DNA here is from genome assembly GCA_011388275.1 of bacterium. Taxonomy (GTDB): domain Bacteria; phylum Zhuqueibacterota; class QNDG01; order QNDG01; family DSAB01; genus DSAB01. Next base: position 4,339 of record DSAB01000076.1, on the reverse strand, counting down.
GAATCGACCACGAGCAGCAAATTCGCCACCGGATGGTTCGGTCTGTATAACCATTTAACAGCAGAACTGACCAGTGTGAATGCCGGGCACAATCCACCCTACCTTTTTCGGGAGAAAAACACAACGGTTCAATCCCTGGAGAAGGGAGGTATTTTTCTCGGAGCCTTGGATACGGAGTATGAATCCGAGAATTTAACATTGGCATCCAATGATATTCTCGTCTATTATACCGATGGAATCACAGAGGCCTGGAATGAAAATAATGAAGATTACGGTGAGGACCGCCTCATAAATACCGTACTCCAGGCACAACAACATTCGGCATTCGAAATTTTGAGGCTGATTGAGGAAGATGTTCAGTCACACGTGGGTAAAGCCGTCCAGAGTGATGACATGGCTTGCATTGTGCTGAAAAAACGTTGAACGAGTATCATCATAATCAGGGGAAACCATGAGGCTGCATTGCTGGGGTTCTCGCGGGTCTGTACCCGTATCCGGGAATTCGACACAGTGTTACGGAGGCGATACATCCTGTCTGGAACTGCGTTCAAGCCGGGATTATTTAATCATCATCGATGCCGGAACCGGTCTTCGCGAACTCGGCATCCGCCTGGAAACCGCCGGTTCGAATGTGTGTCATTTACTGATGACGCATTATCATTGGGATCATATTATGGGATTCCCGTTTTTTAAACCACTGTATTCCAAAGATACGGTTTTACATATTATCGGACCCTGTCTTGCAGGCAAGACACCGATCTCCGTATTTTCATCGGTGATGGACAACCCTTTGTTTCCCAACCAATTCGAACGGCTCCGGGCTGAAATCAACGGATATGTTTTACCCGAGGAGGCGTTCACCATCGATACAGTGCTCGTGGAAACCCTGCCGCTTCGCCATCCCGGGGGAGGAGCCGGATACCGGTTTACGGAAAACGGCAAAACACTTATTTTCCTTACAGACAACGAGCTGGGCGAGGGAGGCAGTGGCGGACTCGATTACACAGAATTCGTACATTTTTGCCGCGATGCCGACTGTCTGATTCATGACGCGGAATACACGGACGAAGAATATCCGGCCGCCCGTTCGTGGGGTCACAGTGCCGCGGGCCAGGCGGTTCATTTGGCAGCCGAGGCCGGAGTCAAACATCTGAGCCTTTTTCACCATCACCCGGAACGAACAGATGCTCAGATCGATCGGCTGGTCGATACGTGCCGAAATCAGCTCGAAAAACTTTCGGCCGATATAAAATGCTCGGCTCTGGCTGAGGGAGACCGGTTTGTCATATGAGCCGGATCCGGAAATTAAGCGAAAACACGAAGAATTCATGATTGCAAAAAAGCCTGCCATGCATTTCGCCCAATTCATCCGTGCCATTTTCCGCGGTGTCGTTGCCGTGTTCATCATCGGCATGCCGGTCAATCACATTCATGACCGGTCCGCGGCCGCTTCCAGTGTTTCGCACGCGGGTCCGATTCACCCGGTTTCCGCCCTTCTTAAGTATTACGGACAGTATATTCAGGAGATCGAATGGACGGAAAATGATATCGTCCTGCATCTCGAAAAGGGATCGATCCATTATCGGGACGGAAAAATGCTGAACCGGGAAAATCTCGAGCATGAGGATCGTTTCTCTTCGATTTTCTATCATTATCCCACGAGTCCGCTGAAAGAAGCGATTGAAAAACCCGCTTCGATCGCGCGGCGCAGTGATGATTTTTATAAGATGATATTTGGTGAAACCGAAAGGGAGATTCGAAAACATTGCCGTGAAATTCGGTTTCTGCACCGCATGGCTTTTGTCAATACACTCTGCATTCCTGCGTTAAAGCAAGTAGAAGCGGAGATTCTCCGGCAGGCTGAAGAGAATCCCGATGTCGCAAGCTTTGTCAAGAATATTCGAATTTTGTATTCCTTCAAACAGAAAGAGATTGTCGGATCGCAAAACAGCAGCTTCCATGGCTACGGATTGGCCGTTGATCTGGTACCCCGAAGTTATGATAAAAAACATGTCTATTGGAAATGGTCGGCGGTTTATTACAAGGACTGGCATCGAATACCGGTTCAACAACGATGGAGCCCTCCTCAGCCGGTGATCGATGCTTTTGAACGCAATGGATTCGTTTGGGGCGGCAAATGGGTTCATTTCGATGTGATCCATTTTGAGTACAGGCCTGAGATAATTGTCCAAATGGGAGAAAATGGGGTAGAAAATGTAGAAAATGGGGTCGGACCAAGCTAATTGATTGTAAATAAATGAGCAAGAAAGTGTTTTTCGTTTTTATTCAGGCTGGGAAAATAACGGATGGCACTCACTTCCAGGCGCATATACAACGAATTCATAAAGAAAAGACAATATTCTGTGATCAGAGGAGACATCGTAATCACTTTAATCCATAACAGACGATAGTGTTTTAGCTGCCGGGGATGTGGTTAAAGGAGACAGGAGGCATCGAATGGATAGAATGAATGATGATTTTCTGCGGCAAGAAAATGTAAGACTTTACAGAGCAGTCGAAGAGCTGAAAATCCTCAATGAAATTTCCACGGCGATCTCCTCCACAATGGAACTCAGGAAAATTGAAACATTAATCGTCAATAAATGCATTAAGCATTTTAATGTCGAACAGGCTGCTGTTATGATATTGCAGGAGGATGCCAAAGATCATCCCTTTCAAACGATGATTCGCGAAGTCGATTCAAGCGCAGCTCAGGTTCCATATCGTCTCGATGCACGGTTAACAGGCTGGATGCTCAGGAACCGAAAGCCGATTCTGGTTAATGATCTGCAGGGAGATCACCGGTTCCACGGCTTATCTAATGACTGTGCTTCGATCAAATCCCTGTTGTGTGTGCCTCTGTTTTTCAAAGGAAAAATGACCGGCCTGATAGCCTGTTTTAATAAGAAAAACGATCAGGGTTTTACGAAAGACGATCAGCGGCTTCTTTCCATTTTAAGCGGACAATCCGCACAGGTTATCGAAAATGCCAGATTGCACGAACAGGAGCAGATGCTGATTCGAATGCAGGAAGAACATCGGCTGGCAGCAGATATTCAGGCTCGTTTACTGCCGAAAAGCGCACCGGTTCTGGAAGGATATGACATCGCGGGTGTCACTTATCCGGCGAAAGTTGTGGGAGGAGATTATTTCGATTTTATTCCAATCGATGCTTCCCGCCTCGCCTTCTGTGTTGGAGATATTTCAGGAAAAGGGATTCCGGCGGCATTGCTCATGTCCAATTTGCAGGCCACCATCAGGGCCGAAACAAAACAAACAACCCATCCATGCGAATGCCTTAATCGCTCCAATCAACTTCTTTACAGGAATACGGAAGCGGATAAGTTCGCGACGCTTTTTTATGGTATTCTGGACTTCGAGAAACACAGGGTCGACTATTCCAATGCAGGCCATAACCGCCCATTTCTCGTCCGTAAAAGCGGCGAGATGAAAGAACTGAGCAACGCCGGTATCGCGATGAGTATGATTGAGCAATTTGAATATCCTGAAGATACAATCAATATCGATCGGGGCGATATGTTGGTCATCTATTCGGACGGAATCACAGAGGCGATCAATGAATCGAACGAAGAGTACGGAGAGGAGCGTTTGTGTAAACTAGCTTGTTCATTCAGAGGCAAAAGTGCCAATAATATCATGGATGAAATCGTCAAAGAGGTCAGTCTGTTTTCCGGAACGCAGCCTCAGTTTGATGATATCACACTTATGATTATCAAAAGAGATTGAAGGTCGGTCAGGGATAAAATGCAGGAGACATAACATGCAAGTAAAAATACGAATGGCTAAAGATGTGGTGGTAGTCGGTATAAAAGGCAATTTGATGGGCGGAAAGGAGACCGACGCCTGCCATCAAAAAGTAAAAGATCTTCTCCAGGAAGGCAAGAAGAAAATTGTCGCGGATCTGTCTAATGTGAAATGGATCAACAGCAAAGGCCTGGGCATGCTAATGGCCTGTCTCACCTCCGTAAGGAACGCGAAGGGCGTATTTAAAATATCCGGTTCGTCTGACAAGGTAAAGAGCATGCTGATGATCACAAAATTAATCACGATTTTTCAGACGTACAACAGTGTCGATGAAGCCGTAGACAGTTTTTGATCCGGGAAAAGGCCCATCAGACCGCTTTGTGCTGAATTTCTGAAATGGTTTGTTCATTTAGCTGCTGATCAGGAGTTCGATATAAGGACGTTTTTTTCCGTTTAAAAGGAACCGGCTGTACCATTCGGGATAAAGCCCGGGCCGACAGACCATTTCCGATACAGGTGAAAGTCTATCCGGAAGACGGTGCCAACAAACCGATTGACCTTATTGGCATTTTAG